>NZ_CP035425.1:749810-1124715 GCF_006740685.1 Candidatus Nitrosopumilus sp. SW | reverse complement strand
TCTCCAGAAAAAATTGGTTCTATTGGATGGTGTTTTGGAGGACAACAGTCACTTAATCTTGCACTAAACAATGAAGACATGGATGCAACAGTAATTTACTATGGAAGACTAGTTACAGAACCTCAAACATTGTCCTCAATTGATTGGCCAATACTTGGAATCTTTGCAGAACTTGATCAAGGAATTCCACCCAAGCAAGTAAATGAATTCGAATCTGCATTAAATGAAGTGGGAATCACTAACGATATTCACATCTATCCAGGAGTAGACCACGCATTTGCAAATCCTTCAGGAGAACGTTATGCACCTGAGGCATCAATGGATGCATGGCAAAAAACTATAGAATTTTTCGAGACAAATCTAAGATAGAGCAAGATATCATCACAAGAGTTTAATTGTTCATTTTGTGTTTTTCAAAACGGTACTCTGGCAGAACGGTTATGCGTGGGCCTGCAAAGCCTATACAAGGGGGTTCGACTCCCTCGGGTACCTTTACTCCACAATAACTTGTCCTTCCATCCAAGGATGTAAAGTACAAAAATAATCAAAAGTTCCTGTTTCATCAAAAGTTAGTGTGTATGATTCAAAAGGATCCAGATATCCGCTATCAAAAAGATCTATTGGTTCATCATAGAATCCAGATGTGACACTATGAAATGCTGAATCCTCATTTACCCAGGTTACAGATTCGCCAACAGCAATTCTGATTTCAGATGGGATGTAGCATCTATCAGTCTCCTCACATCCAGGTCGAGATACTTTGGTTGGCATTATGACATCGCCGCCAGTCATTACGTCAGATTTCAAAACTCCTTGCATTGAATAAGTTGTTGTATTAGATTCAGAATCAGGCTCTGGTTGTGGCTCTACTCCAGTTGAAAATGCAACAGCTAGAGACACTATGATTGCGATTCCAATTATGCTAGTTGCAATTATTTTTTTATTCAAATCTTTTCACATCCAAAACCGAGTTATTACATAGTTACCCAAGTCTCTAAATATATAGCATATTAGAAAAGTAAATGTCACAAAATGGAAACGGGTTACTAGAATACATACCTGGATCACATACACTATTAGTTCAAAAAAATTCCAGTCCACCTCTAGAAGGATTTGAAGAAAATATCAGAGAAAGCATACACGAGTATGCTGAGAACTCTAAAAGCGACGTTGAGAAAGGAAACAATTTTCTTCAATGGATATTAACACGAGTCTTTGAGGCCACAGAAGACGATGCAGCAGATGCAATTGTAGATGGTGCAAACGATCTAGGCATTGATGCATACTTGCCAGTAGACTTTTCAGATAATACAGTTAGATTATTTCAATCAAAATATGGTACATCACATTCACTTGAAGCAATTGCAAAATTCAAAGAAGATGCAAAAAGACTGCTTACAAAAGACGTCACAAAGATGAGACCAGAGCTGGCTCAACTTGTCACAAAGATAAAGGAAAAGAATCTCAAAGTAAAATGCTGCTATGTAACTGACCAAAAAGTAGACTATCATGATGATCTAGTAGAAGTAATTGATGAGGAAAAAATCATTCAAAGATTATGGGACAGGATAAAGAAACCAGCAGCAGGAAAAAAATCATCAATAAGACTAGAAAAGATGCTTAGACATGAGAACACCATACTAGGAATTCTTAAACTGCGTGAACTAACAGAATTTGTAAGCAGGAACAGAGACTATGTGTTTGAATCAAACATCAGACAGTGGATGCAGTTCAAGACTACAGTTAACAAGGGATTACGAGAGACATTGCAAAGTAATCCAAACAAATTCTTCTTTTACAATAACGGAATAACAATTGTGGTAAGTGATTTTTCAGAACTAGGGGAGAACATGATTGAGCTTCATGCACCACAAATAGTAAACGGTGCTCAAACATCAAATTCCATACTTGATCATTCAAAGAGAACAAAAAACATGGACGGCTCCATGACAGTTACAATAATCAAAGCAGATGATGAGCAAGAACAAAACAACATTACAAAATATAGAAACTCACAAAACTCTGTCAGAGGAAAAGATCTAGTCTCTTTGATGGATTTTCACAAATCAATCAAATCACAATTAAAAAACTGCGGTTACTTTTATGAAATTCAAGCAGGTTCTTTTGATACAAAATCAAAATCAAAACAATGCGAGTATGCAGGAGATTCTACATACAACAATTATCTTCCAGACAATCACAAAAAAGTAATTGTTGCAAAAGATGCAATTCAATCTCTAGTTGCAGGAATTGAACAAAGACCAACTGAAGCATACAGTTCACCAGCTCAGTTTCTTCCAAGAGGCAGCAAGTATGACGATATCTTCAATGACAATCTAAAAGACGATTACAGAATCTTGTTGTATCCATATCTGGTAAAAGAATATGCAAAAAAGTCACTAAAGTATGGAAAGAAGGGAGGTCACAAGACAAAAAGATATGCGACATTGTTCTATGTTGCAGTATACTTTAGAATTTTACACAAGAAAATTTTGGAATCAAAGGGAGATTTCAAGGGAGACATTAGGAAAATCGAGCCAATTTTCCGCAGTTTCAAACTAAATTCTAGAATTTTGAAACTTGCAGATGTAATTGTGACAAAATTTCTCGAAGACACAGTGGTTGATGACGAGATAGAGATGGCAAACACAAAGCACAATTTCTTTTCTCAACACGTCTGGAATGACACAATGCTCAGAGTAATTGATAAAAAAATCAGGCAAGAAGAAGACGAAATCTTGGCACTAAAGAAACTAACAAACAGTTTATTGTAATTCTAGTAGGCAGAGTCCAACCAAGTAAAAATCTTGCAGGAGGTTTACATTGGTCAGACTGCTACCTAAATTTCATAAAAACAAGTGGTATTTAACATAATTTTCATCTAGCACTCGAGAATGTTTTTTATATTGATTAAAGAGAGCAGAAACACTTTGGGATTAAAAGAAAAATGTGCAATATGCAGTCAAGAAGTTAAACTTCAATTCAAAGCAATGAAAGAGTGGGGAATTGAAGGCACACTTTGCGGAGATTGTTATTCAAAAAAACTTCACGATTATTATCCTGGAGATCACGTTAGAGTAAACAAACACTTGGACTAGTTTTTCTCTTTTGAGAATTTATTTGCATTAAAACAATTCCAGACAAGTGGATCATCTTTTACATCTTTTTCTTCAAGGAATTTAATATCAGTAATTGTTTTCTTTCTTTTCAACAAGTTTACCTGAAAAGTAGAGAACTTTTTGCAATCACATTTGTTATACAGACATACATCCTCATCATTTTCATCATGATCTACTGCTTCATGACCGCAATTGCACAATGCATCTTTTTTTACTTCATTAAGAGACTTTTGTGCATATGTTCCTAATCTCAAATATGCTTCTCCACCGTGACCTTTCTTGAATCGATCATAATTTTCAGACTTGTGTAAAACTTTGAAGAAGGACATGTTCGTGTCAGGTTTTTGGGAGTCAGCGCCCATGATAAACCAGTATTGATCACCGATCTCGACAAATCTGATCTTAATTGATGGATCTACCCAGTAACGAATGGTGTCATGCCAAATAGATGCAGACTCTTTTCTGTCAGAGACCAAGGGGACAACATTCATGCGAAGATCATAATACCTGTAAGCAACACCTTCAAAGTCATCAAACCATGGAATTGCAGACATTGGTGATAACTAGGCTAGAGATTATTTATCTGAACTGAAAGATGGTAATACCCTTATATCTGAGTTTTAGAATAGACTACGTATGGTTTCCTATAGAACTAGTATGCAAATTGTAGCTGATTTGTTGACTGTTACTGAACAGTCTGGACAGGAAGGCATCAAGACAACATCACTTCTAACAAAGGCAAATTTATCACATTCTAGACTATCCAAATTCTTAGATAACTTGACTGGCGCAGGCCTAATCAACAAAATTGAATTTGATGGAAAGAACACCTTTGTAATTACACCAAAAGGAAGACAATATTTGGAATCTTATGCAAACTTTTCAAGTATTGCTGAATCATTTGGTTTAGAACTCTAAGACCTATTTTCTAGATCTTCTTTTTGCATTAGCTTTTTGTCGTTCTTTTTTCTCCTTATAGGAGCTGTAAACGACAATAATAATTATTCCTGCTATTCCGCCATAAAATAACGGTGCAATGAATCTCATCTCACCTGTAGACGGATTGAAAAATGCAATTGCTATAGTTACAATCATAAAAATCAAAATTACTGTGAGATACTTGTCCATTATTCGATGTAATTTACAAAACCATATATCTTTTTGAAATCACCACAGACTCAGAGAAAACATGGCAAAAATGCTAGAATTAGGCGGATTGGTTTTGATAGCTATAATGTTTGCAAGTTTTGTTGGAGCTTTTCAACCTACAATTGAACCTGGTTTATCGCCATTGTTTTGGGGATGTGCAGGAGCTGCTCTAACTATAATCATGTATAGAAAATTCAAGAGAAAACGTGATGAAGAAACTGAATAAAAATTTTAGAAAACACTAGTAATTGATCAACATTTGATCAACCGACAGATCTATAAAGGAGAATTTCAGGTTACTAATGAGGGGAACATGACAGAACAAACTAAACAATGGTGGGAAGGTTTAGGAAAAGAACTAGAAGTAGATATCGAAACCCTTGATGAATAAGATTCTCAATTTACAAACATTTTTGAAAAATTAACAAAGCCTCGGACGGGATCTGAACCCGCGACCTAACGCTTACGAGGCGTTCGCTCTACCAGGCTGAGCTACCAAGGCACGTTTGGGTAAAGCCATCAGAGTTAATAAAAAGCCTTTCTGAGTTGGATTGATTGAAAAAAACAATTTCAGGAATTAGAGGAATATTTGGAGAAGACCTCAATCTAAAAGACGTACTAGAATTTTGTAACAACTTTTCATCACTGGTAAAGTCTGAGAAATGTGTTATTGGAAAAGACACCAGACCATCAGGTTCCATGATAAAAGATACTGCCAGTGCAGCATTGATGAAAAACGGAATTGATGTTTTTAATTTAGAGACTGTTCCTACTCCAGTAGTTTTTAGAGAAGCAAGAAAGTATGGTGCAGGAATTGTTGTTTCATCTTCTCACAATCCAATAGAGTGGAATGGAATGAAATTCATCATTGAGGGAAGAGGAATAAATGAAAAGGAACTTCCGCAGATAATCCAAAAACAAGAGATCAAAAGCCAGAAAATTGGCAGCGAACAAGACATTTTATCATCATACATTGAAGATGCAAGAAAGATCATAGGAGATTTGGAGAACCAGCCTGAGGTTGTAGTAGATATTGGAGGCGGGGCTGCAAAAGGATTTGCGCCTGAATTGTTAGAATTAATCGGTTGTAATGTCCAGGTGTTAAATGAGAACCTGCAAGGGTGCACCAGAGGTCCAGATCCTACTTCAGATAATTTGGATGACCTTGTTTTGGCATCATCAAAAAAAGAGATCGGGTTTGCATTTGATTTGGATGGCGATAGATTGGTTGTAGTTAGAAACGGAAAGAAGCAGACACCTGATGTAACATTGGGATTGGGAGTTGCAAAGTCTTTGGAGTTAGGATACAAGAAGTTCGTGTTAAGTATCGACACAAGTGTTTCAGTTGAAAAGTTCATCAAAGAAAACGGCGGAACAGTTGAGCGAACCAAAGTTGGAGAAGCAAATGTAATTGAACAGATGATAAAAGACAATGCACAAGCTGGTGGAGAAGGAAGTAGTGGCGGTTTTATTTTACCGGAGTTTAATTATTGCAGAGAAGGAATTCTAACAAGCGGTTTGATTTCATCAATGCTTGGAACTGCAAAGTTTAACGAAGTTTTGAATTTTATGGAAAGTTATTTCCAAATTAGAGACAAGACTGCAATTGATGCACAGTTCCATGACAAAGTAATAGACAAAGTACATTCAACGTTTGCAAGTGATTATTCTGAAGTCAATACACTAGACGGAGTCAAAGGAATCATTGATGAGAACAGTTGGGTATTGATAAGAAAATCAAACACTGAAGACATCATCAGAGTATCAGCTGAATCAAATGATGAGGAGAAATGCAAGAAGATTGTTAAAGACACAATAGAGTTGGTGAATCAAAATTATGAGCAAGTTAGATGAATCAGAAATCATCAAAATTTTTCAAAAGAAGCTTGGAAACAAGAATTTTGTATCTGAAGACGTAGAGATTTTCAAGTTAAACAAATCAAACATCATAGCAAAAACAGACACACTAGTAGAAAGTACAGATATTCCCCCCAAGATGAAATTATCAGATGCTGCAAGAAAAAGTGTAGTAGCATGTGTCAGCGACTTTGCTGCAAAGGGAATCAAGCCGGAATATGGGATAATTTCAGTAAACTTTCCTTCAAGTATCTCACGCTCAAAAATAGAAGATGCTGCTGCAGGATTCAGAAAAGCCTGCAAAGAGTTTGGAATTTCCATTCTAGGAGGCGATACAAACGCAGGAAGAGAAGTTGTGTTTAATGTGTGCCTGTTTGGAAGTTCTAAGAGAATAGTACCCAGAGGCGGTTCAAAGAATAATGATTTGATTTTTGCAACAGGACCATTTGGTTATACTGCAGCAGGTCTAGGCATATTGCTAGACAAGAAGAAAGGAAGTAGAGATTTTGTTAAAAAATCCATCCAGTCAGTGTTGAATCCAAAGCCCAGAGTAAATTTTGGATTGAAAAATAAAAAATACTTTACAGCAACAATGGATTCTAGTGACGGTCTATCCACCACACTAAACGAGATGGCAAAGCAGTCAAAAAAGAAATTTGTCATCACCAGTTCACCACACAAAAAGGATTTGGAAACTCATGCAAAGTCACAAAAATTGAATTTAGATGGTTTGGTTTTTCATGGAGGAGAAGAATACGAGTTTGTTTTTACTGTTAATCCAAAACACAAGCAAGCCATTTTAAAAAATGCAAAACTTCTCAAGACACCAATCATTGAGATTGGTCACGTAACTACTGGTAAGGGAGTGGTGCTACAGAGAAACAACAAAGAGATTGTTCTAAAAGACTCTGGTTGGAAACACTTTAGATAAATTATTCACCATGTGATGTGTCTCTTTCGACATTATTTACAATACTAAAAACAGATTCGGCAGGTAAAACTGCAACACATTCAGTCATCCACAAATCATCAAGGTATAGCAATCGTTTTTTGTCATCTTCTGGCAAGTCATCAGGATGTGCTTCGGGGTAAAGTGCATGCATCTTGTATCCCTCATTTGCAATTTGTTGGCATTTTTTCTCTTGGGGGGACAAAATGACTTCGTTGATCGGGGTCAGGGATTGGATTGCCATTGAACCAAACAAAGCAGCAGCTATTGCAACACCGATTGCCAGAAACAAGATGGAGGCCATAATGAATCTTAGAGTTTTTTCAGTATAAGAAGAATGGTCGTTTTTGGGCCAAGTAGTAAAATCAAAGCAAAATTCCAAAATCAATGTTTTTTAAACCCCTTTAGGTGTGAGTAGTCATTGTCAGAAACTGAAGCCAAAGTTGAGGAAGTAGTCGAAGAAGCACCAGTTGAAGAGACTGAGGCACCTGTCGAGGAAGTTGAATCCGAAGCAGTAGAACAAAAATCTCAACCACAGGCAAAGAAAGAGGAAGGCCCAGAAAAATGGGGTATTGCTCACATTTACAGTAGTTACAATAACACAATCATTCACATGACCGATCTAACTGGTGCTGAAACTGTTTCTATCAGTTCTGGTGGAATTCATGTCAATGCAGACAGATACGAATCATCACCATTTGCTGCAATGAAAGCTGCAAATGCAGTAGTAGAATCTGCACACAATAAAGGATTCACAGGATTTCATATCAGAGTTCGTGCAGTCGGAGGAGTTGGTTCTAGAGTTCCAGGTCCAGGTGCACAAGCTGCAATCAGAGCACTAGCAAGAGGCGGATTTAAGATTGGAAGAATTGATGATGTTACACCTATTCCTCATGACACCACTAGAAAGAAGGGTGGAAAGAGAGGAAGAAGAGTCTAGCCAACGACTTTAATTTTTACCTGACAATTTTTAGAAGCAAAATAATCATGCATAAAGTCAGCAAACTTTTCTTCTGCAGTACTAGATCTGTATTTTGATATCATATCAGCAAACTTTTCTTCAATGCCTTGTTGTAGTTCAGATTTGAATGCAATTTTAAAAAAAGTCCAACCAAAATTTTCTGTTGGTTCGCTGAACATGTATCCATTGTATGCACCAGTAAGTGATTCCATGTGAGACAAAGATCTTTTGATGTTAAACGAATCGTCTGAATAATTTGTTGTAGAAATTTCTAAAGTGATACTCATGATTCTTCATCCTTTGAAGATTGCTTGCTGAGTTTATCAGTTAGTGAAACAAACTTGCCGTCTTGTTCGATGTTGATTTTTGTCTCCATCCTGATGTTTAGTCCAACTGATCTAAACAGTGTCAGTAATTTTCCGCCGTCAATTGTTTCGTTAATCTCACCGGACTTTATCAATTCAGATAACTTTTCTATAATGATTTTTGTTTCGTTTGGAAATTGTGATTCTGCATTTTGTAAAACCTCTAGTCCCCTAAATCCCAAAACTTTGACTAGTATGTCCCTTGGATTTTCAGGAGGTTTTTGTTCAGTTTGTTTTGGAGTAGAATCTTGTCTTGATACAAGATTTTTTTGCATCTCTGCTAGTCGTTTTGCTTTTAGTCTCTCTAGTTCTGAATCTTCTTCGCTCAACCCTTTATCACACCTATAGGCACTAATTTTGCCACTTTGGTGGCAATTCCTAGATTATGAGAAACATTAACTACAGAATCAACGTCTTTGTAGGCCTGAGGTGTCTCCTCCACAACTCCATCTCTGGTCAGTGCTTTGATAAAAATTCCCTTGTCATTTAGGGATTTTTTAACATCATTTTCAGTATAGTTTTTTCTGGCCTTGGAGCGAGACATTGTTCTTCCTGCGCCATGGGCAGTTGAACCAAAGCTTAGATCCATAGAATTTGGCTGTCCAAGTAGAATCCAGCTTGCAGTACCCATAGAGCCAGGAACCAAGACAGGTTGGCCTAGATGACGATACTTTGAAGGGATTTCTTCCCTGTTTGCAGGAAATGCCCTAGTTGCACCTTTTCTGTGAACAACAAGTTTTCTCTCCTCGCCATTTACTTTGTGTTTTTCTACTTTGGCAATATTATGTGCAACATCATAAACTAGTTTCATATCAAGATCAGATTCTGACTGATTAAAGACGCGTTCAAAAGATTTTCTAGTCCAATGAGTAATCATCTGTCTGTTACTCCAAGCAAAGTTAAGAGCTGCAAACATTGCTTTTCTGTAAGACTCTCCTTCCTCAGAAGTATTTGGAACACATGCAAGTTCTCTATCAGGTAATGTAATGTTGTATTTGCTCATTGCTTGTTCTGCAACTCTCAAGTAATCACTACAAACTTGATGGCCAAATCCTCTTGAACCACAATGAACTAAAACAGTAATTGTTCCTTCTTTAATTCCCATCTTCTCAGCTGCTTGCTCATCATGAATCTCTGCAACTTTTTGAATTTCAAGAAAATGATTTCCAGAACCTAAACTACCAAGCTGAGGTGCACCTCTCTTTCTTGCTTTATCTGAAACTTTGTTAGGGTCTGCATTTTTTATCTGTCCGTTTTCTTCACAGACATCTGAATCATTTGTTGAACCATATCCATGATCAATTGCCCAGTTTACTCCGTTAACTAACACTTCATCAAGTTCAGAGTGACTTAGTTTTACTGCACCCTTAGAGCCCACACCAGAAGGAATTGAACTGAAAAGATCAGTTACAATATCTTTTAGCTTAGAGCGAACCAAGTCTTCAGTTAGATTTGAGCGCAACAGTCTCACTCCACAATTAATGTCATAACCAACACCACCTGGACTGATCATTCCTTCTTCAGCATCCATGGCAGCAACACCACCTACAGGAAAACCATATCCTTCATGTCCGTCAGGCAAAACAACACTGTGTCCTACAATTCCAGGAATAGAGGAGACGTTTCTTGCTTGCATGATAGTCCTATCAGTAAGCATTTTTTCCAGTAATGCTTCATTGGCGTAAATTTTGACTGGAACCCTCATTCCCAAACTAGAATCTGCATCAATTTGGTATTGATTCTCTACAATTTTTCTTGGAGTTATAGAAGACATTGTATCGGTAAAGTTCTCGTCCAATCCAATTTAAATCATCAGAAGAATTGAGGGTGATTTTATTTTTGGAAATCATGGATAGTCTTAAGTTCAATCACAACAAAGATTGCTTATGGGAAATGATCCTTTCTGCCATTGCGGTTCATGCGGTCACGAAAAGGTAGATGAATGTTATACAAAACAATGTGCTTGTTGCTTAACTGATCACCAAGGCGCTTTTGGAAAAAATAGATAAAAAATAAACAAAATCAAATATGAAATTGATGATCTAATTTATCTAGGATAGAATTACTTCTAGAGTATGGTCAGAGGAAAACTTTCTGAAGAAGAAAAAGAAAAACAGCTAAAAGAACAAAAACTAAGAGCTAGTGTATCAAGGGCTGCAAGAAGAAGTGGAAAGAGCATAAAAAAAGAAGGCAAAGTCAGCAAGGCAACTGCTAAAACAAAAGAAGCAAGATCCTCAAAGAAGATTGCAGCTATAAAAAAGGAAACTAGACGTTAGATTTTATCAAAAACCGTTTTAATTTAATCTCAAAGGTTCAGTTCATGAACCCAGCCTACATTTTACATAAGTAGATTTATTTTCCAATAAATCTCAGTGGAGATATTGGCAATTCTACCTATTGATAGTGGTCGTTATGGCACTAAAGAAATGATGGAAATTTTTAGTGAGCAGAAAAAAATCAACTATCAGTTGGAGATTGAAGGTGCAGCTGCAATTTCTCAAAGTGAAATCGGAATGATTTCAAAAAGTATTGGTAAGGAAATTCACAGAGCAGCAACTTCTGGAAAAATTACTGCAAAGAGAATCAAACAGCTAGAGGCAAAAAGTGATCACGACACTGCAGCACTAGTTGAATCACTTAGTGAGAAATGTAGCAAGAATGCAAGACCATGGATTCACTATGGATTGACAAGCAATGATTTGGTTGATACAAGCAACTCTATGCAGATGCGCGATGCATTGCAAATCATTGAACCAAAGGTTGCAAAGATGGCATCAATCTTGGCCAAAAAAGCTCTAAAGCATTCTAAGATTCCAGCAGTAGGCAGAACACACGGACAACATGCCAGCATCATTTCATTTGGATTAAAATTTGCAAATTGGGCAGCCGAGATGGCAAAGCATGTTGAGAGAATTGAAGAGATTAAGAAGAGAATTTTGATTTGTAAAACATTAGGTGTTGTTGGAACAGGTTCACTGATGGGTGCAAAGTCACTTGAAGTTCAAAGAAGAGCTGCAAAGAGATTGAAACTGTACCCAGCTGAAGTTACAACACAAGTTGTTCCAAGAGAAAGATATGCCGAATACGTCTTTGAATTAGCTTTGATTGGTGCAACATTGGAAAAGATTGCAATAGAGATTAGAAATCTGCAGAGAACAGAAATTGGAGAGGTTGCAGAGCAGTTCAAGAAAGGACAGATGGGAAGCAGTGCAGTTCCTGTAAAGAGAAACCCAATCAAGAGTGAGCGTGTATCATCATTATCTAAACTAGTTCGAAGTCAAGTTGCAATATCATTTGAGAACATCCCATTATGGCATGAGCGTGATTTATCAAACTCTGCTAATGAGAGATTTGTAATTCCTACAGTATCCATTCTAGTTGATGAGATGCTTGAGACAATGACTAGAATTGTTTCAAATCTATTGGTAAATGAAAAGAGAATTGTTGATAATCTATACATCACAAAGGGACAAATCTTTGCTGAATTTGTGCTAGAGGCACTAATCAAGAAAGGAGTTCCTAGATTTGTTGCATACAGAGACGTGCAACGAGTTGCATTTTTGGCAAATGACAAGGGAATGTTCTACAAAGATGCAATCAAAAATGATAAAGCATTCACATCAAAGTTAACTGAAAAAGAGATTGATGCAATATTCTCACCTGAAAAACATCTTGGTGCATCACCTGCAATTATCAGCAATGTCAACAAGTCAGTTCACAAGACAGTAAAGAAATTCATTTAGATCAAGTCCCATTTGGGCAGAAAAATGACAAAAACTGTTCCTAAATCTTTCCCTGTATCCTTTCAAGAATAGTAAACAAAGGCATTGCATCCCAATTGTACAGCTTAACATCTAAGGAATTTGCACAAATTTTGGAGTAATTCTCAAAATAATTCTTGGCCTTTTCTTCTGTGGCATCAAAGATGGCCATGCTTGTCTTGCCATCATCAAATCGTCCAGCCCAGATAAAATCACCTTTCTCAAACCACTCTTCATTTAATTTCTCTACAAGAGGTTTGACAATTTCAAGTTCATTTACTTTAGCAGTTGTTTTCCTAGAAGAGAGAATTACCCACAACTTTCTTTCATTAATTACTTCAGGAATTACTGACATGATAGTAATTTGTGTTCTTTTTATTTATTTTTTCAGAGAGTCAACTCAAAATTTAGTTTGATTTTCTTGAATTAATGTTCATGTCATCATAGTATTTTGTAGGTTTTCCAAACATTTTTCTACAATTCCTACAAGGATCATCTACATGACATTCTGGTAGAAAGCAAGTCATTGTAACCTCAATGTTGAACAGTTAATGTTTCTAGAAATTTTGTATGCAATGCTTTCATGAATTTCAGTGGTGTTGTTATTTTTCTGCATAGGTATTATTTGAGGAGAAATCTAATTAATTCTCATAAGCAAATTAGCTTAAATTAGACTTTAAAGCTTAGATAATTTTTTACAATATCCTATTGTAATTATAATCATGTTAGAAGACGATATGAATTTTGATAAAAAACTAATCCAAAAAATTTGGGAAAAAGGAAGGAAAGATGCCAATTTAAATTCCAATGTGTTCAGACAAGATAGGTTTGGTGCATGGATCAAACATGCTGAGTATAATAAGTCAGAATCAATGTACGGATGGACAATTATAAAAAATCCTGACTCTAAAGACTCAGAATACATCCCAATCCATTTGAAAAATTGTATTAATGAAAATGACACTGTCATTGAATGCAATGTCACATCTGCAGGAACAACAAACATTCAACATGTAGAATCATCAGAGATTTAGAAAACTATGAAATAAAAAGAGTAGCAAAATGGAAAATAGGTAGAAAAAATATGCAATAAATTCTTAGACTATATCTATTTTAATTCTAACAGTGTTTTTTGAATCTCTTTTTGTTTCTGAATTAATTCTTTGATTTTGTTTTTTAGTTGTTGGCTGTGAGGATTGTCTGCTTTAATGTTTTCATATTCTAAAAGCAGATGTTTGTATTCATCTTGCAAGATTTCATACTCCTTTATTTTTGTTAATTCGCTTTGTTTTTGTGACATGTGTTTATTTCATCACCCCTACATCTATGCTCTCAATATATTTTGCAGCAAACGGCTTTATCAGTTTAGTAATTTTTCTAATTGTTACTGTACTGATATTGGTCACCTTTGAAATTTTTGCCATTGATACATGTTCACTATAATTAATTGCAGAAAGATATACTGCGGCTGCAGTAATTCCAAGCGGTTTCTTTCCCACATGAACTTTTTCCTTTTTGACATCATCAATTATTTTGATTGCAAGTCTTTTTGTTTTTTCACTAACTGATAATGAATTTGCAACTTGTGATATGTAGTCTGTTTCTGAAGGATCAATTTTTAGTTCTAGGTTTTTTACAAGACGTTTATACGCTTTTGATAATTTTCTTTTACTGATATTACAAATTCTGGTCGTATCATCTGCACTTCTTGGAATTCCAAGCTGCTTGCAGGCAACATAAACAGATCCTGCCACCATTGAGGGAATCGAACTTCCCATAATGAGGTTATTTTCTACTGCCTTTCTATAGATATATGCAGCATGTTCTTTTGCATTTTCTGGAATACCCAGCTGACTAGCATATGCATCTAAAATTGTGAATGCCTTTACAAGATTCCTTTCATTTCTGTCAATTTTGCTGCGTGAATCCCATATTCTTAATCTTGAAAAATGTCTCCTAGTGTCATTATGTAGCCTATTTCCCGTAGAATCATGATTTTTTCTTGAGATCGTTGTTGATTGAGACATATTTGAAGTTGATATTTTTGTTGGAGGGCCGTTTTGTGTTTTGTTCATATAATCTTCCTTGGTAGGAGTCATCAAACCATTTGAACGATCAATTGTTTTTTCTATAATCACTGCACCGCAATCACTACAACAAATTTCGCCTGTAACAACATCAGTTATGGGTGATGTGTGTTTATTTTCAAAACAATATTCTAACATCTGATTCATATAGATAATTTTGAATGTTATCATATAATTATTCATAAAATCACTAGCTGAAAATCAATTGATGAGCTGAAAATCAATTGATGAGCTGAAAAAATTTTACGTTTAATCTTGCATTCATGCAACAATCATTGTATTTTTTAAACAAACTCGATTTGATGTAAAGAGTGTGTGTGTCGTAGGTAATATCATCACTCTCTACACCAAAATCGTATAATCAGTCTTACATAATTCATTTAAAAATTATTGCATTAATAATTTACACAAGTTTTAATCGATGGTTTTATAACATGTGGTGTGATAACATTTTGCCAACATGAAAGGACTGGTAGTTAAAAAAATTATAGATAGATACTCACATAAATTTTCAAACATATCCATAAAAGAATTGAAAAGGAGTTTACATAATGATAAATAATCAAATTCATGACAATTCTAAACTGCATAAACTCTTTGATGTTTGCAAGTTACATGGAAAGTGGAAAAGAGCAGATAATTCTATACCACGCAATTATGTTGCACTTGAAGATGGCGCATCAGTTGATTTGAATATAATTAAGGCAAATTTTTCTGAATCATTTGAGTTTAAAAAAAATTCAAAAATTATAGTCAAGGACAGTATTGCAGAATTTTATGAAAAGGATATTCTTCAATAGATTTTGACTGAACTGTTTTTTGCAGTATTGTCTTTAGCAATAACTGCAATTTTGTATCTTGTTACACGACAAATAATCAATAAAAAACTGCAAGATCTGCAAGGTTCTGATAAACTATTAGGCATGATTCTTCTCTTCATCACTTTTGGAGAATTATTCTATCTAGGCACATTTTTTGGGTTGTTTGATATTGCCTTAGAGATGATTACTTCTATCGGTGCTGCTGCAGTGGTAATCGGAATTGCCCTACAAAATCAACTAAAAAATGCGATTGCAGGAATAAGCATATTTTTGAATCCTCAAATCAACGTGGGCGATACAATAGAGTTTGATTATGTTAGATGCAAAATCACAGGATTACATCTAACTAAAACTACGGCAGTTACTGAAGAGGGGGTACGAGTAATTATTCCAAACCATAAATTTAGTGAAGAGATGATTCAAATTTATCCCAAAACCTCGAAAATTCAGAATAAAAAACAATCATGAAGTTAAGTTCGATATAAAATAAAGAAAAAGAGTAGTTTTGAGTCTACTTTGTTTGGGTTGCTTTTTTGAGTGCCTTTGTATAATCAGACTTTCTTTTTCTTGCAGATTTTTCTGCAGTTCGTAAAGCCTTTTTCATACTTTTGACTTTGTTTTCGGCTTTTTGAAGATCTTTCTTTCTTCTGTTTGCAACTTGTTGTGCTCTACGTTTTGCTTTACTTACTGCTTTTTTTGCAGTACGTTTAGCAGTACGTTTAGCTTTAGTTGCAGTCTTCTTGGCCTTTCGTCTTGTAGTCTTTGCTGCTTTTCTTGCTGTACGTTTTACAGTGCGTTTAGCTTTTTTAGCAACTTTTTTGACTCTGCTTTTTGCTTTTGCCATAAAAAAATTAAGAATTATTACTGTTTAAATCCCAAGTAAATATTCAAACTGAGCTTTTGTTAATTTTTTTTAGTTAGAAAAGTTACGATCAGATCAACTATAATTTAAAATTATTTTTGAAACTCTATGAATAATTTAAGCTTGAAATAATATTTTCAAGAAACAATGTTAGAACAGTACATCATAATTAATTTCTACATCACAATACGGCTAAATGATTAACTGTGATGTCATTTCTACAACTTTCCATACCCATTAGCACACACCAATATTTTTGTCAGTTTGGCCACATATCTTTCCAGGAATCATAAAATGACGTCATTATTTGACAATAGGATGCCATTTCAGAAATAGATTTTTGTTTAATATTTTTCTGAAGTTCTGCTCCAAAGGTTTCAAAATTTTCAAGGGTAGGATTTGATTTAATTTTTTCATAATTATTCTTCAAGGATGGCATGTTTTCAAGACTGGTTTTCGGGATGGAATCAATCCAAGTATCTGAAAACTTTTTCATTATTTCAGGCGTGGAATTTCGGGATTTTTTGATTACATCCAAGTAAATTCGATTCATTTCAAGTGTTGCGTTATTTGCTGCCTGTATAGATGCATCAAGCATTCTTAAATTGTGGTAGTATTCACTTTTCAAATCAGACCACGTAGATTTTTGTTCCATGAATTATTTTAGTCATAAACATACTTAGATTTTCTTAAGCTAAGAGTAGGAAAATAAGCTAAAGATATGTAAAAAATATCACGCCATATTGGATCACAACAACATATTATACTTTAATTTGACACACAATTATGATGTCAGTTCTAACGTCAAAATCTATTTTGTACATAGTAATTGGAGTGTTGTTTTTAATTGCAGTGTTAATTTTGACATTTTCAAAACCATTTGGAGAGAACTGGATTATAGGTATCGGTTTTCTAGGAGGAGCTATAGGAGTACTAATACTTGGAATCTATGTTGGTTTAAAAAAAGTTGTTTAAAATCAACATAGTATATTGAATTATGTTCCATTCTAAATTTTAACCAATAAGAAAATAAATTTACAAATTACTTTTATGTTAATATTGTAAACTAATCTTATGAAAGCTTCTGATCTTTTTGTTAAATGTTTAGAGAAAGAGAATGTAGAATATATTTTTGGAATTCCAGGTGAAGAGAATTCAGATATTATGATGTCTATTGATAATTCAAAAATTAAGTTTATTCTTACAAGACATGAACAAGGAGCCGCATTTATGGCAGACGTGTATGGAAGATTGTCAGGGAAAGTTGGAGTATGTCTTGCAACTTTGGGTCCAGGTGCAACTAATCTTGCAACAGGAGTAGCCAATGCAAATATGGATAGATCCAGAGTACTAGCAATTACAGGTCAAACGGATTCATATCTCTTACACAAAGAATCCCACCAAAATTTGAATGTTGTAAGTATGTTCGAACCAATAACAAAATGGAGTTGGTCAATTAGAAACGCACAAAATATTCCAGAAATTGTTAGAAGAGCATTTAAAATTGCTCTAACAGAAAAACCTGGTGCAACACATATTGAATTGCCACAAGATGTAGCAAAGCAGGAATCAGACATTCCTCCAATTGGCTACAAAAAACTATACAGGCCAAAAGCCAATGAAACTCTCATAAAAAAAGCTGCGAAGATCATCCTTGATGCAAAAAAACCCATAATGATAGTTGGAAATGGATGTATTAGAGAAAAAGCAAGCAGTCATGTTAGAAAATTTGCTGAAAAAACCAAAATCTGTTCAATTAACACATTCATGGGAAAGGGAGTAATTCCAGATGATTGGAATACTCATCTGCACACATTAGGGATAAAAGATGCAGACCATGCATTACAAGCAGTACTTGACGCAGACGTTGTGATTTCAGTGGGATATGATCTTGTTGAATATAGTCCAAAAATGTGGAATGAAAAACTAGACAAAAAAATAGTTCATATCGATTTTACGCCTGCAGAGGTGTATACATACTATAGACCAGATGTAGAAATTGTTTCAGATGTACAGTATGCAGTTGATCAGATTTTAGAGGAAATGAATCAACAATGCGGTGTTAACAAGGAACTAGTTTCATACCCTAGAAAGAAAATGCCAGAAGAGTTTCAAAAAATTCGAAATGAAGTTACTGAAAGAATCAATACGTTTGAAAATGATTCAGCATATCCAATGAAACCAGAAAAAATCATCTTGGATGTAAGAAAAGAGTTAGAACGTTCAGATATTGTAATTTCAGATGTGGGGACACACAAATTATGGATAGCAAAAGTATACAATACATACGAGCCAAATACATGTATCATACCTAATGGATTTGCATCTATGGGATTTGCATTACCTGGTGCAATAGGTGCAAAATTAGCATTTCCAGAAAAAACAATTGTTGCAATGTCTGGAGATGGGGGTTTTCTAATGAATGTTCAAGAAATAGAAACTGCAGTAAGACTAAAGATTCCAATAATAGTAATAGTATGGATAGATGACGGATTAAATTTGATTAAACTAAAACAAAATCATGAGTTTGGTCAAAGTGTGGCAACAGAGTTTGGGAATCCAGATATTGTAAAGCTTGCAGAAAGTTTTGGAGCTAAAGGGTTCTATGCAAAAACAGTAAAAGAATTTCAAAAATATGTTAAAGCAGCAAAAAAAGAAAAAAGCATTCCAACAATTATAGGCGTTAGCGTAGACTATTCACGTAATCCAATTCTATTAGATGATGATTATCAACCATATGTAGAATCACTTGAAAATAAATCAAAGTAATGATGATCTAAATACGAAGTTCCTCAAGAGGCATACGTGCTGCAATCCTGGCAATTTCTGAAGATTTTACTGCTTTTTCCATAGCATCTTTTGCAGTTTTAGCAGCACGAATAGATGCATTGATTTGAATACGATAAGTTTTTTGATATTTTTTTGTTAATTGTGATGTTTTCATCTTTCTAGAGGTTATCAAAGCAGAATTTGCTGCTTTTTTTGAAGCAAGTGCAGCATATTTTGCTTTTTTAGTGTACGAAACAGCTTTTGATGTTGCTTTTTTTACTGCCAAAAGTCTAGATTGAGCACGAGATTCAGCAAGTTTTGCACCTTTCATGGTTTTTTCAGTTGCAAGTTCAATGTCATGCATAATCTTAGTTAATTCTTTGAGTTGAGAGTGTTGTATTGGGTTTTTTGATTTTTTTGCCAACAGTTTCTCAGAAGCAGTTCTAACTTCTTGTGCATTATGAATTGCCCTTTTAGCGTGTTTTATTTGGGATTTAAGATCCATATCAGAATTTTTGAATTAGAGTATTTTTTAATTTTGATTTAAAAAAATTAATTAAACAAAATAATTTTTTATTGTATAGTTTTTGAATATTGCAACTCAAGTTTTTTGATTTCTTTTTGAAGATTCAAACTAATGGTAATTGCTTGTTTTGCTTTTAATATCGAACGTTCTCTACGCATCTGAATAGATGTTATTGAAGATGGAGAAATTGTATCCAATCCTTCAAAAGATATTCTTTGTTGTTCAGCTTTTTTGATTTCATCTTTAACAATTTGAAGTTGTTTTCGATATTTTTCTTTTAAATTTTTAATTTTTTTAGTGATATCCTTTTTTGAATTAGATGTTTTTGCAGGAATTTTATTTTTCAATCTACTCACAATATTGTGAGACATAATTGCTTATAATCTTTGAATTGTTTTTGTGTCATATGGTTGCTTCCTTTGAATGTTTTAAAGAGAATCTAGACATGATAGGAGCTAACACAGTAGTAATAAAACCAATTGCAACGATAACGGAGAATAATGTATGATCAATAATTCCTGCTTCTAATCCTATTACAGCAATTACAAGCTCAACCATACCTCTGCTATTCATCAAATACCCTATTGTCTTACTCTTGGATGTGGAGAATCCTGCAAGTTTTGCGCCCAAGAATCCACCACCAATTTTTCCAGCAATAGCAATTCCCAATAGTAGCAGAAATAGAGGCAAGACATCAGATAGGGATTGGGCGTGAAGTTCAGCACCTATAAAAGCAAAGAATACTGGCGAGAAGAATCCAAATGTGATTTTCCCATAAACATCGTTAATTGTTTCAAAGTGTTCTTTTCCAATCAGTTTTCTATAGATAATCAGGCCTGCAAAGAAAGTTCCAATGATGAAATGTAGTCCAGATAATTCTGCTATAACTGAAATTGTAAATGTTACAATTAACAAAATTGCAAATCCAGATTCTCGAGTTTTTAGTTTAGAAAAAATTGGAATAAACGTAGTTGGAATATGACGGCTGAATTTGCTTAGTAAAAAGTCAACAAGGAAAATTCCACCAATAAAAGCAACGATCTTTCCAGTAGATATTAGAACTTCCATCACATCAACATCAGAGGTAGTAGGTTCAACTGACATTTGGAGGATAATTGCCAGAATCACCAAAGACAAAATATCATTGATAATACCTGCAGTCATTACAGTGGTTCCAAGCTTGCTTTTTAGCAATCCAAATTCCATTAACACTACTGCACTAACGGGAACTGCAGTAATTGCTAATGTCAGCGACACAAATAACGACGTAACAAGTGGTTGATCAAGCACATGCATGATTCCAAACGTGCCAAGAAATGGAATAGAGAATGCAAGTAGTGATAGAATCATAGCCTTTTTTCCGGCTTTTTTAATCTCTTCAGGATGTAATTCTAGTCCTGCCAAGAACATCAAAAAGAAAACAGCTAGATCGATGAACACCAAAAACGATTCATCAGTATGAACAAGGTTTAGTAAAGTTGGTCCAACAATAACTCCTGCAAGTAAATGACCAACCATTGCAGGAAGTTTTAATCTCTTGAAAACCTCTCCTAAAATTACTGCAGAAACTAGCAGTATAAGGACATTGAAAACAAATTCTTCAGCCAAAATAATTCAGTAGTATTGAGATAGATTTCTAAATATACATAGCTCAAAAATATGTTAAAACGAAATATCATAAAAATGAGGCTAAGTTTTCCATGATTTTACTAGTACGCATTATTTTTAAACAGTATTTTGGTAAAATACACTGATGTTTTCAAAAATACTCATTCCATATGACGGAACAGCAAGTAGTAAGAAGGGGTTCAAGACAGGATTAAAGATTGCAAAAGATAACAAATCAACAATATCAGTCATTACTTGTGTAGAAAAAAAATCTACATTGGGTTTTTTCCAGTCAACATCAGACAAGAAAAAATTTGAGAGAGTAAAAAAAGAGATAATGTCACATATAGAACAACTAACAAAAGATGCAAAAAAGAACAATATCAGTATCAAATCAAATATAATTAAAAGTGATTTACCATCTGAAGCCATCACGAAATATGCAAAATCAAATAGCATAGATCTCATTGTTATTTCTAAAAGCAAACTCTCAACAATGTATGAGAAAAAATATTACAACAGCACTGTTGAAAATCTCATGAAAAATCCTCCTTGTTCAGTATTAATTGTAAAATAACTTTCAAAAAAAGGGAAATTTTGATTTTCAAGCTTAGATTATATCACATATCTTACAAACAGAGAGATAATTTGAAAAGAATTTAACTTGTAAAAAAAATGAAAAAATATGACACAGGACAAATACGAGGTAGTTGCTTCAAATTTTTTGGAATTAGCTAGTGAACAACGTTTAAAGATTTTATCAAATCTCAATAATAAGCCATTTCGTGTTTCAGAGCTTGCAAAAAAAATTGGAGTCACATCACAAGAAATACACCGAAATCTAGAAAGATTATCAAATACAGGATTTGTAAAAAAAGGATCAGATGAGCATTTTAGAATAACAACTATTGGAAAATTAATGTTAAGCCAGATGCCTTTGATGTTTTTCATTACAAAAAATCAGAAATATTTTTCGTCTCATGATGTAAGTGTTTTACCTATCAAGTTTAGCAGAAGATTAGGAGTACTTGAGAATTGTGAGCACATCAAAGGAGTTACAAACGTACTTGACACATGGAAGAAAATTTACAAAAACTCAAAAGAGTATGTTTGTGACATTATCAATGAAGCACCAGTAGGAATGGAAGAAGTTTTAGTAAAAAGAATCAAAGAAGGTGTAAAATATAGACACATTTTGAGTGAAGACCTAGATGAGCATGAAGGAAGAACATCAAAACTTGAGAAAATAGGATACTATGAATTAATAAAGAAAAAAATGATTGAACGCAAGGAAATCAAATCAATAGGAATAATTTTGATTCTAAATGAGAAAGAGGCAGGCATAATATTTCCAACTTCAGATGGAGAACCAGATCTGAGACACATGTTTTATGGGAAGACAGTATTATTCCAAGATTGGTGTGTGGACTATTTTGAGCACAACTGGAAGAAAGGACATAAGATTAGTAGAACACATCCAACACGATAATACCATCAAAAATCCAGCTTAATTTCATAATCATTGTTTAGACGATATGATATAGTATTTTGACATAGAAAAAATATGAAAGATTCAAACGACAAATTTGGAATCGCATTGTCTGTAGCAATCACTGCAATTGCAATAGCATTTGCAGGATCTCTTGGCATGTCACAAGAGGGTTCAATTCAACCACAAGGGCAAGCCATCATTGAACGTACAACAAACGAGCTACAAAATATTCCAGAGATTACTGAAGAAAGAGCATCAAATGTAGTTGACAAAGCATCGATTATTACCTCAGAATTAGGGGAGGCAGTAGTCGAAGCAGACACTGTTGATGAATTAGTTGAAAATACTGCAGATGTAGTAGAAGACATAATTCCGGATGTTCCACCAGTTGTCAAACAAACTGATGGAAAACTGCTTGAACTAGTCAGCATACCTTCAGATACAGGAGTACCAGGTTGTGAAGAATCCAACACTTGTTTTATTCCAGCTGACATAACAACAGCTGAAGGTACAGAGATAATCTGGACAAACCACGATACCGTAGCACATACAATTACTTCAGGTAATCCACATGATGGTCCTGATGGGTTGTTTGATAGTGGATTAATGATGCCAAATGAGACCTATTCAATCAAGTTAGATCTTGCATTTGAATACGACTACTTTTGTATTGTACACCCATGGATGCAAGGCATCATTACTGTAGAGTAGGCTTCCAACAATTTTTTATTTTTGAATAGCTTTTGAGAAACGATGTCATTAAGAAAACCCCGTATAAGAAAACCCAAAATTCCAAAATTAAAAAAACCTCTAGTACGTAAAAGAAAAACTCTAAAGAAAAAAGTGATACCAACAACTATCAAAAAAACCAGAAAAACAACAAAGAAACACAATACAAAGAGAACTACAAAAACTCAACTTGGAACGTGTTATCTGCAAAAAGGTTGCAGGCAAGTAATATCAAAAAACGTTACAAAAACAAAATGCAAATTATTAGGAGGAAAAAGCTGGAAGAAAAAAGATGGGAATTGTGAAGTTATACGATAAGTTGAATTTTTGAAAATAAGATCAAATGATTAAGACAAGCAGCATATTACAATATCTTATAGGCAGTAATGGTAGTTCAGAGGGATTTGAGTTGAACCATTTTTGTAAAATGATTTAGTTTATCTAGTCTTTAGCAGAGTTTTGTGAATTTTAGAGCCATACTGTAGTGCTTTTTTTCTTTTGTTACAAGAAACCTCAGGGACACCGACTTGTTTTGCTAGATTTCGTATGATATGTTTTCTGTACAAATCTTCAGAATCTGTAATTTTTTCTGAGATTGGAACAGTCTTTGCATATTCAATGAAATCTGATGATAGTAATGGTTGCAGGATTTTTACTCCAAATTCAGATGCAATCATGTTGACTGCCTTCATCATTTTCAATTCATTGTCTAATTTTGAATCCATCACTTCGTTGATCTTGGATTCACCGCCAGAATATGCTTCTCTATAGGCATTGTACCCACAAAACAACTCGTCAATTCCGTTTGCAGTGATTACTGTATCAATTCCCAAACTCTTTGCAAGTTTTGATACATAGTAAAACGCAATACAGTTTTCATTCCATGAGAGATTGTCAGTCTTGATTTTCTCATGAATACTAGATGGTATTGATGGAAAGTCTTTAGGATCAATTTCCAGTACATGGTGAGTATAGTCTAGTTGTTCATTGACTTCCTTTGCAAACAAAATATCATGAGATTCAGAGAATCCAATTGTAAGTAACGTAATGTCATAGTTCATGTCTTTGCAGATTTTTGATACTAGCGTACTGTCAACTCCACCTGAATATGCAATTCCAATTTTTTTATCTGGAACGGTTTGAGTTATTGCAGTTTTGATTTTTTCAAATAACTCTTGATACTTTGCATCCATGTATATCACTGAATTCTACAAAGGGTAATGAATCAAACTCTTTAACTATTAATTGAATGGAATAATACTGAAAAATGATGAGACTATCACAAGAAGAGATTGCCGAAGAGCTGAAAAATTTGCCAGGATGGAGTGTTGTTAATGACAAACTGCATAGAGAAATCCAGTTTGATAGCTTTAACCAAGCATTTGGGTTTATGACTATGGCAGCAATGGAGATTGAAAAGATGAATCATCATCCAGAGTGGTTTAACGTATACAACAAACTCGTAATAGAACTGACAACCCATGATGCAGGCGGCATCACAAGAAATGATATCAATCTGGCCCGAATCCTAAACTCTCTACTAAGACATTAGACTATGAGTTTGTATGAATTATGACTAAAAGAATTCAAAATTTAGTGATGTGATAACCATTAATGAAAATTGTAATTTCTCTTTATTAGCGTGAGGGTAGGTTTTTAGCTCATGAGTTCTATGGATAAAATGGGTATGGTAGTTGCAGTGGCAATTGTTGCTGCTGCAGTAGGGTTTACAATGACTGGCGGGACAGGCTCACCTTCAGACATACCCACAGCAGTTACTCCTGCCATAGAACAAGCAAAAGAACTAAAAAAAGACATAGAGCCCGCAGTTGAAAAAATCAAAGAACTATCTGAATCAGGTTCTAAAGCTGTTGAAGATGTAACTGAAAAAGCAAAGGATGTCATAAAAGAAACAAAAGATCTAAGTGAAACAGCCAAAGAGTTTACTACTTCAAAACTACCTTCAAGATTGGTAAGCATTCCAGCAGGAACATCTGTTCCAGGATGTGAAGAGGCTGACAAATGTTACGAGCCTTCATCATTGATAATTTTCAAAGGCGCAGAAATTATTTGGAGAAATGATGATTCTTCAGCACATACTGTAACTAGTGGAAATATCATTGAAGGTCCTGATGGAAAGTTTGATAGTGCGCTAATAATGTCTGGTGAAACTTTTTCATACAAATTTGTAGAGTCTGGAGAGTATGATTATTTCTGCATGATTCATCCATGGGCAAATGCTTCAGTTACCGTAAAATGAATATGATTTTCTAAAAATGATATTCAATCACAAAATAATAGTTTGAAAGTACGAATTATGGCTAAAATTGAGACTATTCTAACACAATCAAAGTGCCTGTCATCATATTATGATCAGGATCACAGTACAGTTTGTCGGGATTGTAAGGCAGTCCACAATAGAATGTGAAAACTCCTGGAGTATCTGCAACAAAGGTTACAGTATCTGCTCCGACTCTGGGTTCAAGCATGTCTGAATTTACATTAAATGCAGGAACTGACAATGTGTGTGCATGTTTTCTTGGATTAGTAATTTCAAGAACTACAGTATCGCCTTGATTAACAATTATGATGTTTGGTTCCCATACATGTAATTCAACAAATGCAATCTCTTCTTCTCCTTGTTCATTTTCAACTTCAGCGTAAAACTCTACTTCTTCCATACTGATTTGAAATGTTCTAGTTTGAGGTTCTGCATCTGTAGGAATTGTTTGCAAAGATTGAGAACTCATCATTCCTTGGCTCATCATTCCAGAACCCATCATGTGACCTCCCATCATCATGTTACTTCCCATCATCATGTTCATCATGTCTTGATTAGTCATCATATAGTCCATCATTGCCTGATTATTCATCATGTGATTCATCATTTGTTGCTGCAATTCTGGATCATTCATCATTGTAGTCATCATTGGACCCATCATCTGGTTCATGTGTTGAGGATCAGACATCATCATGTCATGCATTTGTTGCATTGCTTGTGGATCATTCATCATTGTAGTCATCCACTGGTTCATTTGTTGAGGATCATTCATCATTTGTTGAGAATTCATCATTGGTGTTGTTGTTGGTTGTAAAGCAGCATATCCTATTCCTATACCTGCAAAAAATACTCCAACTGCAATTCCTATTAGAATTCCCTGACTAACCAATACAAGATATCAGAATATTTTAGAATATTAGGATATATGATAAAATCAAAAATTAGAATGGATTTTGTGCTTAAAATTCCTGTTTTAGGCACAAAAATTTTCAGAATTTATATAATGACTCTGGGGCAGATGAGTTCACATGGCAACAAGTCCCGCAGTATTGGATTCAGATTTCAAGTATATTGACAAGAAAGGAAATTTGATGAGAACTCGAACAGAGCTTACAGTGGCACAGATGCTAGACTTTTTGGAAGATGAATATCAATACAATCACAAAGTCACATTGAAAAATGGAACTGAAGTAATGGTTGATTTTAAAACTGACAAGGGACTAATCGAAGTTATTGATAATGAAGATGACATTGCAAAATACAAACAAATCAAAGAAGACTTTCCAGACCAAAAAATTATGGCAATTGGACACGGAAAGTATGCTGCACAACTAAAGGAATTGCAAGATATTGTATTTTATGATAAAACACCACAAACTGGTTCTATCTTTTTAGATGATGCATCATTTGCATTTGACTATGCACATATCTTGCCACTAGTTGAGAAATGCTCCATTTTACACGGACACACATCATCTGTAATGGTAGAGTTGGTTGGACAGATGAAAAACAATTTACTGGTAGATTTTGGAGAAGCAAAAAAAATCGTTAAAGAAGTATTAACTGCATTTGATCACAAGTTTTTCATTAACAGAAAATATCTAAAAACTGAAGATGACTCTCACTATGTCATATCATTTGAGGGTCCTAAAGGAAGATTTGAGTTGCAAGTTCCAAAAAATACAACTTATCTTTTAGAAGGCGAAGCTACTGTAGAGAATCTTTCAAGTGAACTAATCAAATTACTAGCACCTAAAATGCCATCAAATGTTGAAGCAGTTGGTGTTTACATCTATGAAGGGTATAACAAAGGCTCTCACATTATTTCAAATATTTCTAGAGACTAGGGCATAACTATGCCAAACTATGCCATTTTTTTGATCTGACAGTATTGATTTGGTGTTGACTTGGGGTCAACATTTGGCTCAGGATCCAATTGAAGAGAAATAGGCACGTAATAGAACCATGGCACAAGTATCAAAAGATCCGCTTGATGTAAGTTCAGATTTTATCGAGTCTGGAAAATCATTGAAAAACACTTCCAGTAAAAGAAGTGGTCCATATTCTAAAGATGAAAAGATAAAGCGACAAAACGAAGTTCATAGATTACATTTTGAGTACGGATATTCAGCTAGAAAGATTGCAGAATTAATGAAGGTTAATAGAAATACAATTAATGACGACATTATTTTCTGGTATAACAAAATCTCACATAATGATGAAGTTCTAGATATTGAAAACTCCATTCTTGTGATTATCCAACGATTTAATGTTCAGCGTTCAAGACTACGTGAAAGTTTAGACAAGGCTGAAAATTTTCAACAGAAACATGCAATTGAAAGAATGATTTTTGATATTGATTCTAAAATTCTCAATACACGATTAAAAATGGAAAATTCAGTTATACGAATTCAAAAATTTGGAATTGAATATCTAAATAATTGGCTAAAAAAGAACAAAAAAAATGAAAGATATATGGCTTTATTGGACACCATATCTTTATCTGAAAAAGCTCATCAAAGAATTTCTAAAATTATTAAAGAAGATAGAAAGAAAATTGGAGTTTAGAGTTTTGAACCAAAATTCAAAGACGTGTGAGAGAGAAAATCACAAATACAAATGAGATTATTGATTATCAACAAAAATAGAATGCCCCCTTCGCGCATAAAAACTGACAAAAGTTATAAAAAAGATCACCTAAGATATGAATTAATTTAATTCTTCAAGAATATTTTCCCAAGAATAAACTCGCCTGAAATGATTTTTGATGTTTAATGATTTATTCCAAGGATGATTAAACACTAGAATTTTTTGTGTTTTTCCAATCCAATTAGAAATTTCTTCAAGGTGATCATCAATAATTACTTCAAGATTTTCTTCTTCTACACAGTGTTTATTCCCTTCATTAGTAAAGATGATTTTTTGGTATGAAACATCATTCTTTTCTAACCATTCAAGAGTTTTCTGTTTTGCTTGAACAGGGCGTGCAGTAACTAATATTATTTCATGTTTTTTAGCCAATGCCTTTAATCCTTCAATTGCACCGGGTTGAACACCCAAGTCATACTCAAATGTTTTAATGACTAGTTGTAATGTTTCATCCTTTGGAAGTCCTAAAACTTTCCATAGGTCATGTTGCTGGATATCCTCATATCCAAAATCAACTCCATATTCTTCTTTTACTAATTTTCTGAAAGATGTAACAAAATCTGATATTACTCCATCAATGTCTATTCCTATTCTCATGTTATACACTCGGTGGTTGATATCCTATAAGAACTGCAAGTAAGAATACAATACCAGATATAATTGGAATAATGTAAAATCCTTTAACAAAATTTCTTGATTTCTCAGGTTTACCAATTGCTTTACTTATCATTCTTGACATTCCAAAATATTTTCTTCCAAATTCTTTTTCTAATTTTTCAAATTCATCATCAAATTCATAACCTTTGGATACAGCTCCTTTTAGCATTTGGAAATAATATCCATAATCAATCCGGAACATTGTCAGTAGGATAATAATTCCTGAACAAATTATCAATATAGACGGATGGAAAGTCCAACCTATTGCCTCAATTTTTAGAGGATTAATTTCATTTGAAGCTAAAGAATACCCTGCTGCACCAAAAATTGCAAGAACTACAGAAAGAGTTGCAGTTCTGACTTTTATCAATAAATCATTAAAATGCATTTGAGTTTTAATTACAATTTCCCATTCTTTCATAATATTTGGTATATCAGATGTGCCAGTTTTTGGGAGTTGAACATCAACAACTTCAGGTTTTTCTGATTCTAATTTACTTAGTACTAAATCCAATTTTCCTTTGATTTCTTTATTTTCTTCAGAATTTTTTCCTGCAATTCCTTTAGCAATAAACCACGATGAAGATGTTAACAATATGGCAAATAATGCAGAATTTACAAATGATATGGCTGTAGTATCATAAGGAATTATCCATGGAGTTGCGATCATCAATCCGCCTATCACTAGGAAAACTACTAGCATGGGTTTTTTAATTTCTTCAAAAGCTTTTCCTTTAAAAAACAATGATCATCAAACAGATTAGATCTAAATAAATTCATACTTTATTCTCAAAAATTAATTTTTAATATACAAACTCATAAAGGCATACGACAATACATTAGTAGATTGGTTGATGATATAGTAATTGCTGGAATAATTTCTGCAATAAGTGCAGGAGCTGCAGGGGGAGGTCTTATTGTTAGTGCATTATCTAATAAAAGACAATCAAAGAAACAGCATTTAGAATTATTAAATGAATTAGAAAAGGAAATTGTGATTATTGAAAGAAGCAGAAAAACAATCAATGAAAAAGCATTTCTAGAAAATTATGGAAATATACATGAAAAAATAGCATACCTTGCATTAAATGGAATTATTGAGCCTAAAATTGCACTGTATTTTCGTTTTAGTTTTAATGAATTACAGAAACTTCTTGACAACCCAGAATACAGAGAATTCAAAGAAGATTATACGTATATCCAAGAATTTCGTTTGAAATACTATGCAGAATTTGTAAAAGGTGTAAGAGTTTGACAAATAAAATTAAACTTGTTAAAGGAATAAAATTCAAAACTATTTCTCCCATTTTTATAAAAATAATGATGACTGATGAAGGTAAGATAATTATTCCAAAAACATTTCCTATTCCGAAACAAATTCAAGTTAAGACTCTTACTCCAATAATTAAAATAAATTATAAAATTAAACCGGGAACAAAAATAAGATTACCACAAAAAACACATGTCATTGTTTCTGTAAAAAAATTTAAAAAATCTAAAGAAGGTTTTCTTATTTTTCCTAAGGGTACAATATTTAGACTTCAAAAAGATACAATTATTGAAGCTCCACGTAAGCCAGTTACTCCTGATGAAAATCAAAAAGGTAAAACAGATACTAGATGATTCTATTTTGTTTTACAATTAACAGCAAATTCTTCTATCTATAATTTCATCACCGTACTCATTCTAGTACTAGTAGTAGCATCCACTCTACCACGGTTCCCATTCTATCATAACATGAATCTAGGACTCATTCAAGATTATGCATTGACTGTAAATCTTTCTTAAATTCTGATAGACTTTCAGGAATTTCTATTGCAATAGAATCCTTTAATGATAATTCCTTTGCCTTTTTCTCATTCCATACTTTGGAATTAAACTGTACAACTTCTTCAGTGATTTTAGAATAATCTTCAGTCTCTTCAGATTCTGCTTGTCTTTCTGTGTGAATACTGGTATCAGAGTATAGTGTCTGCCATAGATGCTCTGTGATAAATGGTGTAATTGGCGCTAATAATTTTAGAACTGTAGATAATACTTTGTGTAGAGTGTAGATTGCAGCATCTCTTTCTTCTTCAGAAAATCCTTCTCCGTAGGCTCGTTTTTTGACCATTTCAATGTAATGAGCAGCAAATAGATTCCAAGTAAATTCTCTAATTGCAATTGCTGGAACAAAGAAATTGTATTGGTCATATCCTTTCTTGCAATCTTTAACTAAATTATTTAGTTCAGATAAAATCCATTTGTCAACTGTTGTAGGTTTTGCTTCTTTGACTATCGGGAAGCTAGACAAGAATCTTGAAACATTCCATAGCTTGCTCAAAAATTTCTTGGTTGACTCTATCTTTTGTTCATTACATCTAAAGTCATAACCATGATTAATCTCACTTGCACTCCAAAATCGGAATGTGTCAGCTCCAAATTTCTCAATTACTGGAAGTGGATCAATTGCATTTCCCTTACTTTTACTCATCTTCATTCCATTCTCATCAAGACCATATCCCATAATCCAAGCTTCAGTCCATGGTTTTTTGCCAGTTAACATGTCACATCGTAAAAGTGTGTAATACAACCATGTCCTTACGATATCTTTTGCTTGAGGCCTAAGTGATGTTGGATAAGTTTTTTCAAAGAATTCTGAATCCTTGTTATACTTTGTAACAAACAATGGTGAAACACTACTATCCATCCATGTATCAAATGTTCTATCTTCTCCAGTAAATTCACCATTTCCACACTTTGCACATTTTTCAATTGGACATTTTTCTTTCCATGGTTGATAGTATTTTCCTGGTTCTGGAACATGTGGTTCATTGCAACTAGAACAATACCAAATAGGAATCTCTGTTCCATAGTATCTTCTTCTTGAAATTGGCCAGTCAATAGATATGGAATCAAGCCAATTCATCAAAATTTGCTTGTGCATAGAGGGGTAAAACGTGATTTCTGAGCCTAATTTTCTCATTTTTTCAACAGAATCCTTCTGTTTGAGATAGTACTCCTCCATCGGAATAATCTCAATTGGAATCTTACTTCTTTCTGAAATTGGAGTTCTGTGATTAATCTCTTCAATTTTCTCTACAAATCCTTTAGCTTCCAAATCTTCAATAATTTTTTCTCTAGCTTGTTTTGGTTTTAGTCCTGCATATGCTCCTGCAGCTTCTGTCATCCTTCCATCCAAACCTATTGCAACAATTTCTTCAAGCTCCATTTCTCTAAACAATGCAACGTCGTTTTGATCACCGTAACTACAAACCATTACAGCTCCTGAACCAAAGTCTTGTTGAGCTGAATGATGAGTTTTAATTTCAACTTCTGCTCCAGTAATTGGAACTATCACCTTACTTCCAACAAATGAGGCATATCTTTCATCTTCAGGATTTACAATAATGGTACGACATGCACATAATAATTCTGGTCTTGTACTTGCAATGATAATTTCCTTATCTGTATCTTTAATCTTGAATTTCATGTGGACTAGTTTTGTCTGCAAGTCCTGATATGCAATTTCTGCATCAGCAATTGTAGTTCCTGAAACCCAATCATAGTTGTTAGGTCTTGTAGCTAGAACTATTTTTCCTTCCTTCCATAAAGTGATAAATGTAGATTGTGTTAATGCACGATATTCTTCTGAATCAGTTCTGTAATGGTTCTTCAAGTCTCCACTTAGACCGAGATTTGTCATAATCAACACCATCTCTTCTTCCAAGTCATCTAGTGCTTCTCTACACAAATTCAAAAATTCTCCACGTTCTGTCTCTCTCATTCTGATGTTGTGTTTTTTCTCAGTGTAGAATTCTACAGGCAAACCATTTCTGTCAATTCCAATTGGAAAGTAGACGTTTTTGCCATTCATGCGCGCAGTTCTTGCAATCATGTCTATCTGGGAGTAATGAGCTGCTGCTCCAATGTGCCAAGGCCTGCCTGAAGGATATGGTGGAGGCGTATCTATGGTGTAATTATCATCAGTTGGAGTGAATTTGTAAAGGTCTGACTCTTGCCATTTCTTTAGAACTTGTGCTTCTAATTCAGGATTCCAAGCTTTCTCTGTAATTTTTGGGTCCATTTTTAATTTTGAAATTATTGTTTTGAATCTTTAACTAGATTTACAAAATATTTGTGAACTGCTAAATCATCAGTTAGTTCTGGATGAAATGATGTACCAATGATGTTACCTTTTTTGATTGCAACGATTTTTTCATTAAACTTTGCCAATACTTCAACATCACCAGCAGAAGAGATTGCAGGTGCACGAATAAAGACGCCATTGAAATTTGAAATTCCGATTGGTTCCATTGAGATGTTAGCTTCAAATGATTCACGTTGTCTACCAAAAGAGTTTCTCTCTAGTTGAATATCTAGAAAATCAAATAATGGTTGCTCTGTTTTTCCAACAACCTTGTCACTTGCATTGCTTGCTAGTAACACCATTCCTGCACAAATTCCTAGAACTGGCATTCCAGATTCTACCTTTTGTTTGATTACTTTTTGAGAGCCATTAACTAAAGATAATTGTCCGATTGTAGTGCTTTCACCACCAGGAATTACTAGTCCATCCATTTCAGATATTTCTTCAGGAGTCTTTACAACATGAACAGTTGCATCCTGATTCAAGTCAGCAATTGATGCTACCAATGATGATACATTTTCTGCAACATCACCCTGAATGGCTAGAATTCCAATTTTGGCACTCATGCTGAACCGCCTCTATCTTGCATACGTAACTCTAATGTTTTAACATCTAATCCTAACATTGATTGTCTTTCATCAATCATTTTTTGTGCTTCTTTTACCTTGTCAGTCTCATTCCAGAAGGTAGTTGCCAATACAATTGCTCTTGCACGCTCTGCTGCATCATTTGCATTGAAAATTCCTGAACCAACAAAGATTCCATCACATCCTAATGACATTAGATATGCTGCATCAGCTGGAGTTGCAATTCCACCTGCTGCAAAATTCACAACAGGTAATCTACCAAGTTTTGCAGTCTGTTCTACAATATCATAAGATACTTTGAATTCTCTTGCCATTCTAACTAGATCTTGATTGTCTCCAGAATCATAAATTGATTTTATTGTTCTTAGTTCATCATTTACTTTTTTGATGTGAGTAATTGCTTCAGCAACATTACCAGTTCCTGGTTCTCCTTTTGTTCTGATCATTGCAGCTCCTTCTTCAATTCTTCTCAAAGCTTCTGCCAAGGAACGAGCACCATTTACAACAGGTGTTGTCAAATCCCATTTCCAGATGTGACGTAACTCATCAGCTGGAGTCAATACTTCGGATTCATCAATCATGTCAACATCTGTCTCTTGTAAGACAAGTGCTTCGTTAACATGACCAATTCTACATTTTGCCATTACAGGAATTGTAACTGAATCCATAATTTCTTCAATAATTCTAATACTTGCAGTTCTTGCAACGCCACCTGCCTTTCTAACATCAGATGGAAGTTTGTCTAGTACCATTACTGAAACTGCGCCTGCTTCTTCTGCAATCTGGGCTTGCTCTACATTTGTAACATCCATTACAACTCCGTTCTTTAGCATGTGGGCAAATCCACGTTTTAGAGTAGAGGAACCACGAATGACATCAGATGATTCTGATTTTTCAGAAATTATTCCCTTTGCGTCTTTACGTTCTCCAGATAGTGGAAGCATGTTCTAATTTTTGCTAGAGGCTATTTGTACCTATTCACTAATTTCTGAAATAATTTGGTCTAGTTCAGCTTCGACCATGGTAATAATTGGAGGGATAAAACCATCAGTTGCACTTTGTTCTGGCCAATGGATTTCCTGAGCGCGTCCATTCAAAGTTATTTTTACATTAGATTTTTGAAACTCTGTTGCATTCTCTAGAATTGGAAATGATTCAGATGGAATTTGCATAAATCCAGTTTCCTTGATTAGTGCCTTTATTTTGTTTAGTTTTTTCTCATCTAATTGTGACCGAATGTCGGGCTGAAGGTATCCTTGTTCAGTTACAGAATATTTTATCTCGCCGTCATTTTTGATTGTTAGAATCTCGGTCTTTTGTGCACCAGTACGTTCAGTTACACCATAATCGATTTTCTTTAGTTGATGTTTTGTGTATTCGATATCGATTCTATCAAAAGAGTTTGCAGCAGAAATTGGAATTTCATTTTTAGTTAGCAGTGGAACTGAAATCAGTAATGCAACGATAACAGGAATTGCTCCTAGTGCAATTAACATTTTTTTTACCATAATTTGCTCGACTGTTACAAATTGATGAGTATTGCAAATAAATCTTGGTTAAAAATAAGTTAAAATTCTAGATGAATATGTCGATTCTTGTGGGTCTGTAGTCTAGCCTGGTAGGACGATGGTCTCCAAAACCATCGGTCGTCGGTTCAAATCCGTCTGGGCCCACCATTATCTATTTCTTAGAACATTAAGAGCAGAACCAGCTTTGAACCACTCTATCTGAGCTTGATTGTAAGAGTGATTAAGCATGATTTCTTCTTTGTTTCCATCACTGTGAGTGATGATACATTTGACTTGTTTTCCAGGTGACAAGTTATTCAAATCAACTAGACTAATCTTGTCATCTTCTAGAATTTTTTCATAATCATCAGGATTGCTAAATGTCAATGCTAACAGGCCTTGTTTCTTTAGATTAGTTTCATGAATTCTTGCAAGACTCTTTGTAATTACTGCAGCACATCCCAAGTATCTTGGAGTCATTGCAGCGTGTTCTCTGCTGCTTCCTTCTCCGTAATTGTTGTCGCCAATGATTACCCATCTCATCTGTTTTTCTTTGTACTGTCTTGCGATTTTTGAAAATGATTCTAGTTGATTGTTTAGAACGTTCTTGCCTTTTCCTACTTCGTCATTAAATGCATTAACTGCACCAAGCAGCATGTTGTCACTGAGATTATCCAAGTGACCTCTAAGGGATAGCCATGCTCCTGCTGGAGAGATATGATCAGTAGTACACTTTCCTTTGGCCTTTACCATGATTGGAAGTTCTTCAAAGTCATTTCCATCCCATTTTGTAAATGGCTCTAGTTTTTGCAGTCGTTTACTGTTAGGATCAATAATTACTTCAACATCATCAGAGTTTTCTGGTGGCGCAACAAAGATTCCTTCAGGTCTCATGAATCCCTCTTTAGGAACTTCTGGAGCTGGCTTTGGAGGTTCTAGCTTGAACTTTGTTCCATCAGCTGCAGTCAACTCATCAACTAGTGGGTTAAAGGAAAGTCTTCCACCCAAAGAAAGTGCAATAATCATTTCAGGACTGCCAATGAAATTCAGTGTACTTCTATGACCGTCATTTCTTCCAGGGAAATTTCTGTTAAATGTTGTAACAATAGTATTTTCTTCATCATTGTCTAGTTCAGGTCTGTTCCATTGACCAATGCAAGGACCACATGCATTTGCTAGAACAGTTGCACCAATGTCTTTTAGTGAATCCATCTGTCCATCACGTTCTATTGTTCCTCGGATTTGCTCAGAACCAGGAGTAACCAATAATGGAATCTTTGCTTTGATGCCCTTTGCTTTTGCTTGCTCAGCTAGACTGGCAGCTCTTGACATGTCTTCATAAGATGAGTTTGTACAACTTCCAATTAGTGCAACAGAGATTGGATCAACATAGTCATTTGATTTTACATCATCAGATAGTTTTGAAATGGAGCGTGCCAAGTCAGGAGTGTGTGGTCCAACAATGTGTGGCTCTAATGTTGAAAGATTAATTTCAATTACTCTATCAAAGAATTTTTCAGGGTTTGCTTCTACTTCAGGATCAGCTACAAGAGAATCTTTGTTTTGGTTTGCAAGTTCTGCAATGTCGCCTCTGTTTGTATATTTGAGATAAGTCTCCATTCTCTCATCATATGGAAATACAGAACATGTTGCACCAATTTCTGCACCCATGTTGGTAATTGTTGCTTTACCAGTACAGCTAATTGATTTTGTTCCAGGACCAAAGTATTCAACAATAGAATTAGTTCCACCTGAAACTGTCAGTTCTTCGGCAACTTTTAGAATGATATCTTTAGGTGCAGTCCAGCCGTTTAATTCACCAGTTAGTTTTACACCAATTCTTTTTGGATATAGTAATTCCCAAGGCATTCCAGCCATAGTTTCTGCTGCATCAAGGCCACCAACACCTATTGCAATCATTCCAAGGCCACCTGCATTTGGTGTGTGAGAATCAGTTCCAATCATCAGTCCGCCAGGAAATGCATAGTTCTCAAGAACTACTTGGTGGATAATACCGGCACCTGGTTTCCAGAAACCACAGCCATATTTTGCAGCAGCTGATTGCAAAAATTTGAAGACTTCGCTGTTCTCATCTAAAGAAACTTTCATGTCAATGTCACCTTGAACTTCAGCTCGAATCAGATGATCACAGTGGACAGTTGTTGGCAAAGCTGTTTGTTTGAGTCCTGCTTGCATGAATTGCAGCATTACCATTTGTCCTGTTACGTCTTGTAGTGCGACTCTGTCAGGTTTTAGAAAAACGTAATCTTTTCCGCCAGCATAGTTTGTGTCATCAATTTCATTAAAATGTCCAGATAGAATTTTTTCAGTAAGTGTTAGCGGTCGTCCCGTAACATTTCGAAATTTTGCGATATTTTCTTTTAGTTTAGCATAAACTCCTGAAACAAGTTCTGGAGTAGAATCAATATTCACATAATGTAAAAAATTCATCCCGAATTTATTATTTACAATTAAAAAAATTGCAAAAATAAAGCCGCAGGCATGTAAATTCTTAACAATTATAAGCCAAAAGCAGGTTTCTATTACATTGTTAGGGAGTTGCGGATTTTTGAGGTGTAAAAATGGTCAATAAGGGTTTTCCAAAGTTTGGCATGTCTCAAGCAGGTGCATTTGTTGCAGCTCTGAAAAATTACAATTTACCTGATTTCATTTTAGTTCTAGTTGCAAAAGAATGCAAATCAGAGCTTCTTGAAAGAGGAAGAATCGATGACAGATTACAAAGTATGAATGATGATGCTTTAGAATTATTGCACAAAGTCTTTGTTGGTTGCGAAGAAGACAAGGCAGGAAAATATGCTCAATACAGATTCTATGCTTATGTCTCAAGCATGTACCACAAATGTGAGGTTCTAGTTAATGAAACAATTCCGGGTAAAAGCGGCAAGAATCACAAGATTCCTGTAGCAGTAAAAAATAACGGAATGTACATTGCAGTTGCACAAAACAAGGCAACTGGACATCCAGTCAATAAAAAAGATGCAGCCAAGTTCTATGAGATTGTAGATGACATCAAGAACGGTGATCATGGAACTATGTTAACTGATGCAATTTATGGTTCATCAGTAGGATTCAAAGGAGATGCACTAGTTGAATTAGAAGAATTAAGCAAATCAAGAAAAGATGATCCTGAAACCAAATTAGATTTCAAGACAGCAAACTTTGAAAATAATATTTATTCTGTAACAAAGTGTTAATTTTACAAATTTAGTTCTCTAGTATCCATAGCTAGAAAAGTTGGTTTTCCATCAGTTTTTTTGAAGTCATTATCATACTGTTCAAACTCTAATTGTTCAAAGATATGTTTTGTCCAAATGTCATGAACTTCTCTTGCATGTTTTTTTCGTCCCATTTGTCGTAACTGTTCATGAAGTATTTCATGAGAAACAGTTGTACAGTTTTTTTCTGCCAAGTATAGTTCATCGTTTGGTTCCTTTGGTCGTAACCAATACACCATTCCAAAGTTTTCTGCATGATATCCTTCACATGTACAATCAGTCCACATTGGTCTAAAGTGAGTCAGATAGAAATGATAGATGTCTTTTCCTCTTTGTTCATGATCACGCAATAGAGTATGTGTGTCAAGTCTTTGCAGAATACTAGTAGGCTTTGTAATCATCTCATCGCATTGAATCTCATAGTCTTTGCCAAACTTTTCTTTAATCCAAACTTTGAAGAATTGAGCCATCTTCTTGACATATTCATATTCAAACTGACGCTCTTCGCGTTCCTCTTCTTTGACTACAAAAATGAAATGCAGAATCATAATAAGAAAAAAGGGTGTTTATGTCTGGCCTTCGATACCCATTAGGGTTAGTGTTGAACGAATCTTTTCAATTTTTCTGATCTTCCAAGTAATTGTTTCTCTAAGTTTTTCAACAGTATCAGATTCGATCTTGGCCAAAATATCATATGCACCGAAAGTTCCGTGAACTTCTTTGACACCTTCTAGGCCCTTTAGTTGGCTGATAATTGCCTCTTCTGAACCTAGTTCACAGTTGATTAACACATAAGCTGTTGCCATGAAATAATTACAAAAATCGACTATATCAATAAACCGATTACATTCAGTTTTGAGAAATCTTTAAAATCTCATCCCAAATTGGTTTTGGAACAGGCATTACAGACAATCTTGAGATTCGAATAAGCTCCCAGTCTTTGAACTTTTTATTTTTCTTCATCTCATCAAGTGTTACAGGACGCTTTAGTGCTTTTTTGTATTTTACATCAACTACGATAAATCGCTCAACATCTTCTTTTGGATTGGAATATGGTTTTGATGTAACTTGCATTATTCCAACTGCTTGTCTCTCATCACCAGTATGGTAAAAAAATACAAGATCACCAGGTTTCATTTCCCTCATGTGTTTTAATGCAAGATTGTTATGGACTCCGTCCCAAACTGTAGTTTTGTCTTTTTTTAGTTGTTCAAAATTGTAACCTCTAGGTCCGCTAGGTTCTTGTTTTGCCAACCAGTAATTTACCATTTTCAAATTTTGTAGCATCAAGGGATGTTTTATGGTTTATGAAAATTGTTCCCCGGTTCTGACTCGCACAATCTCATTGGTATTTTAGCCAAAACCTCCTTGGGTTCTGAAACCGGGGTTGCCCATAATGTAGCACGCCTGGGTGAATTAGAAATCATTGGTATCATTACGATCGACATCATCCTAATCCGTCTGCGTGCCTGCTCTTGGGCGATTACTAATAGAACCCATCCTACTAAAAACCATTGATGGAAATCAAAAACCTAACACTGTTTTTCATTGGGATGATAGTTTTGATTTTAGGTATACTAATCATAATTTTTGATTATCCGCAGATTCAGTTTTTAGAAAATTTGGATTCAGAGTCGTATTACATGCTTGATGAAGAAAAAAAGAATATTCATCAAAGAATGAAAATTGAATTGGCTGTAGGGATAGGATTTTTTGTCACAGGAATAGGAATGCTGGCAGTATCTTTTCTAAAGAGATTTGAGAATAGACTTAGATAAGGAAATTTCAAACCCGACTACAGGTACGCGGATTTTATAATTTTCAATGATTTTGGAATTGATTTCTCCAATGACGCCAACTGTTTTGTTGTCAATTATCACAGATGCACAGTGACCTTTCTCAAATGTCGGATGCTCTGTAGTTTTTGTTGTAATTTCTAAACCAAATCCTGTCTTTAGCATGGATTGCAAAACAGATTTGATTTCAGTAAAGTTTGCATCCTGGTGTGCACTAACAACAGATAGATTAATTGTTTCAGAGATTGGATTCTCTGAAGAAAAGACAGTTCCAGTTTCAAATAATTTTTGAGGATATGATTCATGAATGTTCTTTGATAGATTTTCTAGCAATCCAGGTAAAATTGAATCACGCAAAATTGTGTGCTCTTGACTTTTTGAATCACGAACAGAGATGATTGTCTTTGGTTCACGGTTTGCCATTTCATAAAGAACTCTTTTGCTTGTTAGACTAGAATTCAATGCTTCAAGATATCCTAGTCCAATCATAGTTTGACTGAGTGATTTTAGTTCTAGCGAAATTGGATTTGTTTGGCCAAGTGTCTGAGAAGGTGTTATTGTAGGCTCGAGATTCTGTATACCATAGCCTAAAGCAACTTCTTCGACCAAATCCATTGGGCCAAAAATATCAAAACGATATGCAGGAATAACACAAACAATGTTTTTGCCTTTTACAGTTGCATCCAGTCTTGATTTTTTTAGTGATGAGACAATCTTTGATGTATTAAGATCTAATCCAAGTGTCTGATTAATCAACAGTGGACTGACAGTCATTTTTCTTTCAGCAAGTTTTGGAGAGGTGTTCTTTGCACCAGAGATCTGAACTGATTCCAAAGAGAATCCTGCACTTTGCAGAATTGTTGCAACAACAGATAACATATCTTCTGCATCTGCCTTGTTTATTCCAGTAACCTCAACAAAGAGATTTTTTGTTTTTGTAGTTACTGTGGTTACTGCTGCATTAATTATTGGAGGAAATGACACAGTCTTGTTATTTGTATCTAGTATCAAAGGCACTTTGGAGAAATTTGCAAGCAAATCCCCATAGTCTTTTCCAACTTCAGTTGTTTTGAGGATTTCATCTACAGACAATTCCTTCTCAGAATTCAGCGGTGTGAATTTGTGCTTTCTATCTGATGTAGTGTACACTAGAGGAAATTGGATTTTATCTAAATCATGAATTCCAATTGATGATTTCTTTCTCTTTCGTCCGATACCAAAATGCAGGTCTTCTTGCATTGCCATGAGTTGCTTGATGGTTTTATCATCAATTTTCCCATTTTTTGCAACAATTCCAGTCACAAACGGTCTTACTTTAGAGACATCAGGTTTTACAGTAATGGAATATTGTTTTGATTTTTTTATTTTGAGTTTGATTGCTCCTGTCTTCAAACCTAACAGCCCTTGCATTCCCAATGCAATACCAAAGTCAGTGGAATAGTCAGGTCTGTTTGGACTGTACTCTATTCGGACTAGATCCTTGTCTTCAGATTCAATGTCCAGTCCTAAGAAAGGCAATGAGTCTGCAATCTGTTTTTTTGAGGCCTTGCCAATTAGTTTTTGAAGACTGGAATAAGATAATTCTACTACTGGCATTTTGTTGCACTCCTCAACCAATTCAAATTGTTATTGTAAAATTCTCTTACATCATCAAGACCATACTTTAGCATTGCAATTCTTTCAATGCCTCCACCCCATGCCAAAACAGGTTTTGTTATACCAAGAGGTTTTGTTACTTCGGGTCTAAAGATTCCCATTCCAAAGAGTTCAACCCATTTTCCTAGTCTTTCATTGTACACCATAGTTTGAAGTGATGGTTCAGTATATGGGAAAAATGTTGGCCAGAATTTTATTTTTGTAATTCCAATTCGTTTGTAGAATTCTCGTTGAATTCCCATCAAGTTTCTCAAGTTTGCATCTTTTCCTACCACTACACCCTCAATTTGATTAAATTCTACAAGATGCTTGTAGCTGACTTTTTCATTTCTAAAAACACGTCCTAGTGAGAATACCCGAGCCTCATCAGGCTTTGTTTCTGCAAGATGTTTTATTGTAACACAAGTAGTATGGGTTCGCAAAACCATCTTGCGTGCCTCATTGATATCCCACTGGTATCTCCAGTTCTTCTTGTGGGATTCAGAAACTTTTTTGATCTGTTCAGGAGTTGCAATTTTTTTGGCAGAAATTCCATCAAGATAGAAGGTGTCTTGCAATTCTCTTGCAGGATGATCCTGCGGAGTAAACAGTGCATCAAAGTTCCAAAAGCTTGATTGGGTCATGTTTCCATAGATTTCTGAAAAACCCAAAGTGACAAAAATTTCACGAATCTCATCAATGGTGTCTTTTAGTGGATGAGTTCTGGCAACAAAGACTTCAGGTACTTTGGCCTCTACATCAATTCCTCCTGAAGATGCATCAAGATTGATTGATTTTGCAGAATCAGTTAACGAAATTTGTTTTGTCTTTACGATTTCCTCTACAACAAAGTCAGGACGTCTCAAAAGTCCAGACAAGTCATCAGAGTCTAGTTTATCAGCAGATAGTTTTTGCTCTCCAATTTGTTTTAGAGATTTTTCTCCAGGCAAAACATCTGGAGGATTTTTTAGGGTGATTTGGTCTGCTGATGCCTCTACCCAATTGTTTTTTCTTGCTAGTCCCATTGCAGGTCCAAATACAGGACCCAGTTCTTTTTGTAAATCAGATAATTTTGATTTTGTTTTTAGTAATTCTAGTAATCTTCTTTCAGGCAATCCTTTTTCAAGAGACTCTTTTCCATTTTTTCCTAAACTAACAAGGCTTGTTTGAGACTCATCAACATTTGCCAGTTCTTTTAATTTCAGCCACTCTATTCCACGTCGAATTTGGTCAGGTGAAAGTTTTGTAGATTCTTCAAGATTTTCAGGAGTCTGTTTAGGATTATCTTTTAGAGATGCAATAATTTTTTTTTCAATATCATGAAAAACCTGTGACAACACCAAAACTTCGAAAAAGACTTTTTAAACCTTAACCTAAGTCAATTTGAATGTCAGCTGACGATTTCATTGTAACTCCTTGGCATGTCGAGGGGGATATCGATTATGATAAACTAATCAAGCAGTTTGGCACTCAGAAGATTTCTCCAGAATTATTACAAAGAATCACAAAGATTACCGGAGAAGATCATTTCATGCTAAGAAGAGGAATTTTCTTCTCACATAGAGAGATGAGCAGAATTCTTGATGACTATGAAAAAGGCAACAAGTTCTTCCTATACACGGGACGAGGTCCATCAGGGCATACCCATATTGGCCACTTGGTTCCGTGGGTCTTTGCAAAGTGGCTACAAGAAAAATTTGATGTTAACATGTATTTTCAGCTCACAGATGACGAAAAGTTTTTCTCAAAACCCAATCTAACATTAGAGGAGACTGGAAAGTTTGCATACGAAAACGCATTGGACTTTATCGCATTAGGTTTCAATCCAGAAAAAACAAAAATCATCATTAACACAAAAAATATTCAAACGCTTTATCCAATTGCAGCTCAGGTTGCAAAGAAGATTAATTTCTCAAACACCAAAGCAACTTTTGGATTTACAAATGACACAAACATCGGCATGATTTTTTACACGTCATTGCAGTCTGCCCCATGCTTCATTGAAGACAAGCCAGTCTTGATTCCTTTAGGAGTTGACCAGGATCCTCACTTTAGACTTACAAGAGACATTGCACCAAAAATTGGAAAACCAAAACCAGCACTGATTCACAACATTATGATTCCAGGACTAGAAGGACCTGGAGGAAAAATGTCAGCTTCAAATGAAAACGGTACTGTCTACACAACAGATGCACCAAATGTGGTAAAAAAGAAGATCAACAAACATGCATTTTCAGGCGGACAGACAAGTGTAGAGGAGCACAGAAAGCTTGGAGGAAATCCAGACATTGATGTATCATATCAATATCTCAGAATATTTTTTGAGCCAGATGATAACAAGCTAAAATCAATTTATGATGATTACAAGTCTGGAAAAATGCTTTCTGGAGAACTAAAAGCAATCTTGATTGAAAAAATAAATGAATTCCTAGCAGTACATCAAGAGAATCGTGAAAAAGCAAAAGACAGAATAGATGAATTTCTTTTTGAGAACAAATGAAAATAACAATTACTTGTGAGGACAAATACGAGGCTCAGAAATTAGCCAGTCTAATCTTCATCAAAGATGGCAATGAGACATTCATCACAGGAATTCTAAATCTTGTAAAAAATGAACTAGTAATATCACTAAAAGACAAATCAGCTCACAGCATTCTACTTGAAAATGAATCAGAGGTAGAACAATTTGCAGATTTTACTCAGTCAATAATTGACAAAGAACACAAAATAATCTCAACCAAAGTACTTGAGAATCAAGTAGAGATTGTTAAAGGTTGAATCTAAGCACCAAATGCAGTCCAGAGTGCTATTACTCCAACTACTGCAATTAGAGAAATCCCTAATGCCTTATGATCGCTATTCATAGTTTAATTTCAAAATTATTATAATTAAAGTGTTAATAAATTCTCAAAGATGATTTTAGATCATCGTGGGAAGAATTTACTTTTCTTCTGTTTAGGTCTTGATTTTTCTTTGGGCTTTGCGATAGGTTGTCTAATTTCATTGCAATTCAAGCACAATACCTTGAGTTCCTCTCTTGCAAGATCAGGTTCTGAGATATATTTTCCCCAGGAGGATGCAGCACCGCCACGTCCAATTTCATCAAAAGTAGAATCATCAGCAATTGGGCTGAATCCTAAAGCTCTTTCATCTTTAAATCCACAACTAGAGCAAACTTTGCCTCCCAAAATTTCAAACAATTTTTCTTTTATTGTTGCATAGAACTTGTCTGAACCATTACTGAAAAAGCTCTCTCGCTTTTTTGAAAATTTATCATTTTTTAGTTTTCTTGGTTTATCCCTACTTGATTCTCTTCTGTCATCTCGAGAATATCTTGAACCTCTATCATCTCTGCGAGATTCTCTTCTGTCGTCTCTGGAATATCTTGAACCTCTATCATCTCTGCGAGATTCTCTTCTGTCGTCTCTGGAATATCTATCATCAGAGTCTTGTGGTTTGTTTTGTCTAAAGCAATCATTACAGTAAACAGGTTTGTTACTTCTTGGGACAAATGGAACTTCACATTCATCACCGCAATCAGCGCAAGTCACTGTTGCAGATTCACGTCTATCATCTCTGGAATATCTTGAACCTCTATCATCTCTGCGAGATTCTCTTCTGTCGTCTCTGGAATATCTTGAACCTCTATCATCTGAATCCTCTGGTTTGTTTTTTCTAAAACAATCGCTACAATATACAGGTCTGTCAGTTCTTGGGACAAATGGAACTTCACATTCATCACCGCAATCAGCGCAAGTCACTGTTGCAGATTCTCTTTTTCTATCTCTAGAAAATCGATCATCCCTGGAATTTCTAAAAGAACGAGGTGCATCGTCTCTTCGTCTTCCTCCAGATTTTTTCTTATCAGAATACTTTGATTTGTAAAGGTCCATGATTATGATTATGGGAATTCTTCTGGTTATAGATACTTAGAGGTCTCATTTGTGCCTAGAATAAAAAAAATGCAATCAAACTAGGGATTTATCCATTTCAGTGGACATTATTTCTTGAACTTTGAGAAAATACAATTTTGTTGTATATGGCATGTCATCAAGATTATTGTCAACTACAATCATGAAATAGCGAACTGCACGTTTTGAAATATCGAGATTAAATTTCATTGGCAATATTGGGTCTTGATGAACTTTGATTTTGTCTTGCAGCCAAGGTGGTGCCATCTCAATTGTTTCTTTGATAATTTTATCATACCAATATGACAAGTTCTGAGGATGCAATCCCTGCTTTAGATTAGAGACATCTGTGTCTATCTTCTTCATCATGTAGGGGATAATTGCCATGAGCCTGAATCTTAGAATTTTGTTTTATTGCAATTACTCAAAGTTCTGCAAGCTACTTGTCAACTGATAACAAGTTTCCTTCTGAATCAATTTCCGAGTTCTTGATTCTAGTAGTAGATATTCTAGAGCCATCTTTTGCCAAGAACATTGGTACTGTTATGACTTTGACTGGAGAGAGGTTCTTTTGAGCCCTCAACTCATTTAGCACATCTCCCTGATTGCTTGTCTCATCACTTACAACAAGGGCTTCTACTTCTGGTTCTAAAACTGCAGGTCCAAAATCATTATCCAGTTTACTGATTTGAAAAGAAGAGTTTGGAAATTCTTTGAATATAGTTTCAGTTAGATTTGCCAATCGTTTTTCATAATTGTTTAAAGGAGTCTTTCCTTTGCTTTTTGCAAGCTCATCACTAGTCAATCCAATTATTACTTTGTCTGATATTTCAAATGCATTTGATAGTAACGTGATGTGTCCTCTGTGAATAATATCAAATGTCCCACCCATTGCAACTAGAGAAAATTCAGACATGACAGCTATTGAGCTTCTTTGAAAATAAACCTACTACTGGACATTAATCAATACAAACGGACCCTGTTCTGCTATTGGGATATCATTTCTGTCCCAGACAAATGTCTCAATGAAATAGAGTCCACTGTTTTTTGGCATCCAGTCTATTGTTGGTGATTGAAGTCCCGTTCCAATAAAGCGCCCATCATCTTTTCCAATATACTCTACCATTCCGTTTCCGGCCTCTTTGATTTGCACATAGTACGTGTATGGTGTTTCATTGGTACTTGGGTCGGCGGCAAATTGTATCCAAGTTTCACTCTTGATGTTTACAATAGAGTTTACTGGAATTTCAGAAAGTTTCTCTCCTTGAGAATTTGTTACAGAGACATTAGAGATTGAAACTAGTTTTGTCAATGCTTGAGGTTCAGGAATTTCTATGTCAACAAAGTTAGAAGAAAAGACATCAGATTCGGCAAATAACAAAAATCCTACGGCTCTTGCATCAATTTGCTTATTGACATTAAAGGAGACTTCACTATCAGATTCTACATCACCTAGTTCAACTGTAATTACTTCAAGGATTCGAGGAGGTTCAAATCCATCATACAATGCCATGTAGACATTGGTGTTAGAGTTTGGAGCCCCACTGTTTTGCAAAACCCCTTCAAAACGAAGATGTCCATCAAATGATACTTCACTAGAATATACTGTAAGGCCTCTTTGTTTTGGAGATGAGGAATCAAATCCAAGTAGAGATACTGATGCTTGAGTTATTGCAGGGTTTGGAGTTTCAGAGCGAATTGCAAATGGAGATTCCCCGTTTGGAGCAATTACCTCAAGTGTGGTTCGTCCACTGCTTACCTCTAGTGGGCTAGGATCAAAATCATCAAAAAAGTTCACTTGAATCATTACGTTAGTTACAGGGGTTTGGGTATTGTGATTTTTGACATTGCCAACTACAACAGTATATCCATCAGAGTCCTGATAGACAAAAGGTGTTTGAGTGGTAATGGATACAGAAAGTGTTGAAGGAGTGTCTGTAACTTCAGCAGAAAAGGCTTGAGAAAACGGAACTAGTAGAAAAACCAAAAATGCAGCAAGGATAATTTTTGACATCAAGATTTCTTGGGAATAGGGATTAATTTTCTAGCATATATCATATAGTGAACAAGAAAGGTAACATCGTTTAACCTAGTTTACACTAGAAAAATAAAATAATAAAAAGAGATGTAAGATTTAGTTTCTCTTTGCGGTAATTGCTAACCAGTAAATTAATCCTGGAGCTAAACCAACTATTAGCGGAATGAATACCGGCCATCCGTCTACTGCGCTTGCCATGAGAAAAAACGGAAACTTGTCCTATTTAAATCCATTTAGCCGTTCGATATTCAGCGTGGATCGCGCATAAAATAGAAGTGGACCGGACGGAATTTGAATCCGTGACCCCCCGCGTGCAAGGCGGGTATACTACCAGGCTATACTACCGGCCCACACGAGACTTGATTTATCTGTGGATTTTAATTGTTGTCTTCTTGGCAAGAATTTTATTTGAAAACAAGAGCGTTTACTCATGGTACTTTTAGAATCTCAAGTCAAGCTAAAGACAGGAGATGTCGCACCTGACTTTGACCTTTTAGGAATTGATGATAAAAAACACGCATTGGGAGACTACAAGGATTACAAAGGATATCTCGTAATCTTCATGTGCAATCACTGTCCTTATGTCAAAGCCAAAGTCGATGCACTCAACGAGTTGTATGAAAAGTGCGGCAATGATGTTGCCATGATTGCAATTAACAGCAATGATTCTACTGATTATCCTGAAGACAGTTTTGAGGCAATGAAAGAGACTGCAAAGGAAAAGGGATTCAAGTTTGATTATCTAGTTGATGAGACACAAGAGATTGCCAAGAAATATGGCGCAATGTGTACACCAGACCCATTCTTGTTTGATGCTAAAAAAGAGCTAGTATTTCATGGAAGAATTGACAATGCAATGAAGCCAGACGATACTGCAACTGAAAAGACAATGATCAACAATATCGACAAACTAGTATCAGGTCAAAAAATTGAAAAAGACTTTGACCCATCTATTGGCTGCTCAATCAAGTGGAAAGAAAATTAGACTTAAATGACTCTGGCCTAGAGATTTCTTCGTGGGCTCGTAGCTCAGCTTGGCTGGAGCGTTCGACTGATAATCGAAAGGTCATGAGTTCGAATCTCATCGGGCCCATTATTTCAAATTCTGATATACTGTCTGAGACCACTGAATAATTTCATCTAGTTTTTGCGTCACAAGATCAGACTCGGTTTTTGCTTTCTTAGTAGCATTTCCACACAGTACCAATTTCATACGTTTTCCAGACTTTGACTTTGTTGGATTAATTGAATCAGCAAAAAAGTTCAGGGCCTCATCAGTTTGCGAGAAAACCAATACAACTAAAACGCCAGGTTTTTGTTTCCAAATTTTTGAAACTAGTTTTTGAAAATCAAGATCAAATAATACATCAATAGCAGATGACATGTCACCCAAATGAGAAACCCTCCACCCATCTGAATGAAACATGGTAGAAGCAGCTTCAGCAAGCAGACTGCTTTGAAAATCAGCAGATATGACAACTACATTTTTTTTAGAATCAGCAACTATTGGGATTTGATTTAGTATCTGAAGAGATTTTGAAATTATAGTTCGAAGTAGGTTTTGCTCTGCAGTTCCAATCTTTCCCTCATCAAACAGACTTTTCACAGATTCAATTGCAGGAGAAATGACCTCAATTATCAAGCGATTAACAGTAGCACCTGAGTGAATGGAGTTTCTAATCAAAGAATAGACTTGGTCTTCATTTCCTTTAATCAAGTAATCAAGAAACTGAGGTGCTACTTTGAAATAATCATCAGGAAAGTTGAATGATTCTTGTCCTGGCTCTAAAAACCACAATGTGATGTTTCCAATATTTTTTTGACGTACCAGTCCTTCAACTGCAAAGACCTTGAGGTACTTTGTCATGGTGACACGATTCACTTTCATTTTTTCTGAAATCTCAACACCAGACATTCCGGATTCAGAATCTTTCAAAACTGAAATTAGTTTTTCACGAATCTCTTCTTCAGAATATCCTTTTCCCATAATTGCTCTTGGACCAAGCTATTGTATAAAGACTAATTTTCATTAACTTTGAAAATCCATTTTTTAAAATAAAATCTTATATACAGGGGTACCTTAAAGTACGGTAAGAGGAAAGTAAATTGCCAAAAGCCGGATTCAAATCAATTACCGTTTCAGAAACTGTTTATGATAAATTCCAAGAAGTTTATCAAAAGAGTAAAGACGACCTTGCAATGAAAGGTGTCAACAGTTTCTCAGGCTATGTTACTTACATGTTAGAGGAGATGATGCAAAAGGACAAAACCTTTGCAAGATATGCTCCAAAGATTGAAAAGATTTCAGTCGATGATGATAGAATTATTCTAAAGGACAATATCAAAAACAGAATTGCCGAAGTTGCAGTTCAGAAAGGAGAGTTGTATTGCCAGCTCTGTGATGAGAAAGATTGTGTCCATGTTGGTTATGTCTGGTCCATACCAGAAGTCTATGAAGTTCTAAACGCTAGAGGAATTAAACAGAAATAGTTGTGTATGGAGGAGGTGGGATTTGAACCCACGAACTCCTGAGAGACAGGATCACCCATTATTTGATCTTAAGTCCTGCATGTCCAAAAGCACAAGATGTGCTTACTTTGGCCAGGCTTGATTACTCCTCCAAAAGGGTAAAAATCTGTGTGAAATTTAACAGTTTACAGATTTTGCCAAGATAATGAAGAATTATAAGGATTTTCTACAGGGTGAATTTGTGCTTCGATAGCTCAGCCTGGTAGAGCGTTACCTTGGTAAGGTAAAGGTCGCGGGTCCGGATCCCGTTCGAAGCTTCTAATAATTTTTAATCAATAATTCAAAGTGACCAGTTCTCTTTTGAGAATTGGAATTGATTGAGCGGTTTGCTCGAATCTTGTTTACTTTCCAAGGTTTTTCTGAGAACATATCTGAAACTTGTTTTGAATCAGAATTTGATAACAATACTTTGCATCCTTTAGAATCTAGTTTGTTGCATAACTCGGCTAGCCTTTCCAAGTCCTTGTCTGTAAAGTCCTTGTTAGTATAACTTGTAAAATTGGCAGTATCACTTACTGGCTGGTATGGTGGATCAAAGTATACCAAATCTCCCTTTTTGGCATCACGTAGTACTGCCTCAAAGTCTTGGCATTTGATTGCAACTTTGCTTGATTGCAGAATTGAACTGACAGAACGTAGGTTTTCCTCATTTACGATATTTGGATTTGTGTATCGTCCTAGTGGAACGTTGAATTTTCCTTTGCTGTTTACTCTGTACAATCCATTAAAGCAGGTTCTATTCAAGAAGAGCAATCTTGAAGTCTTTTCAATTTCGCTTCTTGGGTTTGATTCTCTAACAGAGTAATAGTAGGATTTTGAATCTTTATGATAATTTCTTTCATGATTTTTTAGTGATGAAATTAGGTCATCAATTCTATTGCGAATTGTAGTATATGCTAAAACCAGATCAGAGTTCAAATCAGAGATGCTGCATTTTTGACCGTTTCTTTCTGTAAGGATGTGGAAGAGCAATGCACCCCCTCCAATAAATGGCTCATAATATGTCCCAAAGGATTTTGGTAAATTCTCATTTAGAATAGGAATTAGTTGGCGCTTGCCGCCGGCCCATTTTACAAAGGGTTTTGGGATAACCGTTGATACTTGGGAGTATACTTGTTTCAATAGTTAGTATCACAGAATTTTTTAACTCTTAGGAACACAAAAAAAATTGATCTCGAACTAACTTTTTCCTAGTTGAGTAAGAGCTTAAATACAAACTTCGTAATTTTCTCAAAATTGTAAGATTCTACTTTGAGAGATGATTATGAACGTGTCCATCTACAAACAGGTTACAGTTTGTACAATCAAAATTCAAAGGTTGATTACAATAAATGCAAAGTCGAGTTACCTGTAATTCCTGACCACATCTCCTGCAAGAATCAATTCTTATGATATTCAATTTCTCAAACCCTCCTTAGAAATTTGCTTGAAAAAAACCCCAACTACTGCTCCAAAAATGACATGTCGAAATAGAGTCATTGCTGGGACTTCAGAGGCAATATCCAGTCCTGCAATTCCTGCACCTAATGCAGGTAACATTCCAAACCAGACAGTTGTGACAGTAACAGTTGTTCCATAGATTACCCCATGAAACCATATTCTTCCTTTGAGGATTCTGGTAGAGATGGGTAAGAAGACATATCCAAAAAACAACGACAAACCAACACCATTAGCAAGATGGATTGCATGACCTACGGTTTGAGAGTATTCAGATTCACCTATTGTTAAATTTCCAAGAACTGTTACAATATCAAGTGAAACTCCAGTAATAGAAATATCAACATACATTGCTACATTAAATGCAATAGTTCCCAAAAGTCCAGCATAAACAAGACTTGTAAATTTCAAATTTTTGAAAGATATCTGATTTCTGATTGTATCTTTCATGCCGATCTCCTTTCATTTCCAGAATTGAGCCAAGAAGCAAATTGCTTTGATGCTTTTGGAATAATGAATGTCATGTAAGATGGAATTACAATTGCATTGATCAAGATAATTCCCCAGACTGGGATAAAGGTTCCAAATATGTTAAGAGGGACATTCAACGTAAACGCCATCGGAATAGCTACTAAGACAGCAATGAGTGCTCGTCTAGAATATGGAGGAAGACCTGATGAATTGTTTTTGGAATAATTTCTAAAAAAGAAAAAGGAAGGAGTTTTCATCATTTTTGTCACTCTATACTTTGGCAGTACTCCACTACGTCCTGGGTTGTCCTTAATGGGACGATTTTGGTTGAATTGAATTTTGCAACCTTGGTTTGCACCATCAAGTCTTGGATTGCATGTGCGCCAGGTGCTTCAACAATCCATTCGAATGTATGTTCTAAACCAGAGTGATACATTGAGATGACTTTGATTCCTTTTTTGCTTGCATCGTTTTCAAAGGTGGATGCTACCTCTAGAAGCAACTTTCTGTTTTCCTCATTAAAAAGTGGGCATGCTTCTGTTGTGTGGGTTCCATAGATTCCATAGATTCCCACATTTTGGGTTTGGGTTTCGCATTTCATATAATATGTGTATATACACCTATTATTAAGTGTATATACACATATTAAGCTCAAATGTGTTAGATCATTATGAAAGACAGATTTTCAGAACTTCCAGCATTATGTCCTGCATTTAACATTCGAGCTGCATCACGAATTATTACCCAATTATTTGACGAGATTCTAAAACCAAGTGGATTACAGGTAACACAGTTTACGGTTCTAGTTGGGATCCATATCTTTGATTCACCAAGTATTAGCAAACTAGCAAAAGGGCTTGTAATGGATAGAACTACAATAACAAGAAATCTCAAACCACTTGAAAAAGAAGGATTCATCAAAATGGAATCAGGTGATGACAAAAGAACGACTTTTGTAAAATTAACTCCTAAAGGAAAATCTGCAATTGACAAAACTCTTCCTTACTGGGAGAAAGCAAGAAGTGTTGTTTCAAAAGAATTTGGTGCAAAGCAATTAGAAGAATTGCTAAAAGATCTTGCAGATGTTAGAGAAATAAAAAACTAAAAATTATTTTTCTGAATAAAATTTTGTTTAGAGAATCCTCTAAGTGATAATAATAAAATGAAAAGGAAAAGGTTGGGTGTTTAGTCCCACTTTGACCAAGCGGCCATCCATCTGTAAGTCCATGTATTCAATTTACAACCTAATGCTGCAAATGTACATCCCAAAACTGCACCTGCACCTGCACCGAGAGCGACTGGGCTGTTATAGAACTTACCAACTTGGGGTTCTATCGGTGTCATGTATGGTGGCAATGTTGGTCTTGGATATTTGAATGCCGTTTCAAGTGGGTCTGCTACTGTTATCAGGTTTACCATGTTGAACAATGGTAATGACATTCCTACTAGTACACCGCCGAACAGTATCAAGGAGTGCTTGTTCTTCTTTGTTGCCCAGTATACTAAGTCCAACAGCATTGCTGATGGTAGCCAAACTGGAGTTACAATGAAGTCATATGGATAACCGAGTGAGAACCATGCGGCTTTGGCTACCCATGTGTATACTGTCATAATCAGACCGTAGTACGTTGCTGTGCCTGGAACGCCTGTAAATGTTAGGTAATATGTTGCACCTACAATAAGCATCAACGTTTGCGATATTGAGAATACCGTGTACGAAGTCCAAGCCCAGTCAGTGTAGAAGATGTAGTCTCCTGCGTTAATTGTTAACAGTGTAGAGTTAACTGCAACCACTACTATGAACAAGTAGTGTGTACATCGTCTTAACCAGACCATATCAAGTTGAAGAAACGGTCAGTATATAAAATTTTAGAGTGTGATGAAGATCGTTGTTTTATTTGGCAAACATCACAGATTCTTGTTAGAAATTAAAATGAAAAAGAAGTGTATCTGAAGGGTTTGCCTTCTGATTACCAACCGACATATAATGATACGAATAGCACGAATGCTACGGTTGCTGCAATACTGCCGCCAACTATACCATTACTGTTCTTATTGGAACCTTCTTCCATGACTTTAACACAGAAGATGTAACCTATTGCCTCAATGATTGCAAGTACGATGAATGCAAAGTGGCCACTTGCTGTTGGATATGCCCATGGATAGTAGAAGTATCCTGCTGCAGTACCACCAAAAGTAGCAATTAATGCTGCCCAGTATGAAATTGTGATCATACCAGTCATGTTTTCAACGCGTTTTCCAATCATTCGTTCTACGTCAGCACTAGATGATCCACCGCTGCCGCCTGAACCGAATCCTTTTGGAAGAGTCATTCTGGAATTATTCTAATAGAGAATCCTTTTAAGTCTTTCTTAAACTGCGGTCAAGGGTACGATCTACGTCTCTTTCTAGAAAATAATAAAATAAGAAAAAATTGTGCGATTGCACATTTTGTCTATGGAATAGATCTACTGTACAATTTGCCTTCTAAGGCCATCTTGTACATCTCTGCGACATATGGGTTCTCTCCTGGAGTTTCTGCACCTAGTTCTACGAGTCTAGCATATACTCTGACTACGTATGCAAGTGCACCCATGAATGCTACTACAACACCCATGTTAAACATCCAGTGATTTGGAACTGCAAAGATTTCCTCTACAAACCAGAAGTGCCACATCTCATTGACTCCAATTGTAAACATAGTTGCTAAGTAACCAAGAATGGTCATTTTCAAACCAGTGTTCATTGAATTATTTGGACCTCTGAGAACTGGAACTTTTCTATCATAGATTGCTGCTGAACCCCATCCGAGTGGAAGTGCTACAAAGTGGGAATATAACCACCAGTGAGCTGGAGTAAATGCACTATCTCTGATAGATGTCTGATGTAGAGAACCATCAACGAAGTTATCTACTTCGACTGATGCTGCGGTAGATCCCATAGCAATAACGATGAGCCAGATTTTCTTAAGTCTCTGAATCTCAACTTCTTTTGGGATTAATGCGGGCATCTGTGCCATGATACACATGGTGTATATTGAGAATATAAAGTAAGAGATTGAAACTAGACAATTTTTTTTCAAATTTCTAATGAATTTTTAATTGATTTATGAAATAATTTCATTTAATGTTTTTACCATTGTAAAAATAACAATCATTTTTTGCCATTTTCAATGATTAACATCAACGATTAACATCGGTATTAGTATCGATCCTCGCAATGAAGGTAAAACATATAACGACGTGTATTATCTTTCACAATATTAGGGATAACTATGGTCGAAAAAAAGATTTTCGTATTCGGACTAGCTGTCGTACTTGCACTAGGAACCTTAGGTTTCAACTGGGTTGAGACTATTCTTCCAACTGCAGATGCACACGGTGTCCAAGCACAACTCCAGAGTCGTTTCATCAGAATTGAAGATGAAACCTTTAACAGACAATCCCTGCAAACTGGCGAAACCTTGACACTTCAAGGAACATTAGTCAGTCTTGTAGAAAGAGACCTTAGAGGATGGATTTCCATTTTCTCAGAGTCTACTAACGCAGGTAACAGATGGGAGATGCTCTCAAGAGATCCTCCAGGAAACGTCTTTGACATTCCAGGAAACGCTGTTGTAGAATATTCACTATCTGCTAAAGCACTTGAAGCAGGTGTATACCACGTACACACCCAACTCAATGTAGCCAAAGTTGGTCCAGGACTTGGTCCAGGACAAACAGTTGTCGTTGAAGGAGAACCAATTATCAAACCAATCCCATATACCAACATCGCATATCAATCAATTATGATTGGCGTTGGATATGTCATTACGTTTGCAACACGACCCTGGCAAGTAATCTAACCACCCAACCTTTTCCTTTTCATTTTCTAAACATCCTTACGATTAACGTAAGTCAAAAAAACCAAGTCTTATCTGCAACAACAAAGTAAGTAAAAAAGATGCTAAGTTTCAAAATCAAAAAATTAGATATTTTTCAAAGTTACTTTTTTGGTCAAGTCGAATTCAGAGAAGACCCATACAAAGTAAACATACAGAATCAAAGAAGAGGCAAAGTCCTCAAGTTACCTTTTAAGATAAATCCAAAAAGAGAAAATGTCCTTGTAAGAATGACAGGTCCTGGCGAATTGTTTGTAGAGGATTACCTCCCATACAAAGGGGAATCAGAATGGCTGGAGATTGATTCAGATGAGATTACCTATTTTATTGCAGACCACCAGGACCAACTAGACACAATTGAGATTGTCTATGAGTAAGAGAAAGGACTTTAAGGAATCTGCCTAAAATTATCCTATTATGATATGGCCAGGAACTGGTGATCCTTACAAGAGGAAAAAGACACTAAAGTTTCTAGCTATTACTGCAGTAATTGCAATATCAGTTGGTGTTGCAAGTAGTGTGATTCAGGGTCAACTAAGTCAAGACGATCCTCTCAAGGTTTGTATCAATGACAGAGATACTCCTTACAAAATCAAGGCATCCTTGGAGTTGGTAATTGATGGCATTCCAGCAGAAATTCCTGCAAATATCAATTCAGGTCTAGACGGCGAATGCCAAAGAACAATGTATACCCTGACTGATGATGGCACAATTTATGCAGAATGGGAAGAAGAGTTCCCATTTGAGATAGGCCACTTTTTGTGGATGTGGGATTTCCCTCTAAGGGACATGGAGCAGAGCAAGTCTACGATGTACGTTAATGGAAAAGAGTCACCTCACTTTATCAACCACCCATTACAGGACGGATATCACTACAAGGCAGAATTTACATCAAAGGCATATGATGAATCAAAGGACAGAGACTTCCTGCCAGAGAATTAGACAATTGCAGACTTTGTAAAATTTAAAGAAATTTCAAAAATGCGTTAGAGCTAGATTGTTTTAAGGAATTAAAAATAATGAAAATGATAAAGGTAGATTTCTACCAGTATTTTCCGTTGTCTGGAATAAGACCGATACCTTCTCTTTCAAAGTGTCTGTCCAATTCGTCGACCCATCTCTCACGGTTGTCTTTGTATGCCCATCCGTGAACACGTAACCAGAATGAGATAATTCCTAGAAGGAATATTGTGAACATCATGGTTCCGAAGATGTAAATCATTACATCATAGAATAATGGATCATAGTTTGGTCCTAGTTGTCCTGTTAATGAAGACAGGATGCTAAGGAAAGTTCCTACGATAGGAGTCATGTATATTTTGGCTTAATTTCTGCGATATATACATTTCTTTTATTTTCACAAAGTACGAGATCAGCATACGCTAAAGGTCAAATAATAAAATAAGAGAAAAGTGAGGTATTTTATCCTCTACCCATTGCTGCGTATTTGCCAGATCTTCCTCTAATGAAGAAAGCTCCTGCAATACCACCAAAGACTGCACCTGCAATAACTGCTGCACCGACTACACCACTAGCATCAAGGTATGGAGTTCCTGAACCAGAAGATGGGTTTGCTTCAGCAGCTTCGATTCTTCTTCTTTGAATCTCAAGTGCTTCTTCTAAGGTATAAGCGCCTGTCTCTCCTTCTCCACCAACGTTACCCATGTACTGGGCAAATGCAACGGAAGCTGCACCGATGGCACCGAAGAAAAATACAGATAGCATGGTTGCTGTTAAGAGTACTTTTGTATTCATACCGTTTACCTAATCGATTGGACGAATAGTACTTATTTAAAACTTTATTCTGGACCCCAAATTTCGAATAATGTACGAGATCAGTATAAGTAACGTTTAATTCTGTACTTTAGTGAGCCAAATTATGGGAAGAATGCATACACACAGACATGGAAAGTCACATTCCATTAGACCAGCTACTCTTCGTGCACCTTCATGGATCACACAAAGTCCTGCAGAAATTGAAGAACTAGTTATCAAATATTCCAAAGATGGACTAACTCCTAGTCAAATTGGAATTAAGTTAAGAGACCAACATTCAATCCCACTAATCAAACCAATTACAAAAAAGACAGTTGGAGAGATTTTAGAAGAAAATGATTTGAAATCAGAAATGCCTGAAGACTTGGAAAACATTGTCAAAAAGGCAGTAGGTCTTCAAAAACATCTCAAAAACAACAAAGGAGACAGAAGAAATGTTAGATCTTTGGAACTAATCGAAGCCAAAGTTCACAGATTATCAGTCTACTACAAAAGAATTGGCAGAATTCCAGCAACTTGGAAATATAAATCAGTAGTAGCTCAATTAGAGTAATGGCAAAATCACTTGATGAGTCACTTTCGTTTTTCAAAGATAAGGTTTCAGATTGTATAAGATCAAAAAAATCAATTTTTGTTACAACCCACATTGATTGTGATGGATTAACATCTGGAAGTATCATTACCAAAGCCCTAATCAGAGCAGGGGCAAATTGTACTGTTAGAACATCAAAAGAATTTAGTAAAAATGTCGTAGAATCTTTCAAAACAGATTCCAGAGATTTTCACATAGTTACTGATCTTGGAGGAGGTTTTGCAAAAAACCTCAACGAGACACTTGGAGATAATTGGGTTGTCTTGGATCATCACCAGATTTCAGATGAAGAGATGGACAATCAAAATGTCATCAATGCATGGAAATATGGAATTGATGGAGGACTGGAGATTTGTGCAGGTGGTATGGCATATCTTGCATCCATGGCACTAGATGAGAAAAATTCTGATTTGTCATCAATTGCAGTAGTCTCAGCACTAGGGGACAGACAAGACCAAGGAGAAAGAAAATCATTTACTGGAAAGAATTTTGAGATTGCAAATACTGCAAAAGAGTTAGGATTAGTTGAGATTGACTTGGACCTGTTATTGGTCGGAAGAGAGACAAGACCTCTCCCAGACGCTCTTGCATTTACATCACAGCCATTTATTGAAGGACTGACTTGGAATAGGGATGCTTGCCTTTCTTTGCTAAATTCATCTGGAATTGAGCTAAAAGACGGGGGCAGATGGAGAGTTCCAGCAGAACTAGACGAGGAAGAAAAGAGACAAGTCATCGAGTCAATCACCAAATTCACGGCAGGAAAAAATGCCACTGAAATTATGTCAGAATTAATTGGATACACATACACATTTCCAAGAGAAGACAAGAGAAGTTTCCTCAGAGACGGCAGAGAGTTTTCAACTATGCTAAACTCTTGTGGAAGAATTAACCGCTCTGGAGTCGGAATGGCAATCTGTATGGGAGATAGAAACAAGATCCTAAGAGAAGGAGAGACCATCTTGACTGATTATAGAAAGATGATCAGAGAATACATGAACATCCTAGCAAATGAGAGATGGAGGATTTCAGAAAGTGAGACATGTGTGATGGTAAATGGAGAAGACATTGTCCCTGAAACAATGACAGGAACTATCTCATCTCTAATTGCAGGGTCTCCAAAGAATTCAGGAAAAATTGTAATTTTGAGGACAAAGGGAGAAGAAAACACAATCAAGTTTTCATCAAGAAAATCATTTGGTTGCACATCAGATATCAACCTAAGCGAATTGATGAGAACAGGCGCTGAAAAATTTGATGGTATTGGAGGAGGTCACAATGCAGCAGCTGGCGCAAAAATAACTAAAGACAAATTAGATGAATTCCTCAATTATTTAGAAGTAAATGTCGTTAACGTGTCAAGTGCAGATAGCTCTCAATAACATTTCAAAAGAAAAGGCTGAAACTGTCAAAAAAGCACTAGAACCAGATAATGTAGATTTTCCAGAAGGGTTGAGTCTTAATGTTGAAAATGTTGATAACAAACTAGTTTTTAATTTTGAAAGTAAGAAGAACATGAAACAGTTAATCGGGACAATAGATGAAGTGATGGACCATATCCAGGTCGCACTAAAGGTGATTGAATAATGCTAGACCCCAAACTGCTCAAAGAAAAGCCACAGATTATCAGAGATATGCTCAAAGCAAGGGCAGTAGATTTTGACTTGGATGGATTAATCGAGTCTGACCAAAAGAGAAGGGAGTTCATCATCAAGACTGATGAATTCAAAAAAAGGAGAAACGAGATAGGCAATGAGATTTCTCAAAAGAAAAAGGCAGGAGAAGACACGTCATCAATTTTAGCAGAAATGAAAAACGTCTCAGCAGAACTTGCAAAATTAGAATCAGAGCAAGAAAGTATTGAAAACAAGTATTCCAAATTAGCATTAACAATACCAAACTTGGTTCACGAGTCAGTTCCAGTTGGAGCAGATGAAACTGCCAACAAAGAAATGAGAAAGTGGGGAGAGATTCCTCAGTTTGATTTTAAGATAAATGATCACATTGACATATCTGAGAATTTGGATCTAGTTGATTTAGAGAGGGCAGCCAAAGTCGCAGGGGCAAGATTCTATTATCTCAAAAATGATCTAGTAAGACTAAACCAATCACTAATTCATTTTGCATTAGATTTTCTAACAGAAAAAGAATATTCGCTTGTTCAGCCCCCATACATGATTAATCGCACATCAATGGAAGGTGCAGTGATTGCAGATGATTTTGAGGAGGTAATCTACAAAGTAGAAGAAGAAGACCTCTACATGATTGGAACATCAGAGCATGCAATGGCAGCAATGCACTCAAAAGAGATCATAGAAGGAAAAGATCTCCCCATAAGATATGCAGGAGTTAGTCCATGTTTTAGAAAAGAGGCAGGAGCACATGGACGTGATCAAAAAGGAATTTTCAGAGTACACCAGTTTGACAAGATTGAGCAGTTTGTTTTTGCAAGACCAGAAGATTCTTGGAAAGAGCATGAAAAGATGCTAGCAGTAGCTGAAGAATTTTATCAGAAATTAGAAATTCCGCACAGAGTCATGTTGTTGTCAACTGGAGACATGGGAAAGATTTCAGCCAAGACATATGATATTGAGGCATGGATGGCAGGACAAAATTCCTACAGAGAAATAGTATCATGCTCAAACTGTTTGGACTACCAAGCAAGAAGACTAAAGATCAGATTCAGGGACAAAACAAATGAAGACACGCAGTATCTGCACACGCTAAACAGCACACTAGTAGCTACTACCAGAGTATTGGTCTCAATTATGGAGAATTTCCAGACAAAAGACGGCCATATCAAAATCCCTCAGGTTTTACAGAGCTATATGGGAAACCAGAAAGAGATCTAGTGACATACCCTTATATTTTGGGTTTGAAGGTCGATAATAATTGGCACGTAGAAAAGGTAGAGTAAAGGACAAGTGGCGAGAAAAACGCTGGATTACTGTAAATGCTCCAGATTCATTTAACAACGTACCAATTGGATATGTACCAATTACAGATGATGAAAATGCATCTGGCAGAGTTTTAGAGGTTACACTTTATGATATTCTAAAAGGAGATCCTTCACAACACCAATACAAGATCTATTTCCAAGTTGACAAAGTTGATGGAGACAAAGCATCAACAATCTTCAAGAGATATGAATATTCAAAAGAATTTTTGCGCAGTCTAGTAAGACGTGGTTCATCAAAAATTAATTTCATTATTGATGTCAAAACAAAAGATGGATACATCTTTAGAATCAAAGTAATTGCTTTGACCCACAGACAACTTAACACATCTAGAAAGCACGCACTTCGATTAATTGCAAGAGATGTAATTAACAAACAAGTTCCAGAAATGACAATTGAGCAATTTGTTCAAGCAACATGTTACAGTAAGATTAACTCAGACATTATGGCTGCATTCAAAAAAGTCATCAGAGTAAGACATGTAGGTCTTGAGAAAGTCAAACTCATCAGAACTGCTGAGAAAGAAACAGTTTTGCTTGAAGCATAATCAATTAATCATATCCTAGTACAATCATGAATGATAAGATAGAGATTACAATTGATGCCATAGTTCATGCAACTGAAGACATTTCAAAAATTTTCCAATCCTTTGAGATACTAGAACTAAAGGAAGAGGATTTTACAGTTAATGAAACTACAGGTCACTATGATAATCCGATTCTTTTACTTTATGCAAAAATTGTCAAAAAACAGGCTCTAAATTTTCTAAAAAAACTAGTAGAGTTGCTGCCACCAGAGCAGGTTGAGGAGTTAATCGACGAGATTGAAGAGAGGACAGTTGATTCAAGATTTCACATGAGATTAGACAAACAGGAATTAGTAAAAGGCAATGTCACACTAAGTGAAAAAGACACGATCAAATTAAAAATCCACACACCAGTATACAACAAAAAAGATACCATCAAAACATTTACAGAAATTTTTCAAATTGCCAACTAGATTAAATAGAATAAAATCACATTATCAGTTGGGAATGAGGAGATAACAGCCGCTCCAGTCTGAGCGAAAGCTTTGAAGACGCCGCGACGAACCGACCCCAAATTTTGAATCGATCAATTTACCAAAAACATACTATTCCTTAGACAATTTCATGGTATTATTTTAAATACGGACAGGCAAACCCCTTATCGTGGCAGATTACGATGTTATAGTCGCAGGTGGAGGCCTTGCAGGTACAATTACAGCTCAAGCTATTTCTCATTATACAAATCAGAACGCAAAGATTCTAGTCGTTGACAGAAACTCTGCATCATTACCAGGTAGAAAGTCATTGTCTGGCTGGGTCTGTGGAGATGCATGCTCTAAAGAAGCAGTTGACTATATGTCAGAGAGAATCAAGGTTCAATGGACCAGACCAGAAATCGAACATGATGTAAAAGGTGTAATGGCATTTTCTCCAGATAAAGAAACTGCAATTCCATTTGATGGTGCAGGATACATGTTGAATCGTCAAAAGTTACCAGAGATTCAAAATGAAAGATGTAAAAAAATGGGAATCGAGTTTGAGTTTGAAAAAAATCTTTCAGGTCTAATTTACGAAGGTCAGCAAGTTGTAGGAGTTCAGGGAACAGACAGCAAGACAAATGAGCCATTTAAGAAGACAGCAAAAATTGTCATTGATGCTACAGGTGTCGCATCCATGCTTAGAAGCGGACTGAAGAACTCTACCAAAGTAGAAAAGAGAATCGACAGACGAGACTTGGAATCAACTGGCAGATACATTATGTATTTTGAACCAGGACAAAAAGATCTAACAGAGTTTGATCCAGATTATTGTATTATTCATTTAGACCAAGACATTGCTCCAGGCGGATACGGATGGGTATTTCCTAAAGCAGAAAACAAAGTAAACATCGGTCTAGGTGTTGAAAAATCACTTTTAGAAAGAAGAAACAAACGATTAGGCAAAAAAGACAATGTTGAATCTTTGATGAAAGAATACTTGAACAGAAACACTGTAATTAAAAATCCAAAACTTTCACAAGACCCTGAAGACATTAACAACAATTCAGGAATTTTCCAAGTTTCAGTTAGAAGACAAAACGATTGTATGGTTTCTGCCGGATACATGATGGTTGGAGATTCTGCATGGATGCCAAAACCAATTGATGCAGGAGGAATCGGTCCAGCATTGATTGCAGGAACAATTCTAGGAAACAATGTTGCACAAGCACTTGAAGCAAATGACTTTTCAGAAGCAAGTCTATGGCAATACAATTTAGATTTCATTAAAGAGTATGGTTACAAGACTGCAGGTCTAGAATTGTTTAGAAGACTAGTTCAACAAATGACAAACGAGCAAATCAGTTATGGTATGAAACACTTTTTGGGAAACATGGATGTTGAATCCATCAGTAAAGGTGAACACCCAGACTTTTCAGGATTAGGAAAGATTGGAATGATTATCAGAGGTGCAATGAACAAGACAGTTGCAGACGGATTAAGATACACATCAAAAGAAAACCAATGGCTAGTAGAGCATTATGAAAAATATCCAAAAGACCCATCTGGTTTTGATGAATGGAACAAAACACTCCATCAAAGACTCGATGCATCTTTTGCAAAAGTAGAAGCATTTGGAAAATAGATCTAACAATAAATATTGTCAAAATCAATGAAAACGTACTTTGGAAGAAGTTCAGTATCTAGATTGGAATAATTCAATTCAAACTCTCAACAAGGCATATGATGCAGGACTTTTTGTGCTAATCATAGGACCAAAGGGCACAGGTAAGACATCACTAGTAAGAGATTTTGCAAAGAGCAAAGGAATCAACCTTGAATCAATCAACTTTAGTCTCAGAACAAGAGAGAGCCATCTAGTTGGAACCAAAACACTCACTGATGGAACTGTGAGTTTTGAAGAAGGAGTTTTGATAAAGTCAATGAGAGAAGGAAGTATGCTGTACCTTGATGAGATCAATTCTGCTGAAGCAGATGTTTTGCTCAGACTAGATGAAGCACTAGATGACAGAAGACAAATTGCATTAAAAGAAGCAACTGGCGAAGTAGTCAAAGCAAAAGATGACTGGTTTGTCATTGCAACAATTAACCCATTAACTCACAGTGGAACAAAGGAATTACCTCCACAATTATTAAGCAGATTCCCAGTTCGAATCAGATTAGAGTATCCTCCTGAAGAAGTAGAGTTGGAGATTGTAAAAAAACACGTATCTGGAGAACACGAGTCAGAGATAGTTCAGGCAATCAAACTAGCAAATACACTAAGACAAGCAGCAGCAGTTGAAGAGTTGTTTTATTCGCCAAGTCTAAGGGAGACAATTGCTTTTGCAAAATTGTTAGATGGAGGAATGGCTGCAAAGGAAGCTGCCAATTTTGTTTTTGGAAATGTGTACACACAATGGGGAGACATAGAGTATCAAAAAGTAAGTGACATCATTACCTCAATGTTTGGAAACTAAATGCAATCAGTCAAACTTCAAAACGAATCACTAGTAGAGATTGCCACATTTCTTGTTAGAAGATGGTCTGAAAGAGACAACATAATTGTAGAGATTTCAGATAAGGTTGAGACAAAAACAAGACTAAAAGAAAACAAGGTAATCTTAACGCCATTAGAAAAAAGAATCGGGAGTGATTTTCAAAAGTACAGACAATTCAGAACTTCATTATGGTATGAGGCAATGAGAATAAAGTTTTGCAAGAAAATACTCAGCAATGATCACGCATTTGGTTTTATTCTAAACACAATGGAAACAAGACGTATCGAAGAGTTAGGCAGAAAGATTTGGAGAGGAATGGATAACGAGATTATCTTCAATTATGCCTACATGCTTGTTTCAAGGCCCCAGTTGCACACAATTTATGGAAAAGCAAGGCTAGTTGAGGCGTTTTATCAGTACTTTATGTTTGGCGCAATAAAAGGAGAAGTTCAATCAAGCCACTTTGAGAGAATAAGAAAAGCAGATGCGTTTGCCAAAAAAATGGTAACCAAAGCAATAGAAGAAAACCACGATACAGAATGGCTTGAAAAAAACGTCAGTGAAATTATCAAGATTTTAGAAATTGATTCTCTTCTAACAATTCCAGTATCACTGCCATTTATGAAAGCAGGAATGCCATTGTCTGAAGAAGAACTCCTAAGAGTTTTGAAGATAGTTTCTAAAAACAAGGAAGACGACTTTGGTGATGTAGATCCTGCTGCAATATTGAAAGGAGACAATGTAATTGATGAGTACAATGTTTTGTTAGATGAGGACAAAAAGACAGAAAACAAGGGACTGATGCCTGAAGCCATAGGAATTCAGATACCATCAACACGAAATGTGGATGAAACAACAATCTATGACATGAGTTTGATAAACGGATTAAAAACAAAATTCAAAGAATGGAAAACAGGTTGGAAAGAACAACATCTAAGTTCAGGTGATGAATTTGATGAGGAAAACTACATTGAAGGAAACAAGCCATTTCTTACAGACATAAAAAAATCAATCAAAACCAAAATTGTCATTCTGTTAGATCATTCATCTAGTATTTCTTCAGATGCAATTGAATACAAAAAAGCAACACTTGCTCTTTGTGAAGTATTAGCATATCTCAAAGTAAAATTTGCAGTCTATGCATTTAGTACAGAGAACAGATCAGTAGTATGCTGGTCTATCAAACCAGACAACATGAAATGGAATAATGTCACTGCAAAGAGATTAGCTCAAATCGTAGCTAATGGCTCAACTCCCCTAGCAGAAGTATATGATAAGATGTTTCCAATTTTACAATCAAAGAGACCTGATATTTTCTTGACATTAACTGACGGGGAACCATCAGATCCTGATGCAGTCAGAAACATGACAAAGTCATTGAAAGGATTGGGAATTAGTATGGCAGCCTTGGGTCTTGGGCCAAATACAGTTAGAGCAACAACTATTGCAAACAATCTAAGACATTTAGGATATGAAAAAACTATGGCAGTAAGCCGTCTTAGAGATATCCCAAACAAGGTCATCAAGATTTTAGATATCTAATAGGCTGAACTAATTTTCTATAGATATTTTATTGAGAGAAAAACAGAGGATTTTGGAAATTGTCAGAAAATCAAAATTACGATCCTGCACTGTTGCAAAAATTTGAAGAAGAAGTATGGAATAAAATTCCACACAAAGAAGGAGACAAGATTGTAAATGCAACACCGCTAGTAGACCTAACACAAGATTTGAAAGAGTGTGCCAAAAGTGTCTACAAACTAAATCTAGATGACAAAGATTTCAAAATTTATGGAAAGTTTGATTCAGAGTTACTTAGTGGCTCCATCAAGGTAAGAGCAGCATCACACATAATTCATGAGGCAATCAAGTCTGGCAAATGCAACGGCAAACGCATTGTCATCGAAGCAACGTCAGGCAATTTTGGAATTGCATTAGGTCTCTTATCAAAACTGGGAGTAACTGTAGTTGCACTTGTTTCAAGAAAATTACAAGAAGGCGTATTCAAAGAATTAAGAAATGAAAATATCAAGATTATGGATTTAGACATGGACATTTGTCCAGCTCCGGGAATGGAGAACAAAGCAGATGAAATGGCCGCAAAGGCAACAGCTGCAAACATTCGCTCACAATTAACAGAGATGGGATTTGATCCTCAAGTGTTTGACAAGAATCTTGAAGAAATAGAAGCACTGCTAGCAAAACAAGACATCATTAATTTGGCAAGATTCCTTGCAGAGATTTACAATATGTTTTGTCCAAAACAATATGATAATGAATTAAACATCGATATTCACAATACAGTCACTGCACCTGAAATTGATCAGCAATTGCACGAAAATGGCGATTCATTAGAAGATTATGCATTATTTTGTTCATTTGGGACAGGAGGCACGTCAGGTGGTCTGAGCAAATACATGTCTGAGAAATACAACAAAAAAGCAGTTCATGTTGTTTTCCCACCATTAGGCCAAGATGTTGCAGGAATTAGAACAAAATCCAAGGCTGAAGGCTTGACATTGTACAATCCTGAAGCATATACAGAGCATGAGATTGATTTTGAGAATGTAAAATTCCTTCTCAAGTTTATGGTAGACAAAGGACACGACATTGGTGAAAGCAGTGCATTAGAGCTTTATGCAGCACTAGAGATGGCATACAAGGGAGAAATCAAAAAAGCAGTAGTCATGATTGCTGATGGAATTGAAAAATACAGAAAGAACTTTGAACAAATCTCTCAAGATAAACCTCCAATGAAAATATCAGTAGAAGATGCAGCTGCTGTTGCAGACGAGTACGACAATATCATTTGGGTGCACACACAATACACACCTAAAGAAGAAGGAATTGAAATCATTGCAAAATCATTAGGCGTTGACAAATCAAAAATTACTGTACCAAAAGCATCTACCATTAACAATCTATTATCAACACAACAAGTTCCTGAAGAACTTAGCAAAGAGCTAGAAGGTTCCAAAGGCAAATCACTACTAGTCTGTATGGCAGGAAATACATCACTTATGACTGCACAAGTTTTGGCTAGCAAAGGAATAGTTACTCAAAGTTTGAATGGAGGAATAACAAATTTGCCTGAAGGAAGAGGCAAAAATCCTGGAGAATACATTCAGGTAGCTAGAGAATAATTTGAAATGTCTTTCAGTGTCTCAACCATTTGCTGATTTAATCATTCTAGGAAAAAAGACAATCGAGTTACGTAAATGGAACACAAATTTTCGTGGAGAATTGCTAATACATGCCCCATTAAAGATCAGAAAAGAAGATTGTAAGAGATTAAAGATTGACAAAAAATTTGTCACAGGTGCAATTGTTGGCAAAGTGGAAATCTATGATGTGAAAAAATATGACACTCTAAAACAAGTCAAAGAAGACCAAGAATTCCATCTTGCTTCAAAAAATTTTCATGACAGAACTTTTGGGTTTTTGCTAAAAAACCCAAAATCATTTAGAATCCCCATCCCATACAAGGGGCAACTAGGACTCTTTGATGTGGCATTACCTAAAACAAAAATCAAGAACAAAGAAATTGTCACAGACATTATCGATGAAGAATATCGATATCAGTGGATAGGCCACCATTGAGCAAACCCAAACATTCCCAAAAAATTTGACTAGTATATATAAAGGGCCTATTTAAAGTCCCTCGTTATGCCTCAAACAAAGCCCATTGTGAGTGTTGAAAATGTTGTTGCATCAGCATCTGTTGATCAAAAGATTGACCTTAATGAAATTACAGAAAAATTTCCAGACACTGAATATCATCCAGAACAATTTCCAGGATTAGTTTTCAGATTAAAGAGTCCAAGAACTGCAACTTTGATTTTTAGAACAGGAAAGATGGTTTGTACAGGAGCAAAATCAGAAGAGATGGCAATCAAAGCTGTAAACACTGTTGTTCAAAAGCTCAGAAAAGGAAAAATCAAAATAAAAAATGATGCAGTAATTACCGTGCAAAATATTGTTGCAGCAATTAATCTAGGTGGAAAGATACATCTAGAAAAAGCAGCAAGAACATTACCAAGAAGCATGTATGAGCCAGAACAATTTCCAGGACTCATTCACAGAATGCTTGACCCTAAAACTGTAATCTTGTTATTTGCATCAGGTAAATTGGTTTGTACAGGAGCCAAAAAAGAATCAGATGTATATCGTTCTGTTCACAATCTACATTCAGTCTTAGAAGAAAAAAATCTAATGATTTATGATCAATAGATTGACTGAAGATAATTTTCAAGAAGAAAAGAAAAAACTGACTCCAGATAATGGGTTTGATTTGATTGGGATTGATTATTTTTCAGAGCCAGGAAACCAATTGTATCTTGTAGAGCATTTTGAAATGTATCAAGATGCACTAAATGCAAAAAAAGAAAGAAAGAATCCTGAGGAATATTTTATTTTGTATAAAGGTGCAGGCGGAGAATTTCTCTGTAGATAAGCCAGAAAAATAGAACAACTTTACTATATTTTACAAACTCTCTTATCATTAGGTTTTTGATTCAAAACTTTATGGCCAATGAGACCAGTGATTTGATTGACAATATTTACGAAAAAAACGAACCTGCACAAAACGAATACAAGCCTCAGATTATTCGCAAAAGTCAAAAAGCAAAATATCAGATTTTTGATGAATCAGAATTTACTCGGGGAAGGGAAGTACTAGGAGACCTCATCGTACACGGGATGATAGCCTCAGGAGGCACAGATATTGACTGGTTAATCGAGCACAAGGGGGGATTCGTCATTTTAGAATTCAAAGGATTTCACAACGACAAGATAAACATTGCAAAGGGACAGATGATTGCCTATGAAAAGCTACATGAAAAACTAAACCAATCAGCAAAATGCTACCTGTATGTTGTAGGATGCGATGATATTGATTTTTCAAATCCAGATGCAACAGTATGGGTCTTTGAGATGAATCAATGGAAATCAAATGCAGTTCCAAAAAATACTAGCGACATTTACGGGGAGGATTCAAATCGACAAAACAAGTACATAGTTTATCGCGAATACATGGAAGAGATCAGCGTAGAAAAGCTAAGAGATATCATTGATTCTCATTGGAAAGAATTTGAAAGAATTATGCTGTAAATGAAAATGTACTAGATTTTGTTTCAGCGCCATTATCTACTTTGATAGTATATGTGCCAGAACTTTCCCATCCAGGACCACCAGCAATTGCAAGTGTGGAATATCGTCCATCACTTTTTAGAGAAAGTTGTTCTGCCCAAACAAGTTCACCTTTCTGGTTCTCTATAGACAGATTCACCGAACCAGTTGTATCTGAAATGCCATTTATTGAAATAATGTCTTTGTTGTTATATGATGAAAAGTCGGTTTGAATCACTAGTGATTCTGTAATTGTTTCAGTAGGATTCTTTACAACATTAGATGGTCCAGTAGAAATTCCACTAAAGGATACAGCAACTGCAACTATTACTATCAAAGCGACTGCACCAATACCAATCATTAGTTTTGAGTTCTTTGAGGAACTAGAGGAAATTTTAGGTGGAGGGGATCTGATTGTTTGTGTTTTTTGAGCAGATATAGTATTTTGAGCAGATGCAGTTTCAGGCAATATTACATCTGGAACCACAGATGTTTGAACAGGTCCAGGAGTTTCAGGTTTTCTTCCAAGATGTTTTTCTGCTAATTTTTTAACATAATTTCTTTCAAAATTGCTAATTACTTCATTATTTTCACAAGCTCGACGAATTTGTTTTAGAATTCTATCATCGCCAAAGTCTTTTTCCAAAAGGGCCTTTACATCATCAAGTAATGTATCCACGAGTATTTTCTCCTATAATGATTATTTATGAATTCCTTGTTTAAGATTACGAATGACTTCTCTTAATTGCAGATTTAATCAAAAAGGGGGGTTTGAGACTATTTTGCATAGATTTTCTGTGCTTGGATAATGACAGTTCTGATGTAGTCTTTTGCAGTAGAATCAGATACGCCCATCTGTTTTGCTCTTTGATATAGAGCATTTTCTTGAGGATTACTCAAATAGCATTTTAGGAGATAGTTTAGTCTGTGAGATCTCTTCTCGTCACTTTTCATAATTTTCCTTCTTTTCTACACTAAAAAGCCCAGAGGATTATGAAATAACCAACAATGTATCATAAAATTCTAAAAAATACATATGATCTTTTTTAAATAATACAAAAAAACAAATGCAAATGAAACGAATCGAGGCAACTGTTCAAACAGACAAAACAAGTGCAGTTTCTGATGCAATAAAAGATCTAGTTGGAGGATATACCATCTTAGAAGGCAATGGTAGAGGTTCTGGAAAAAGACAAGAGATCAGATCAGGAAGAGGTACAGGTCATTTCACTGCAGAATATAACAAAGTTGCAACAATAACAACAATAGTAGATGACTCAAACGTAGAGAAAGTAACCTCAGCAATTGCTGATGCAGCTTATACAGGAAAAGGTGGAGATGGAATTATCATAGTCACCAATGTAGAAAGTGCTCTAAACATAGCATCTAAAAAGACGGGTTCTGAAGCCCTCTAATCATTTTATTTTATTCAGTTCTATTTTGAAATAAAGCTGCTGAGAGGAAAACTTCCTCTCAGGAGGTATCCTTTTGGAGGACATGTTGTTTGAAGGGATATTATCTTATTGCAAACTAAGTATAAAAGCAAAGGATTTTGAAGTTACTGTTGTCCTTCAATTCCCATTAGAGTCAGTGTTGATCTAATTTTTGGGATTTTTCTAATCTTCCAAGTAATAGTTTCGCGTAATGCTTCTACCTGATCAGATTCAACTTTTGCTAAAATGTCATATGCACCAAATGTGCCATGAACTTCAACAACACCTTCAATAGATTTTAGTTCTGATATTACAGATTCTTCAGAACCAAGCTCACAGTTTATGAGAACATAAGCTGTTGCCAATTATGATTCAACTCCTATTTTCATAACTAAAATGCCATCTTGAAATATATAAGAATAGTCCGATTTACTTAAAAATTCAATATTATTTTGGTCAAAACCATTAACACTTGTAAAGAAAATTACCAAATTTAAAAATAAATTTAAGATATAGAATATGCCTCACGCATGATCTTTTCTAGTTCTTCAAGATTTTTTGAAAAGGTAATTTTAGAACGGAGTTTGGAGCCACCCTTCAGTCCTTTTGTAAATCTCATGGCTTGACTTTTGATATTAGAGAATTTGATTTTGTATTGGTTGGTAAGACAAAGATAATCAAAAAATGAATCCAGTCTGTCTTTGAAGGAGTATTCCTTGTATGAACCAGTCCTAAGGTAATCATTAATCTGCTCAAACAAGAAAGGATTTCCCATGGCACCACGGCCAATCATGACATAATCACAACCAGTCTCATCAAGCATCATTTTAGCATCTTCAGGAGTAGCAATATCGCCATTTCCAACTATAGGAATGTTAGAAATTTCTTTGAGTTCTTTGATTAATCTCCAATCTGCATTTCCAGAATATCCCTGACTGACAGTTCTAGGATGAAAAGTTATCATTTGAATCCCTTGGTCTTCTGCAATCTTTGCAATTTCTCTAAAAAGAAATTTGCTTGCTTCAGTAACGCCGGAGCGAATCTTCAGAGTTACTGGTTTTTTTACAGCATTTACTAGAGTCTTGAAAATTTCTTGTGTGAGATTTACTTCTTGGAGTAGAGCTCCTCCTGCCATTTGTTGTGTAATGTGTGGTGCAGGACAACCCATGTTGTAATCAATGATGTCAAAGTAAGGCTCTACAATAGTTGCAGCCTTTTCTAATGCATAAAGATCAGATCCAAACAATTGAACAGAGATTGGCCTTTCTTGTTCTGAGAATTCAATGAACTCTTGAATTGTCTTCATGTTTTCTTTGAGTTGTTCTTCTTTTGCAATAATACTGTGAATGCTTGTAAATTCAGTTACAACCAATCCAGCTCCCATCTTTTTGCATTGCAATCTCAAAGCAGGATCACTGACTCCCGCCATAGGAGCTAAAAATGCCCTACTGGAAAATTTTGGAAGCATAAACAAACTAAATAATTTGAATATATTTACTATTTCAAAAATTAGTTATCAGGACAACCGTCAGTGTCTCTGTCACCATCGAAATCTTCAGGATCAAGTGGACACAAGTCTTCATCATTAATGATGCTATCTAGATCATCATCATGGACAAATCTTTGTTGTTCTGGAGCAATGTCTGGACAGCCGTCATGATCATTGTATTTGTTCCAGGTTTCAGGTTTTGATGGACAGGAATCAATTCCATCATAGAATCCGTCACCATCAGAGTCAAATCTTGTTGGAGTTGTTGATGCTGCAGCCAATTCGTCTGGGCATCCATCCCAATCCAAGTATCCATTAAAGTTCTCTTGCTCATCTAGACATGAATCCCATCTGTCATCAATTCCATCACCGTCAGCATCTGGGAAAGAGTAAGAAGATGTTACAGTACCTGTAGAATCAGGGCAACCATCTTCATCTTGATAATAGTTGTAAGTTTCAGGTTCTAGTGGACATGCATCAGAAATGTCTATGATTCCATCCAGGTCTGAATCAAGTGTAGAGACAGAACTATCAGGACAACCGTCAGTGTCTTGGAATCCGTTGTATGTTTCAGGCTGTGTTGGACACAAGTCGAGGTTATCAACTATGCCATCACCATCTGAATCATAAGTAGAATAGCCATCAAAAAGTGAATCTGGACAACCGTCAGTGTCTTGGAATCTATTGTAAGTTTCTTTACTTTTAGGACATTGGTCTACATTGTCAATTATTCCATCACCGTCTGAATCGCCAAATGAACCATGTTCTATTGTGTCAGGACAACCGTCATAATCTTGGAACTTGTTGTAATTTTCTGCAATTGTTGGACATAAATCATGTATGTCAGGAATGTTGTCATAATCAGTATCAAGCAAAGCTGATTTGGAAACTCCTGGTGTGTCAGGACAACCGTCATCATCTAAGAATCCGTTAAAGTTTTCTGGTTCATCAACACAAGCATCCCATCTATCATCAATTCCATCACCATCAGAGTCAGGGAATGTATATCCAGATAGTGCACCATCAACTGAATCAGGACAACCGTCAGTGTCTTGATACAAGTTGTAAGTTTCAGGATCTAGTGGACAAGAGTCTGAAACATTTGGAATTCCATCTCTATCAGTATCAAGAGTAGATACAGAACTGTCAGGACAACCGTCAGAGTCTTGGAATCCATTGTAGGTTTCAGGCTGATTTGGACACCAATCTAAATTATCAATAATTCCATCACCATCAGAGTCATAAGAATATCTATTATCACCAATTAAATCAGGACAACCGTCAGTGTCTTGGAATTTGTTATAGTTTTCAGGAACATATGGGCAATCATCAAAGGCATTTAGTAAACCGTCACCATCAGCATCACCACTGATTTGTAATTGTAAAACATCAGGACATCCATCTTCATCTTGGAATTTGTTATAGTTTTCACGTTCTAATGGACAAGCATCTTTGTCATCAGGAATTGAATCATAATCTGAATCAATAATTCCATTTGCATCAGCACCTGGAATATCAATACAACCATCTTGGTCTTGGAATCCGTTGTAATTTTCAGGCTCGTTTAGACATTGATCCCATCTATCGTCAATTCCATCACCATCAGTATCTGGGAATTCATAGATAGAAGCTGTGGAATCAACAGAGTCAGGACAACCGTCAGTGTCCAGATACAAGTTATAAGTTTCAGGTTCTAGTGGACAAGAATCCTTGCTATCAGAGATGCCATCTTGATCACGGTCTAGTAAATTGTGTTCATCGTCAGGACAACCGTCAGTATCATCAATTCCGTTAAATGTTTCAGGTTGTGATGGGCACAAGTCTAGATAATCAGGATATCCGTCACCATCAGAGTCCACAATTCCACCATCACCGTCAGGAGACAAGTCAGGACAACCGTCTTCATCTTGGAATTTATTGTAATTTTCTTTTACAGTAGGACAGTTGTCAAGGTGATCTTGTATACCGTCATAATCAGCATCATACCAAGGAACAAAGTCTGCAGGACAACCGTCAATGTTGTTACCGTATTGAGGATCATAGTCTTCTAAGAGATGAGGACAAAAATCGACGGCATTTGGAACACCATCACCATCTGAATCAATTGTCTCATTTGCAAAGACACTGCTTGGTGCCATTCCAATAGTTAGGGTGAGTAAAAGTAAAAATCCTAAAAGATATTGTTTCATAGTTTCCTGATTCCGCTATTATCAAGTATTTATTAAGTCTCACGTTAAATAGGTTCTTTTGAAATATTAGAAATTCAATTAGACCTATGGATCAGGACAACCGTCAGTGTCTCTATCACCGTCATAATCTTCAGGATCAAGTGGACACAAGTCTTCGTCGTTAATGATGTCATCTAGATCATCATCATGGACAAATCTTTGTTGTTCTGGAGCAATGTCTGGACAACCGTCAGAGTCTAGGTATTTGTTCCAAGTTTCAGATTCTGTTGGACAGGAATCTACAGCATCAGGATATCCATCGCCATCAGAGTCAGCATAAACAGGAGTAGTAGATTCTGCACCTAGAGTATCAGGACAACCGTCCCAATCTAAATTATTGTTATAGTTTTCGGGTTCATAGATACATGCATCCCATCTGTCTTCAATTCCATCACCGTCAGTGTCAGGGAATGTGTAAGTTGAGGCTGTACTATCAACAGAGTCAGGACAACCATCAGAGTCTAGGTATCTGTTGTAAGTTTCAGGTTCTAGTGGACATGCATCATTAATATCTAAAATTCCATCCATGTCTGAATCAAGGGTAGACACAGAACTGTCAGGACAACCGTCAGAGTCTTGGAATCCATTGTAGGTTTCAGGCTGTGTTGGACACAAGTCTAGATAATCAAGAATTCCATCACCATCAGTATCTGCTGAGAGCTTATTATCTGCAATGAAATCAGGACAACCATCAGTGTCCATGTATTTGTTGTAGGTCTCTTTTGCAGTTGGACATTGGTCAACATCATCATAGATACCATCGCCATCAGAGTCACCTATTGTTTGGTGAATAATACTATCAGGACAACCGTCTTCATCTTGGAATTTATTATATCTTTCAGCAATAGTTGGACATTGGTCCAAGTGGTCTGCAAGACCGTCATAATCAGAATCAATCATATCACCAGCAGTGGTGCCCAAAGTTTCAGGACAACCGTCATCATCTAAGAATCCGTTAAAGTTTTCAGGCTCATAGATACATGAATCCCATCTGTCTTCAATTCCATCACCATCAGTGTCAGGGAATGTATATCCAGATAATGCGTCATCAACAGAGTCAGGACAACCGTCAGTGTCTAGATACAAGTTGTAAGTTTCAGGTTCTAGTGGACATGCATCATCATTATCTAAAATTCCATCCATGTCTGCATCGTATCTGTAAAGTGAACTGTCAGGACAACCGTCAGTGTCTAGAATACCATTGTAAGTTTCAGGTTGTGTCGGACACAGGTCTATATTGTCAATAATTCCATCACCATCAGTATCTACAGATAATTTGTTATCAGCTACTAAATCAGGACAACCGTCTTCATCTTGGAATTTGTTATAAGTTTCAGGACTGTATGGACATAAATCATCTTGATCAGGGATTCCATCACCATCATAATCGCCAAATATCATATGTTGAACTACATCTGGACAACCGTCAGAGTCTTCAAATTTGTTATAATTTTCACGGTCTAGAGGACATGCATCTTTGTCATCAGGAATTCCATCAAAATCAGTATCAGGAGCTTCAGGATTTGTTACTCCAGGAATATCTGGACAACCGTCCCAATCTAAATTATTGTTATAGTTTTCTGGCTCAAAAATGCATGAATCCCATCTGTCTTCAATTCCATCACCGTCAGTGTCAGGGAATGTGTATCCAGATAATGCGTCATCAACAGAGTCAGGACAACCGTCATGGTCTTGGAATTGATTGTAAGTTTCAGGATCTAGTGGACAGGAATCTTTGCCATCAGAGATTCCATCTTGATCACTATCAATTACAGAATGATCATCATCAGGACAGCCATCAGTGTCATCAATTCCGTTAAATGTTTCAGGTTGTGTTGGACACAAATCTAGATAATCAGGAAAGCCATCTCCATCAGAGTCAGCAATACCGGCATCAGTGTAAGGAGACAAGTCAGGACAACCGTCTTCATCTTGGAATCTATTGTAAGTTTCTTTTACAGTAGGACAATTATCAACATGGTCTTGAACACCGTCATAATCAGCATCATACCAAGGAACAAAGTCTGCAGGACAACCGTCAATGTTGTTACCGTATTGAGGATCATAGTCTTCTAAGAGATGAGGACATTCATCAATTGCATTTGGAACACCATCACCATCAGAATCAATTGCCTCATTTGCAAAGACACTGCTTGGTGCCATTCCAATAGTTAGGGTGAGTAAAAGTAAAAATCCTAAAAGATATTGTTGCTTCATTTTACGAACACCTAATTGTCAGGACATCCGTCAGTGTCTCTGTCACCGTCATAGTCCTCTGGTTCTAGTGGACACATATCATTCTCATTGATAATGTCATCTAAATCAGCATCATGTTTGTATCTTGATTGTTCAGGAGCAATATCTGGGCAACCGTCATGATCATTGTACTTGTTCCAAGATTCTTTAAGATTTGGACATAAATCAACATCGTCATTTATTCCATCTTCATCATTGTCAATTACCATATTTCCAAGTGGAAGAACATCTGGACAACCGTCATAGTCTACATACCTATTCCAGGTTTCGTTTTGGGTTGGACACATATCCATTACATCTGGTACACCATCACCATCTGAGTCAGGTTGAGTGTCATCGATATCTGGGCAACCGTCATCATCTTGGAAGCCGTTGTAATTTTCTGCAACTAGCGGACAGTCATCATCAATATCAGGAATACCGTCATTGTCTGAATCAACTACAAATGATTCGGATATTGTATCAGGACAACCGTCATCATCTTGGAATTTATTCCAAGTCTCTTTTGCAGTTGGACAGGCATCAATTGCATCAGGAATACCATCTTGGTCTCTGTCATGACTTAAGATATAGTCATCTGGACAACCGTCAAGATCAAGAATTCCATTATAGGTTTCTGGTTGATTTGGACAATGATCATTGTAATCATTAATTCCGTCATTGTCTGAATCCGGAGAGCCTTTGTTATCAGCTACAGAATCAGGACAACCATCTTCATCTTGGAATTTATTGTAAGTTTCTGGAATAAGTGGACATTTATCTAATGAATCAATCAATCCATCAAAGTCAGAGTCTATGTCAGTAAGGAAATCAGGATAGTCAGGACAGCCATCTTCATCTTGGAAGCCATTGTATCGTTCTCTGTCTAATGGACATTCATCTACAATATCAGGAATACCATCAAAGTCTGAATCAAGATCAGAAGCACTATCAGGACAGCCATCTTCATCATTGTATCTGTTCCAAGTTTCAGCAGTCGAAGGACATTGATCTAATGAATCTCTAATTCCGTCACCATCTGAATCAATAACAGCTATATCAGGACAGCCATCTTGATCATGATATCCATTTACGGTTTCAGGTTCTAGAGGACATTGATCATTCAAATCAGCAATTCCGTCACCATCAAAGTCAAATACTGAAAATCCAGAAAGTGAATCAGGACAACCGTCAAGATCCTGGAATTTATTGTAAGTTTCTTTTGCAGTTGGACATTCATCATATGCGTCAAGAACTCCATCTAAATCACGATCTCCAAATCCAGAAAGATCAGGACAACCGTCTCTATCTTGGAAGCCATTAAATATTTCAGGTTGGTTTGGGCACAAATCATTGTTGTCTATAATTCCATCACCATCTGAATCAGTTGTTCCTTTGTTATCTGCAACAAAGTCAGGACAACCATCCAAGTCTTTGAATTTATTGTAAGTTTCTTTTACATTTGGACATTGATCAATACTATTTGGAATTCCATCACCATCTGAATCAACATCACTTGAGTAAGGAGGAATGTCTGGACAACCATCTTCATCTTGGAAGCTGTTGTATCTTTCAGGTTCTAGCGGACATGCATCATCAACATCCATTATTCTATCACCATCTGCATCATTTAGAGAACCAGCAAATGAAGGAATAGAGTCCGGACAACCATCATAATCAGCAAAGCGATTGAAAGTTTCAGGATCAGTAGGACAAATATCAAATTGATTTGCAATACCATCACCATCAGTATCAACAAAATCAGAATCTAGTGCAATATCAGGACAGCCATCAGTATCTCTGTAATCATTATACACTTCAGGTTCTGTTGGACACAAGTCTATTGAGTCTTGTATTCCATCATTATCAGTGTCAACAAAAGCAAGATCAGTAACAGAATCAGGACAACCATCCAAGTCTTTGAATTTGTTATAAGTTTCAGGACTTAGTGGACATTGATCAACTGCATCAGGTACCCCATCTCTATCACGGTCACCAGAACCATAATCATCAGGACAGCCATCAGTATCTAAAACACCGTTAAAGGTTTCAGGTTGTGTTGGACAATTATCAACAGTGTCAACAAATCCATCACCATCAGAGTCAGGTAATCCACCTGGTCCACCCTTAGGATTAATGTCGGGACAACCATCTTCATCCTGGAATAAATTGTAATGTTCTCTAAGATTTGGACATTGATCAATATGGTCTTCTATTCCATCATAGTCTTCATCATACCATGGGACAAAGTTTGACGGACAACCATCTATAGTACCTTCATAATCTTCACGTAAATTAGGACAGGCATCAACAGCGTCATCAACGCCATCATTGTCCAAGTCACCTGCTGCAAATGCAGGATTGATGGGCATGCTAGTTAGAGTCGTTAATAGTAACAATAGAAATGGTAAAGTGTGTATTTTCTTCAATGCCTAAAATATTCCTGAGGATCCAGTTATTAAACCTCACTCTAAATTTGACCAAAATTATCAAAGGATTTGGGAAAATTTTCAATCCTTGACAAAAAACTCGATCAATTTAAGTAAACCAAAACAAGATCTGGACTTATGAGTTGTTCAGGCGAAGTAGTTGAAGGAGAAGAACAACTAATTCAGATCAAACCTGCAATTTCTGAACAATTAAAAAAAGCAAAGTATGGTGTTTCTGATCATTCTACTGTAGAACTATGTCATTGGACGAAAAAATCATTCAAACATGAAGGCAGTTGTTACAAACACAAGTTTTATGGGATTTCAACTCACAGATGTATGGAGTTTTCTCCGGCTGGAATGCATTGTGAAAACCGTTGCGTATATTGTTGGAGGCCAATGGAGTTTTATGATTCATTAGAAATGAAACCAGAACAAGTTGCAGAACCTGAAGAAATCTTAACTAAACTAATGGCCGAAAGAAAAAAACTGATCAATGGGTATTATGGAGATTCAAGAAATGACAAAGAAAGATTAGATGAATCATTACTTCCTAGTCACTATGCAATTTCACTCTCAGGGGAACCAACAATGTATCCCAAATTACCAGAATTGATAAAATATCTAAAATCACTTGAAGCAACAAAATCAATTTTTCTTGTTACTAATGGTCAAGAACCAGACATGATTCAAAGACTTCAAGATGAAGATGCACTTCCAACACAATTGTATTTATCAACTAATGCTGCAGACTATGAATCATTTTTAAAAATTAACAAACCAAAGTATGATGATTCATGGGAAAGATGGAACAGAACACTTGGTATGTTAAAACATCTCAATACAAGAACTGTTCTACGTATAACTCTGATTAGAGGTTATAATGATAGAATGGATATGATTCCAGCATTTGCCAAAATGTTTAGAGAATCTAGTCCACATTTTATTGAAATAAAATCTTACATGCATATTGGACGTTCCACTAACAGATTAGAGCATTCAAACATGTTAGAGATGGAAGAAGTAAAAAGATTTAGCGAAAAAGTTGCAAAACAAAGTAAGATATTTTCAGTAATGGATGAAAGTTTTGTTTCAAGAATTTCAATCCTACAAAATAATGAAAGATTTATCGACCGCTGGATTCCAGCTTATGTAAATACCAGTTAGAAAATTTTTTCAATGCTTTGAATCTGTGAGATAATTTATTTTTATTTTCAATTTCTGCAAAAGTTTTTCTAGAATTTTTTGGAATGAATATTGGATCATATCCCCAACCTTTACCTTTTTGAGATTTTGAGATGATACCATCTAGTTTCGCATCAAATGATTCAAGAGTTTTTTTATCACAATAAGTGATGATTGAAACAAATTTTGCTTTTCTTTTTGATGAAACAAGTTTCAGGATTCCTTTGTTGCCGATTGTTTTGAACACGTATGAAGAGTAAGGACCTGGAAAACCATTCAAAGAATCTATGAACAATCCATCATCTTCTATAATTATTGGTTTTTTAGATTTTGAAAAAGCATCTTTTGCTTTTTTTTCTGCAATATCTTTTAGAGAAGTAGATTGAATTTCTTCTAAATCTAATTTTAGAAAACCTAGTTTTATTCCAAATGAATCTAGAATGTTTTTAGCTTCTTTGTATTTGTGGGGATTTGAGGATACAAAATATAGATCAAACAACTTGTGCATACCTACCACGACTTTCTATATCTGATACCAATTTAGTAATTTTCACATAATCTACGTTACCAACTACAGATTTGTATCCAAGTAGAAAGTTTTTCCAAGCAGGAATCATGATTTTTGCATGAGCACTGTTTAGGATTTCCTTAATTAATCTCAGATCAACTGCATGATCTTCAGGCTTGATAGTGTTTTGTGACAAACCAAAATCAATTACATAGACATCATTTTTGAAGAAGATAAAATTTGATGTAGTCAAATCGCCATGCATAATGCCGTTTTTGTGAAGCATTCCAACTAATTTTCCAATTGTTTTAGATAGTTGAATTATCTTTGATTCAGATAAATCATGAACAGGTTTTCCAGGAATTTCTTGCATAATGATTGAGGTGTTTTTTAAATTTACAAAATAGACGAGAGGTGCAGGAATACCAAATGATTTTACTTGTGAAATAATTTGAGATTCTTTAATTGTTCGTTGTTTACGGATTTTTGAATCAAGAGAAGAGTTTCTATAATTTTTTGTCTTCCTAATTTTTAAAATAGCATTAGAATTTTGCCACATAGTTTGATAGATATCAGCTTCTGCACCTTTTTTGATTAATTTCATTACCGTTATATTCAAATGAATTCAATAAAAATTAATCATGGAAGACGGAGAAAAAAGACTAAAGCAAGAAGATTGTAGTGAAGATGTTTTAGGCTCAGGAATTCTTACATTAACTAACAAGAGATTAGCTTTTGACAAGACCAGAGCAAGAATGATGGATTTTTCAAAACACATGGGAGACACTATCTTAGATGTAACATTAGACAACGTAACTAAAACATGGAAAGAGGGATTACTAATGAAAAAAGTATGTTTTATTGTAAAAACAGATGAAGATGAAAAGACATACAAGTTTGGTGTGTTTAACACAAAAAATTGGCTCAAAGGTATTGATGAGGCAATTGAAAATTACAAAAATTAGTAATTTACTTTAACAGTGTCCAATCTCCAAGATTGAGTAACAAAAGTATCTTTTAGTGAAACGCCCTTTTTGATTTGAGATTCCAAAAGTCCTGTCCAACATATTTGACTACCACAATCTCCAGCATATTTCAAAGGGACGACATAAAATTTTGCACCATGTCGTTTACACACGTCTTGCAACATTTCAGACAATCTCTTGTTAGCTGCTACACCACCTACAATCATTAGTTCTTTCTTTCTTGTAAAAGATAGTGCACGCTCTACAGCTTCTGCAATCATTGCAAAAGCAGTTTCTTGAAGAGAATAACATGCGTCAACTTTACTTTTTTTTGCTACAGATTTTGTTGCAGATAATAATCCAGAAAATGAAACATCATTTCCTTTAACAGAATAGGGCAATGTTACATAGTTTGAAGATGTTGTTGCCAATTCTTCAATATTTTTTCCACATGGAGAAGCAAACCCAATAGATCTGCCAAACTGATCAAGTAATTGTCCCAAAGTAATATCCAAGGTTTCACCAAATACTCTCCACTGTTTATTGAGAAATGCCAAAAGCATTGTATGACCTCCAGATACCAAAAGGACTAGAGGATTACTTGCACCAGTCAATAGTTTTCCCAATTCAATGTGACCTAATGCATGATTGACAGGATATATTGGAATTTTGTAGAAAGATGCAAGTGATCTTGCAACGACAGCCCCAACACGCAAACATGGTCCTAAACCAGGACCGCCAGCATAAGAAACAATATCTAAATCATTGACTTTGATATTTGCTTCATCAAGGCATTCAGACAAAACCAAAGAACTGTTTTCAATATGATGTCTTGAGGCCTCTCGTGGATGAATGCCTTCGCCATCAGCAGGACGATATATTTTCCTAACATCAGACAAAATTTTTCCTTTTTTTCCTTTTTTTTCTATAACTGCACAAGAAAAAGTATGAGCAGTGCTTTCAATTCCCAATCCTAGCATATTATCCCCTACTTAGTGTTGATACAATTTTAATCACATCACCATTTTTTAGTTTCTGGTCACCACTGATTCTCTGTTTTGTTTTACAGTCAATTGCATGCAAGAATCCCTTTGCAATATCGGCATGAATCAATCCAGCCAGATCTTTTGCAGTAGAATCTTGAGGAAGTAATTTTGTATCAGGAAGAATAATGCCGTCTTTGTTGGTAAGTTTTGTTTCATCTTCAACTGGATAGACTACTATGAAATTCAATGAATCAAAAACTGCGGTGTTGAGAATTTTTTGAATTCCAGTGGAAGGAATTTTTTCAAAAACAGATTTGACCAAATCAAGTGCCTTTTGTTGCGGAGGAGCAACCTCTTTTCCTTCTGCAATTGTAAATCCCTCATCACCAGACGAATAATTCACTATTCCGGCCTTTGATGCTTTTCTTAGCAATAATTCAGTTTCTGCACTACAAGGAATTACATTGTCATTAATTTTTTTTATGATTTCAAGATCAGGACACAAATCAGCTTTATTTGCAGCAATAATCATGGGTTTTGTGTTTTTTCTCAATTCTCGTGCAAATTCAACAATATCATCTTCAGTCCATTCCTTTGGATCTCTTGAGATAAAACCTAGTTTTTGCAATACATCTTGTACTTGAAAGTCTTTGATGCCTAAACCTGTAAATCGTTTTGCAATTCCATCTGTAAGTTTTGCTCTTTTCTGATGAATCTCTCTTGTAATTTTATCCCATTCACGTTTTAAAATATCAGCAAACCACAAATCAAATTCAGCTTGAACAAACTCTACGTCTTCAAGGGGGTTATGAGTTCCAGGAGGTACAGGTTGTCCTTGAATATCAGTGGTACCAGCAATGTCAACAACATGAATCAAAACTTCAGCTTGTCTTGCATCATCAAGAAATTGATTTCCCAAACCTTTTCCTTCATGAGCTCCTGGAACTAATCCAGCAATATCAATAAGTTTTACAGGAATAAATCGAGTTCCATTAATACAAAGATCATTTTGATGTTCAATTTTGAAATGCTTACAAGCACAATCAGCTTTTACATATGCAACTCCAATATTGGGTTCAATTGTTGTAAATGGAAAATTTCCTGAGGGTACAGGAGTTTCAGTCGCAGCAGAGAAAAAAGTAGATTTTCCTACATTTGCTTTACCTAAGAGACCAATTTGCAATGATCTCAAAAATTCAATTCTACTTATTAGTATTGCAGAAATCGTTTAATCATCACCTTTCTAATTTATCACATGTCAATAGTCATTACAGGTACTCCAGGTGTAGGCAAACATACTATTGGAAAAGAACTTGCTCAAAAATTAAAACTAGATGTGATAGACATTAACAAGATTGCAAAAAATTCAGGATTATTAGAAAAAAACGATGAATCAAACGATGTAGACACAGAAAGACTCCAAGAAGTTCTTAAAGAAAAAATTTCAAGCAATTGTGTCATAATAGGACATTTGGCACCTTATGTTTTAGAAAAAGACAAAATTAGCAAGGTTATTGTTTTGAGGCGCAGTCCATATGATTTGATCAAAGTCTATAATGAAAGGGGATATTCAGATAAAAAAAGTAAAGAAAATGCAAGTAGTGAGATTTTAGGAGTCATTACATATGATGCAAAGAATCAATTTCAAGATAAAGTTGTCCAGATTGATGTTACTGAAAGAAGTATTCAAGAAGTTTTAGAAAAAGTTGAATCAATAATTTCAGAGGATATGGATTCAGATGAAGTAGATTGGCTAGATTTAGTTACCAAAAACAATGATTTGAAAAAATTTTTTGCTGATTGATTAAATAACGCCTTTTAATTTGAAAAGATACTTGTTTGAAATATCAAAAACAGATTTGGCAGGCCGAATAGGGAAAATAGAAACTAATCACGGAATAATTGAAACACCTGCATATGTTCCAGTTATTCACCCTGTAAAGCAAACAATTCCTTCAAAAAAGATCAAAGAGATTGGCTTTGATTTAGTAATTACAAATGCATACATTACTAGAAACAATTATGGAGACAAGGCAATAGAAAAAGGAATTCATAAAATTATTGATTACGATAGAGGAGTAATGACAGACTCTGGAGGATATCAAGTTTTAGAATACGGTGATGTTCCAGTAACTCCAACAGAGATGGCAAGTTTCGAAGAAGGTATCATGACAGATTTTGCAATACCATTAGACAAACCAACAGGGTTTGGACTTCCGATAAAAAAAGCAGAAGCATATGTCAAACATACTCTCAAAGTGTGTAAACAAACTATTGAAGATAGTAAAGATAACGGACAGATTTGGATTGGACCAATTCAAGGAGGAGAGCATTTTGATCTTGTTGCAAAATCAACAAAAGGCTTACTCAAAATGGGATACAAGATGTTGGCATTAGGTAGTCCAGTTGAATTTATGGAGTCATATGAATACAGATTATTAGCTCAAATGATTGTTGCAGCAAAAAAACAGATCCCACACAACATACCATTACATCTTTTTGGTGCAGGACATCCACTAACCATTCCATTTGCAGTTGCATTAGGTTGTGATACATTTGATTCTGCATCATACATGCTATACGCAAAACAAAACAGGTACATAACAGAGGATGGAACTAGAAATTTATCAGATATCGTAGTTTTTCCATGCAATTGTGAGATATGTACAAAATATACTCCTGATGAATTACGACATTTAGAATCTACTGAAAAAATCAATCAACTTGCCATCCACAATCTTTATGCAATAAAATTGGAAGTAGACAAGGTCAAACAAGCAATACATGAGGGCAGATTATGGGAATATGTTATCAAAAAAGCAAGAGCACATCCAAAATTATTTGAGATGGTAGAAGTGATGACAGAAAATACGGAATTTTTAAGAATTGGTACACCAAAATTCAAGGAAAGGGCAATTTTTCTATTTGATAAAGAAGATCAATTCAGACCAGAAGTACAATCATTTCATGAAATAGTGAGGAAGTTCAAATCAAAGAAAAAGAAACTCCTCATCACAAATGAATCATCTACCAAACCAGGATACCTATCACATCAATTTGTAAATCTATCAAAAAAACTCAAAGATTTTGAAGAAACTCAGATTTGCCAATACAATCCTCAACTAGGATTAATTCCAATTGAGATTTCAGATATTTTCCCTGCTGCACATCATGAAACGTCACGAATGAGTTTTGATCCTAAAGAATTTACGGAATTTGAAAAAACCTGGAAGATGTTTTTTGATAACAATCAATTTTCAGAAATTCGTTACAACAAAGAAAATGAATTCCTAAAACATTTTGTAAAAACATTACCAAAAAATATCAAGAAAAAATCTTTTTCGTAATTAAAAATAAGAAAAAAGAATGTGCTAAAAGATTCAGCTTTATAGTGCTGCGTCTTCTGCCCAACCGTTGATGAAGATACCGTTTTTGTGAAGAGGTACTGGTTGTCCAGCAGTGTAATTCATTGGTCTCATCCAAAAGATTGATTTTGTTGGGCATACACCGATGCATGCACCATCAGAAATACATCTTTCTGGGTAAAAGACAAATGCTTTACCTCTCTTCCAGCCTTCAACTGGTTTTACTCTAAGGACATCAGGACCAAGAGTTGTACAGATTTCTACACATAGTGCACATCCGATACATCTTTGTTCATCGATGTCTGGAAGTATTGCTATTGGCATTACAAAACTAAGAATGCTTGGTTACTATTTAAACCATGATTGATATCCATAACCCTGTTATGAAATTTGATCGACAAAAATCATGCGCAGGATTTAGATTAAGAAATTTAAAAAACAAAAAGATAACGTGATAATCACGTTTATTTTCTCATTGCGTCTATTTGACCAGAAGTAACCCAGTCAAGTAATTCTGCAGAAGATGGATTAAGGTCTGCTTTCTGATTCATCAGATTGTTAACCCAAATCCAGTTAATTTGGTTTAGGAGCGGTTTGTTTGCTTCGTCACCAGCACGTGTTTTAGCGACGACGGCTTGATCTTGTTGTCCTAACCATTCTTGGAAGCTTCTTCCCATGAGGATCGGATCTTAGCTTGCACTAATTAAAGCTTTTGAAGATTCTATGTTAGACATAATGATCGGGTAACTCTCAAGAAGGTTTTAACGTAGATGAAAAATCATGTTAATTCTTGAATGTTAAAGTTTTAGGGGCTGCCAACGAGGTAGGCAGATCAGGTTTTTTGGTAGACTGTAATGGAACAAATCTCTTACTTGATTATGGGGTATTATTTGGCAGAAGAGGGACACCCCCACAATACCCACTTCATGTAAAACCAAAGGATTTGGATGCAATTATTATCACTCATGCTCACTTGGATCATTCAGGAAATGTTCCATCACTTTTTGTAAGTGGCAATACAGAAGTTTATGCAACCCCACCAACATTTGATTTATCAAAATTATTGATTGAAGATATGCTAAAAATTGAAAAAAATTCACATCCATTTGATTTACCAGAGTTAAACAATATGATGAAAAATGCAAAAGAGATTGGATTTAAACAAAAAATTACCAAAGGTAATGCAACGTTTGAGTTACGAGAGTCAGGACATGTGATTGGCGGTAGTACAGTATTAGTGGAATCTGAAGGTAAACGATTATTCTACACTGGAGACATTAAAACAAATGGTTCAAGAATGCTACGTGAAATGGACTTGGATGTTGGAGAAATCGACATGTTAATCACTGAAAGCACATATGCCATGACAGAACAAAAACCAAGAAAAGAGTCAGAGACAGAATTAATTGAATTTGCAAATGAAGTAATGGATAGAAAAGGAATTTTATTCATCCCATCATTTTCAGTGGAACGTTCTCAAGAAATTGCATGTATTTTGAGAAATGCCAACTTTAAACATAGAATCATCATGGATGGAATGGCATTAAAGGTAAATGAAATAATGTTTAGACATCCAGAATATCTACGAGATCCTAAAGTATTTTCTGATGCAATCAAAGGAGCAACTGCAATTACAGATCATGCTGAAAGAAAACGGGCAATGAATGAACCCTGTGTTGTTATTTCACCTGCAGGAATGTTAGTTGGAGGAAATGCAGTTTTCTATTTACAGCACCTAGCATTTGATGATAAAAATGGAATTGCACTTGTTTCTTACCAAGGAGAAGGTACACCAGGTAAAAAATTACTAGAAACAGGAACAGTATCATCTAGAGGAAAAGACATCAATGTTACTGCACAAGTCAAGCAGTTTGAATTTTCAGGTCATGCTGACAGGAATGAATTATTTGACATGATTAAAAAAATTAAAGGAAATCCCAAAGTGTTAACCGTACATGGGGATTCAGAATCTTGTGATTTGTTTGCACGAGAAATTCATGAAAAATTTGGATTAGAAGCACATTCTCCTGCAGTCAATGAAGAAATTCCTGTCTGAAATGCAAAATCACCAAATAGATGTTGAAAATTCGATAAATAGTGGTCAAGTTTTTCTTTGGAAAAAATATAATGAGTTTTGGTACGGAGTAAATGGACAAGATATTCTTCAGATAAACAAAAATGCAAAAATAAAATCTTTAAAAAATCATAAAACAGATTTTTTTAGAAACAAAGATCATTTTGATGAGATAATCAAATCAATTTCAAAAGATAAAACAGTAAAAACTGCTGTAAAAAAATATCCAGGATTAAGAATCATAAAACAAGATCCTTTCCAATGTTTAATTTCATTTATTGTATCATCAAATTCCAATATTCAAAAAATTAAGAACAATCTAGAAAACATATCACAAAAATTTGGAGAAAGAACCACATACAAAGATCAAGAATTCTTTCTGTTCCCAGACGCAGAAACTCTTTCCAAAGCATCTATTAATGAAATTAAAAACTGCGGTGTTGGGTACCGTGCAAAATTCATTAAAGAAGCTTCAAAAATTATCGCTTCTAAAAAAATTACAGTTGAAGATTTAAAATCAAATAGTTATTTTGATGCAAAAGAGAAAATTCGGAAAATTCCAGGAATCGGAAATAAAGTTGCTGATTGTGTATTGTTATTTTCTCTTGATAAATTAGAATCATTTCCATTAGATAGATGGATGATTAGAATTTTAGAAAAATACTATTCAAAAAAATTCCAAATTAATACCAAAACAATTACAGAAAAACAATATGATATCCTACATGAAAAAATTGTAGATTATTTTGGTCCATATGCAGGATATGCACAACAATTTCTCTTTAAAATGGAAAGAGAAAATTACCAAAAAAAGTGGCTGTAAACCCTTAAAATGGTAATTAATTGCTAGGTTTTTGGGCCCATAGCTCAGCATGGATAGAGTGTTGGACTTCTAATCCAATGGTCAAGGGATCGAAGCCCTTTGGGCCCGCTTAACAAAATTATTTATTCTAATCAAAAGGGGTGTTTTTGTGAAAGACATAGAATTCAAGTTAAACTCAACTGAAATTCATCCAAATTCTGAAATCATAGGAACAATTACTGTATCATATCCAGGAAGATATGATGGAGTAGTTATCAATACACAAATTTTGGATTCAAATGAACATATCACCTACAAATCATACAACGGGAAAACTATTTCCAACAATGTTGCAAGATTATTTATCAACAAAGACGTCATGTCAGAAAATAAAGCAGAGTTTACGGCAGTAATAAAATTTGAACCAACTCAAGAATATGAAGTAAAATTCAGGGCATCAATTATCGAACAACATAAAGAAATTGAAAGTCAGATAATTTTTGCAAAGTATTCTATCTAGAATCTGCTCTTTGCTATTGTAATTTCACCTTTCATCCAAGGATGAGGTTGGCAGAAATAATGCAGTACAGTTTCTTCTGTAAATAAGAACTCGTAGGAATCTCCAGGTTTGATTACTCCAGGGGAACCAAAGTCACCACTGAAACCATCTGCATATCTGTGATCAGGAGTTACAGTATGAGCAGTGTCATCCATATTTACCCATTTGACATTATTTGTAAAGGTCAGTAAAGCTTCGGCCTTATTTGGAACATAATTTTCATTTCCTTCAATAACTGCACCTGGAACAATCTCAATAATGAAAAATTCTTCTTCAGGATGTAAAATATGATCAGATACAGATGGTTTTGCTAAAGATTCAGGAAGATAAAATGAAGTGTAAAATACTACAGATGCAGACAATCCAACTAACAATGCAATGAGTCCAATTCCATAAGCATGACTAGATGTTGGACTACTCATGATTTTTTTCGCCTCTCAAGTTCTTATAAAGCTTGTTTGAAATTTTTGAGATCATGGTTTGTTAAGATCACCAGTACCAAGATTTGGATTATTGTCTGCACCAACTCCCAAATCAGCCTGGGTTTTTGGAACAGAAACTTCTGGAGTAATAGGTTTCTCTTCTGGTTTATCTGCTGCAGTTTTACCTTCTGGAAGCTTTGCAGATTCTTCAGTTTGAGAAGATTCTTCAGGTTCAGCTAATTTTGGTTTCTCATCAGATACTTGAACTGGAGGAGCTGGAGGAGCATTCTTTTGTTCACTCATTCCATATCTGTAGATATGGAAGAATCCAGCAAATACCATCAGTATAAGTCCGACGAAGAATAATGAGATGTTGTTCATTCCAGTTATGGCTGCATTATATGCTGCAATGTTAAGAAATACTTGGAATGCTAACAATGCTACAAGTAACCAATTAATCCATTTTTCAGACAAGTTTAGAGTTGCAACTTTCTTTGGACCAGTACTCTTTGCCAGTTTTGACTTTCTTTCTGCTTCATTTGCAAGTTTAATCATCATGTATGTAAATCCAAAGCTCATAGGAACTAACAATATCATTACACTGTAGAAGAATACGGGATCAATTACCAAACGTTCAACTAAAGGAATTGAGATATCTGGTGAGATATAGAATCCCCAATAAGTTGTCACCATAATTTGTGCAAGACTAGTAATTCCAAATGCAGTAATGATTGGTCTTTCCCTCCAAGAGAATTTCTTGTATCTATCGATAAACGGAATCAATACAAACGATATGATAAATATCAAAGGCCACAACAATCCAGTTACAAACTTGTCATATTGAGTTCTCATGAAAGCGTAAATTCCAGTCAAATACCATTCAGGAACAGTGACACCAGGCGGTACAGTAGGTTCAAACTTGAATCCTAAATCAATTGGAAAGACACCACCAGTAATCAAAATTGCACCAGCAATCGCCATTACCATTGGTACATCAAACACCAAGAATCGGGGGAAGTGAACTGCCATCAATCCAAGCATAACTATTGGTAACAAGAACACATGTTGTGCATAGAATCTTAATACAAAGTCCGAGAACCCACTACCCAGCGCCGCATCACGAATAACAGGTCCCGCTATAGGAATTGACGTAGTTAGTGACGCTGCAATACTAATTGCAAGTTCTGCTCTTTCAGAAAATATAACATCATATCCAGTAAATGCTTCTAGGATAGTAACAACACCTAAGATGACACCAGTCATCCATAATACTTCATTTCTAATTTTGTATCTTCCACTAAAGTATTGATAATACATGTGAAGGACAGCTAAGAGTACCATTGCATTAGAACCATGATAGTGTATGTTTCTAATGTGGAATCCAAATGGAACTTCATCATTAATGAATTGAACACTATCCCACGCTCTATCCAATATCGGTTGATAGTAAAACATGAGCAGAGCTCCAGAAACTCCCAACATAATGAATACAATGAATGTAAGCATTCCCAAAAATCCAAATGGACTTACAAATCTTGCAGGGAATGAAAACTTGATTGCAGTAAAAATAGTTCTATCTACACCTTCCCATAACCAATAGAGAAATTCGACTACACCATTTCTTCTTGGCTCAAGCGAAACGGCCATATCCAATTACTCCATTTTCTTGTGCATTAAACTTTGGTGGCATGATATAGACCAATCCATCAGCATCAGCTTCCAAAGTAAGTTTAGGTAAAGTGTTTGATGGTGCAGCTTGTACTGATGCAGGACCAACAAATGCTGTTCCAGAAACAGGATCATACATACTTCCGTGACAAGGACATTCACCTCTTTTTCTTCCATCATCAGGCCAATATTTCCACAAACACCAAAGATGAAGACAGATCATACTAAAAGCTCTAAATGCAGAAACATCATTTTTTCCACCACCTAGTTCTTCAGGAAGTCTGATGAATTGCCATTTACGAAATGCTTCAGCATCAAGTGCTGCATCACCTGTTGCAGGATAGGTAATGACTTCAGCATGATTAATTGGATAAGTGTTAATGTTTGCTTGAGTGCCATCAGGCAAAATAACAGGCACTTTCTCAAGTGAAGCCTGATTTGGGTTTGGCATGAAATTACCAAATGGGACAAATGGAGCAAAAGCTAAACCAGTTCCTGCTGCACCCATTAACTTTAGAAAGTCTCTTCGGGATAATCCGGCAGACTTTTTCGTCCCCACCTCTGACATTCAAGCTGACGTACTCGCCAAATTGCTTATAAACCTTGTTCAGTCACTTTGTAGATTTTTGTCGAATTACAATGATAGAAACAATTCCGATCGCAATTCCAATAGTAATTCCTATTCCAATTCCTACCAAAAGTAAATAATCAGACTCATCAGATATAACGATGGTTTCTTTTGAAATAGATTTTTCGCCAGTGGAAATAGTTTCATTTTCAGTAATTTTTTCCAAGTCAGAAGATAAAACATCCTCAGTTATGATTTCAGTATCTTGAGACATCATTTCAGGTGAAATGTTTGTAAATTTGGCTGCAAGGGTAATTGGTTCAGTTGTAGAATTTCCTCCAAATAATGTAGAGTGTGTCAATAATGTGTAAGTGCCAGTTTGATTAATTGGTACATACAATACAGTTGATGTGTCATCTTTGTTTTTCACTGGGAAAAATCCGCCACCTTGACTAAATGGAGTGTTTCCTAACCAATCAAGGGATGGCCATCCAAGAAAATGTCCAAACACTCCAGATGGAACGTTAGTTTGAATGATTTGTCCTAAAGGATCCATGACAAATACAGCTAAATTTGTGTCATCACTAATCCAAGATATTTCAATAGCAGCAGAATTTACAAATTCATTTTGTACATCAAAGTAATATTGTCGCCAATCACCTGCCATGTAACGATTAACCATATCAAATGCTCCTTTGGTGTATCCATTTCCATAAATAACATCATCACTTTGTTTTCCATGAATGATAATCGTTGAATCATTTTCTGTTACAGGTTCTTTAATTACAAATGATACTGGTGCATTTACTTCATGCATGTCACTTTGAAAATTCAAAAATCCTTGATATACACCAGTTTGTAAATCAGTTGGAGTTACTAAGGTTACATCAACAGTAGAAGTATCGTTAGGAGGAACAGATATTGTTTCAGATTCAGGCCATAACATAGTCCATTTATCATTTTGATAATAACTTGCAGAGATTGTATAGTCTATTGAAGTTGAATTTTGATTTGTGTTTCCTAACCAGTAAGAATATCGTGTGGGAACTGGATAAACACCAACTAATGGTACACCATCAAATTTTTCATTGGGTTCAGAAATTCTTATTTCTTGGACAGTTCCCCAAGAACCACCTCTGTTAACCAAAGATATTTCATCGCTAGTAATTTTTGTATCATTGTTATTATCAAGCCAATCATACAAGTATAATGAAGAAATTTTGAGATCATCAGCATAAACATCAGAAGTGTTATTCATAAAATGATCAAAAGGAAAATTCACATTTAGAATCATTAAAGAGGATTCATCAGGGATTGGTTTTTCTTCATCAAAAAAATCTTTCAAGTCTTCTTGAGGTTTTACATCAGATAATTTTACATAATTTGGAATAAATGTATCAGTTTTGTTCATGATAGAATCTTGTTGACGGGGAAATGTTGTTCCATTAAATTGAGTATGTTTAATCAAAGAGATAGTTTTTGGTTTTACATCAACAAATATTTCATCATCTGTGGGATTAGTTATGGTAAAAGTTGCAGTAGTTCGTTCTCCTGCAGTTAATTGTCCTCCAAACCAACTTGTCATTAGAAGTGAATGTGAAGGAAGTTTGAATTGTTCAAAACCTACTGCGGTGTGATTAAAGTTTTCAATTGAGGGTTCAAGAATTTTTTTAATATTATCATAAGAGTTTTCATTAGTAACTATAAACACACCATTTTTTCCATGAACATAATCTAAAGCAGAATTAACATTTGCCAAACCGGAGCCTTGAGTAAAAGGATCATTATTCAGATCAACTGCAGTAGACATTAAGATGTTTTTTATCATGAATGAATCATAGTTTTGATATTGTTTATTCATCTCTTCAATCAAAATTGCAGCACTTCCAGAAACTAATGGTGCAGCCATACTAGTTCCTCCAAATAATGAAAATGATTCATCCTTTGAATCTTTTTGGGTTTTTATTACATTTGATGGAACAAATCCATGAGCTCCAATACTCATGATGTCAGGTTTTGGATCACCAATTGATGTTGGTCCTCTACTAGAGAAATCAACTACATGATTATAATGATCAGTAGTATTACCAAATCTTGGCTGATCTTTGAATGGTCCATATCCAACAAAAACATTATTGGTAGTAGCTCCAACTGCTATTCCAAATGGAGATGCATTTGGCAATCCAATTGTCCCATAACCATGACCAGAGTTTCCAGCACTAGAAACCATTACAACTCCAGGATAATCATCATCAAGTGAATGAGGGGTTGCGAGCATACTTTGAATTAATGACAAAACATCAAATCCAGGTGATGATTTGAATGATGGAAAGGTTGAAACTCCCCAGCTATTAGAAATTATGTCGGCTCTAGGTTTTCCAGAAAATTTCCAATTGTTATGTTCATTTTCAAATCCTGCAGACCATAACCATGCATAAACGGTATCACCAAACCATAATGCCTTTACTGGTAAAATTTTTGCATCAGGTGCAACACCAATTATTGAATACTTTTTGGTGTCATTGTAAATGTTGTATGTTTCGTGTCCACGAGATGTAATTGATGCAGCACTGGAAGTACCATGTCCCATAAAATCAGTCATTACCCCAAAGAATTCACCATCAGGATCCAATGCAGGCAAAAGTGTTCCATTAACTGCATTTAGTGTATCATCAATTTCAGTAGAATTGTTTCTAATAACGCCATAAACATCTAAAACTTGAGCACCAATGGTACCAGCACTATAATCATTTACTCCATCTCCATTTGAATCAAAAACTAGAAACTCTTTTCCACTTCCCAAAACTATTGGTTTTTCATCAGTGAAATCAAAATCATAATTTGCTCTTTGACCAGATGGCAAATCAAATCTAGTATAGTCTTCCCAAGAAGTACTCATATCAGGAATTATTGTATCATAAACTCCTGGAATAAAAGAATCAACGACAAGTACCGGAACAACTTGGATTTTGGCAAGAGGTCCACTTAGTCCTCCTTGATAAATAACTCCAAGATGGTATTGGCCACTTTTTGATTTTATGTAGTTTCGATTATCTTCTCCAATTTTCATGTCATTTGACAGAGTACCATTAAAAATTGGAGTAGAGCCTATTTGTGGAAAGAATGAATTGTAAATTGGGATTTCACTACCTTTGCCTTCTTGAGAAATATCAAGAAACACTCCTTCTTTTGTCACATATGCTGAAGAAGTCATGTGTGATGGAATTGGTTTAGTGTAATTTCGAATTATTTCATTTTCATCAATATATGCAAAAAAAGTTGCATTTGTTAGAATAATTCCTTGACCATCAGGATCAAGCATAATTGGATGGTTAATTTGGTCTCTTGCAAGCGAATGTTGAATATCAGGATTTGAAAAGTCGACTCCTGTATCTACAATTGCAATGACAGTACCATTTCCGGATGCATTGTAATTTTGTTTTGCGTTAGTTGAGCCAGTTATTTCACCAATTCTTGATGCATCCAATATTTCATTATTTGAGGAGTGAAATTCAAGTTTCGAATCTTCAATTACATGGATACCTTGCGTTGCTAATAATGAAGCATTTTTTTCAGATAAAAGTGAAACATAAAAAAATCCATTATCAGATTGAATTCCATATATTGCGTTATTTTTTATATGATCAAGATTTTGAAAATGTGATCCAAAAATCAAATAGCGTTTAAAATTATTTTCAACAAAAAAATTTGAATTAATATCTATAATTTGAGAATGAAATTCTATTTCATTTGAATCATCTTGAAATAATACATCATCACCAGTAAATGCATATGAATTCACCAAAAAACTAGATAGAAGAAGGATTGAAAAGAAAATAGCCGCTTTGGGCATCAATAAATTTTTGACTCTTTCATTATTATAACTATCTTCTTCGTGCCAAAATTGCAATCTGTAATGCAACTATAATTCCAATAGATGCAATGATTGGGAAGAGTAATGAGTTTAGTTGAGATGACGCTTCGCTGATAAATTCCACAGAAGTAGAAATGGTGCCCGTGCTTTCATCAATTTTATTACTTGCAGTTTCTAACGTATTATCAAATCCTTCAATTTCAGATTTTAAAACATTTAGTTCTTTGGAAGTATCATCTAAAATTGTGTTCAAGCGAATTATTTGTTCAGAGATTCCACCTAAATCTTGACTTAGAACATTTGTTGCAGCAGAACCATGAGATGTTGTTCCTTGAGTAAAGGCTACTACGTGAAAGACATGAGTTCCTTCTTCAATCGGAGTATAATCAACATAGTATAATCCTTGATGAAGTGTTTTGAAAGAATTAGTTAAAGTCACAGAAATTCCTGAGGGAAGATGAACATGTGTAGTTCCAAGCAATTTTTTTGGTTCATTTCCTATAAGTAATCCATCACTTGTTGTTTGAACAAATACTCTAATTGGTTGATTGATTGCTGCAGTCTCAGGTGCAAATACTAGCGTATTAACAATTCTTTCAACTGGAACATCAAGCAAATCAGTAGTTTCTGAAAATTTTACATCTATTTTTTTAGAGATTCCATTTTGTTCAGTACTTATTACTTCAACAGTATATGTACCAAAAGGGAAGTTTGTTGATGGTTGGGGCCATGTTAACAAAGAATAGTTAAATGAACCGTCAGAATTAGTGGTAAGTTGATCAAACTTTGCAATTGTTTCATCGGGGGCAAATAGTCTCAGAATTAAATTTTCTTCAGGTAAACCTTTACCATAAACTTGAAGATTATGGGATGGTGCATACACTTTACTATTTGTAGATAAATCAAGATCTGCATAAGAATATGGAATTTGAAATATTAACAATATAGAAAAAATCAGAAATAAAATATTAAATTTCATTTTAATTAATTACAATTCCTCTCCTAGATATTACTTCTGGAAAAATTGTCTATAACTTTCGTTAAGAAGGATTCAAAAAAAAGAAAAAAAGGATAATGTGAACTAGTTTTTCTAACTTACGTTGACAGTTGTACTAACTGGTGGTGATAATGCCGTAGGATTATCAACAGACTCCCAAACGAATGCAGTAGCAGTGTATGTTCCTGCTTCAGTTGGAATCCATGATAAAGCTGGGCTGAATGATTGACCAGCAGATAATGAACCTGTAATCCATGCTAGTGAGACTGTAACACCGTTTGCATCCTGAATCTGTACCAAGTATGCGAATGATTGCTCTCTATCCTGACCATTTGCTAAGTCAGCGCTGATTTGTACCTGTTGGTCAACGGAAACAGAATCTAAGCTGTTACCGAATGCATCAACGGTTCTCAAGTTAGCAGCTGGTGCTCTCTCAAGAGGTGGTACTACAGTGCCAATTAGTGAAGTGGCAGTAATATCAAGTTCATCTGCAGTTGTGTATGGATCAGGTAGTGTATTGTCCTCATATTCTGCAGTGACAGTGTCACCTTCTGAAACTCTGAGTCTGTGACCAGATGATTCATCAAGGGTTGTGAAGAACACAGTTCCCTCAAAGATTCCGGTTGCCTCATTAGTCTCAGTTACAGTAAGGTCAATACCTCCGGCATCGGAGTCAGACCACACGTCGACTTCGAAGTTGTCGACTGCTTCTGGATCTAAGTTCATGTCTGGATCAATTACTCTTACAACACCTGTTCCGCTAGCTGGATAGCTTGCCTCAAGCCATTGGACTTCACCGATGTTCCATCTGATAAGGGCAGAGCCTACAATTGTTTCATCCTCTGAGAATTCAAAGGAGACAGTAAGTCCGTCATCATCATCAGTGGCCAAGAGACCATCTGTTGGACCGCTACCACTTGTGGTACCGGTTACATCGCCAGTGTCACCATCACCATCAGCATCATGGGCAGTAAATCCTGTGAGGATTACTTCACCAGTGAAGATACCTGTGTCTGTACCAGTCTCGACGAGTTTGTAGTTGTCAAGATCGAATCCTCTGGTAGAGACCTTAATTGGGTCATTATCAGTTTCTCCGATTTCGTCAACTAGGTCACTGTCAAAGTTGTGATCTGGTGCGACAATGGTAATGTAGACTTTGTCAGTCCATGTGTATACTTTTTGGTCAAGTTCTACAGTTGCTCCGAAGTTTGAAGTGTAGATTGTCAAGTTGACATCTTCATCTTCATCTCCTACATAATCAGATCCGGATGGACCCCAGTCAGTATACTCGAGGATAATTTCTTCTCCTCTTTCTAACTTATCACCATCAAGTTCTTCAGGGATTTCGATAACAATCTGGAAGATACCAGTAGAGTCACCTGTTTCTCTAAAGTCTGTTGGTTCTGGGTCAAATGCAGCTGCTGCGCCGGTCACACCTTTGTTACCCATAGTTGTGGTTGCGGCATCAGAGTCCCATTCGATCAAGTCCAAGTCATAAGTCTCAGCACTATCATTGTCAAGATCAAAGTCTGGCTCAATGAGTGTCAAGATCATGTCTGAACCGATAATGTATACGGATTTGTCAGATTGTAATACACCGTTTCTTAGGTCAAATGTTGCAGAATCAGTAACAGTATTTGGATCACCGGATGCATCAGCTGGGTCAGTGTATTCTACTTGGAGAATATCTCCTTGTAAGATACAGAATTCTTGGCCAGAAGGTGCAGCGGCATCAAATCTGTCTGTATCAGCTGTACCAGTAGTACCGTCTAATGCGGTATACTTGGTGTTATGGCTGTTACATTGTGCTGATGCTGGACCGTCGGTGAATTTAATTGAAACATCCAATTCGTAAATACCGGCATCTGGTGCGATTTCATCAATTTCACCGAAGCTTCTGATGTTTGAGATGGTTCCATTGTTACCACCAACATCAATTAATCCGGTGTTTCTTTCTGAAGCGCCTGCATAACCTAAGACAACTACATCAGAACCTCTGATTACAGAGATTTTGAGTGCATCATCTTGGTTCATTACATCTTCACCAGATGGGTTTACGTCAAAGTCTGGATCGTTAATTCTGACGTGAATAGTTAGATCTCCTGAAGGTAATTCTTCACTGGAATCAATAGTGCTACTGATTCCTGTGGCGTGAATTGGGAATACTGATCTTCCATTTGGAGATGAGTTAGCAGCTGCGTTAGATTCACCTACGGTACCAAATGGTACTGGGTAGACAGTTCTATCGAGACTAACTGAACCAGTATTGGCTCTTACACCTGCGGAATCGCCGACTTCGACAATTTCACCAGATGCATCTCTAAAGTCAACATAGTTAACTTCGATATCGAGTCCAGTTGTGGTTTCTAGGTCACCTGCATAAGTAAGTGGTGTTGTTGTAGAATCAGAAACTCTACACCATTTTGATGGGATTTGGAAATCACCAACAAATTTACCAGTTGCTTTACCTGTTTCAACTAGAGTAAATCCAGTTGCAGCAAGTCCGGTATCAGTTATGCCTGCATTGCTAAATTCAGTAGCACAAGTGTTACTGTCATTACCAGTTGCAGAAGCATTTGAACCGTCAGGAGTTGACCATATAACATCATCAAATGTGATATCTAATAATCTACCGAGTTCACCAAAACTCAAACTTTGAGTTGTGGCAGAACCGACGTTATCATCTGTTGCTTTTGTATTATCAGAAACAACAGTAAAGATATCGACAAGATCAGAATCTACGTTAAGATCTAAGTCTTCAACAGTTATTGTTACAGTGTCAGCAATCTTGTAAGAATCAGAATCTAAAGATACAACACCAGAATGACTTGGTGCTTCTTCTTGATCAGATACAGGAGTTACAACACCATCTGCACCTAAGTCATTATAGTTGACTCTTGGTGCATCTTCGTCAGTAAGATCCTCAATTACAATGAATGAAGGATCATCTGCGATTGGTGTGATGCCAGCAAAGGTAGCGGCATCCTGTATGTTAATTTGGTTAACCATGACATACTCAAGTGAACCTTTGAAGGTACTTGTGTTGTCACCTGTTTCTTCAGCTTCAATTCTGATTATTTGGTTTGCAAATCTTTCAGAAGATTGCACACCATCATCACTGAAACCAAATGAGAAGAAGTCAATTACGATTACTTCTTTGGCGGCGAGGTCATCGACACCTGTGAAGTACATTGCAAATCCAACGTTTACGGAACTATCAGTTGTGGTAGAACCATAAATAGCATCAGATACTGCATTGTTCAAATCAACGTAATCCTGAGAATCAGTTGAATTGTTGACTAACAATATTGCATTGTTTTTATCAACATTTCTTGTATCGTTGTTAACCCATGGAAGGATATTTCCTGTGGTGTTAAGCAATGCGATACTTACTGTGTCTGCACCTAATGATCTAACATCATAGTTAAGGAAGTTGAAGCCAACAGTAGTGTTGTCTTCATCAACTACGGTTTCTTTTATGGTCTCCATAGTTGCACTTCCTAAGTCAATGATTGCAAAGTCAACATCAAATGTTGATGAACTGTTGGCAGTCTGAGAAGCGATTAACCTCTTGCTGAATGCATCAACAGATTCAGTTACAGTGACGTTGGTTGCACTGGTGAATCCAGTTACATTGATTGTGAGTGTGAAGTTACCTACTGGTGATGATAGAGATGCAATATCGAAGATACTGTCTGCATCATTTGTACCATTGGTAAAGATCATGTTAGGAGTTCCACCCTCATCAATGGTGAATGGATCACCAGTTCTGAGTGCTGGAATCAAAGTTACGTCTGGGTTGTTTAAGTCTAAGTCTTCATCTGCTCTGCTGTTTTTGTTTTGATCAGCATCAACGACAACTACTGGAATCTCTTCACCAGAGGTCCATTCGTCATCAATTGGCTGTATATCAATAGTAGCAAAGGAGAATCCTACAAGGATAGTTTGAGGTGTTTCATTGTAGTCAAGTGATGCGGAGGTTCCCCTCTTTGCGTCACTTGTGATTTCTAGTACTGATACATCTGATTCATCATATGTACCAAATACACCACTGTTTGGACCTTGTTCGGTGATGGTTACTGGGATGGAACCTGTACCTAACACATCAGTTTCTGCTGTGACACCAAATGCAGATGCATTGTTGACACTAGCAGTAGAGTTTAGTTGGGCAAGGATTGAATCGCCGTTATCCTGAATAGTTACCACTGCTGTGCCAGAACTTTGAGCATCAACATTTAATGTTAATACACAATTATCTTCACACATCAAGTTTGGTAGTGTGTTTTTCAGGGTTAATGCGCTTCCACCAGAAGCACCGTTTTCATCGAATACTTGGTAAAATGTATCAATATTGGAAGAGTTTCCAGTATTGGTAGCAAATGTCCAAGAGTCTTCATCAGTTGGGTCAATGTTTAACCATAAGTCAGTAATTGTTGCATGTACTTGTGATATTCTTGGGTATACAGCTCTATCTAAAGTCAATTCGGCAAATTGATCAACAGTATCAAAAGTAAGTGTTGTTGATTGAACACCACCACCTTTGTTGTACTGTATGACAACATTACCTGTTGGGTTTAATTGATAGAGTTGAACGAAAGGCCATACACCATCGCCGTCACCTAGATCAATTTGACCTCTGTTAACGGAACCTGATTGTGCTACTGGATCTTTTGCTTCTCTTACAACATTGTTAGTTCCATTAGTTGTTGATGCAGCTAATGTGTTAGCAGCACATGTTGTGGAAATTGTGCCACCTGATGAACTTCCAGTTGCGGTACCGTTACCAGTTGCTGTTGCGTTTGCAACTGTAATTGGTAGTGCAATACCGTCTGTTTCAGTTGTTGAGAATCCCAATACAGTGCTACCAGAAGAAGCTGCACAAAATACACCAAAGTCCAATCCTGAACCTGATGTTGTGGCAGTAGAGTCGGCAATTAATGCCATATCTCTATCTGCAAAGTAACCATACCAGTTACCATCAACTGCTTGGACCATTCTCAGGACCTTACCGTTGACAGTTACGTCTGGTTCACCTTTTGCTTCATCGGTATCATTGATATCACTGTCAATTACGACGACCTCAATTACTTGAGGTCCTGACATGTAGTTATCAAACTGTGAGTTTTCTGCGGAAACAAATAGGTTGGCGTTGGCTGCAAATGCAGCAGGCATTACACCTGGAGCTGCAAATGTTAGTCCACCGGCAACCATAATTGTCATTAATGTAAGACTAGTTATTTTACGTCCTATTTCGTTATTCATGTTATTGACATTTTTCTTCAAAGTTAGTATTTAACCGTAATGGACGATTTGTCCACAATTTGTCAAAAAATTGAAATTTTTTTATCAATTTTTAGTTATTGATAGAATTTCTATAAAATTTGCATATAAAAATTATGCTTTATTCCTAAAATATAACTATGATCGTTATATTTTTCATAATTTTTGTATTATTTATGAATTTTTTATAGCCTGTTTTAGGCTTTGATCTCTTTGCCTAAGAGACTTTTGTATAGTGAAATTGCATCATTCTCATCTTTTGGTCCAACTACAACTGCAGAACCTTTCATCATAAAGCTTACAGACAAATCATTAGTTCTCAGGGACAACCCTAAATCTCCTTGATTATCAACTATGAACCCTTTTTGTTTTGCAATGCTAGTAACTTCATCAACATCAAGATCAAAAGTATCAGTTGGAGTTATTGAGTAAGTTCTCTTTCCTCTGTTTCGCCCACACAATTCTTCTAAAATTAGTTCTTCTTTTTGTACAACTTCAAGTTTTCCCGTTCCACAGATTGGACACTCATCAGCTCTAAATGTTCTAGTACTGTTAAAATCAAGATTTTCTAAATCAACATGTAAAATTCTTTCAGAGAGATTTGGTTTTTTTCCAAGAATTATTTTTACAGCTTCTGCAACTTCAATTGCACCGATAATAGAAAGTATAGGAGGATGAACACCTTCAATACTACATGTTGGCATGGTATCCTCATTTAATTCAGGAAACATACAAAAATAACATGCAGATTTTTTTGGCAAGACAGTAAAAGCTTGTCCAGAGGTTCCTACTGCAGCACCTGTAACAAATGGAATATTATATTTTACACATGCTTTGTTTAATGCATATCTCGCATTAACACTATCAAGTGCATCAATTACAACATCACATCCTTCAACAACTTCTAATGCAGTATAATCATTTATTGAAACAGCTAAAGCTTCAATGTTACAATCTGGATTTAATTTTTGTAGTTTTTTTGCGGCAACTTCTACTTTTACTTGACCAACATCATCTTCATCAAACATTATTTGTCTATGTAAGTTTGATAATTCAATCACATCCCTATCAATAATTCGTAAATTTCCAACCCCCATTGTTGCCAATCTAGAAATTATTGGGTGTCCTAAACCACCAGTTCCAACTACACAAACTTTTGCATTTTTTAATTTTAATTGTCCTCCATAACCAATTTCTTCAAGCATAACTTGTCGAGAAAATTTATCAAGTTCTTTTGTAGAAAGTTCTTCAGAACCTCCAGCCACTGCAGGTAAAATGTAAACTTCATCACCATCTTTAAGGGAAGTTTTCATACCAGAAGAAAATTTTGCATTTTTACCATTAATGTAGATGTTAATTAGAGAACGTGGAGTACCGTCAGATTCTAAGACTCGTCTCTTAAAATCATCACCCATTAATTCGGAGATTTTAGTAAATGCATCCTGTAGAGAATCAGCAGTGATATCTGTTTTTTTTTCTCCACCGCTTTGATTTAATACTGAAGGAATTGTAAATGTGATATTTGCCATTAGTTGACTACCGCCGATACTTCTGAAATGTCTGCTTTGAGGACTTTTGGTTTTTGTAAAACTTCCATGATAGATTCAGTTGCTTTCAAACCGTTTCCAGTGACATAACATACAACCTTATCATTTTTGTCAATCTTACCTTGTTCAACCATCTTTTGCAATACAGAAACTGAAACCCCTCCAGCAGGTTCTGTAAAAATTCCTTCGGTTTTTGCCAAAAGGAGTATTGCATCCAAAATTTCTTTGTTATCGCATTCTTCTGCAAATCCATTGTATTGTTCTAATCTTTTGAGAACATATCTTCCATCACCAGGATCACCTATTGCTAGACTTTTTGCAACAGTATCAGGATTCTCAACAGGTATTACTTCTTTTGAATTTTTCTTAAATGCATCAACAATTGGGGCACATCCGTGTGGTTGTGCAGCAATCATATGCATATTTGATACATCATTAAGCAATGAAATACTTTGTAGTTCTTCAAACCCCTTACAAATTGCATTAAGCATTGCACCACTTCCAACTGGAACAATTAACTGATCAGGTACACTCCAATCTAGTTGTTCTGCAACTTCATATGCTAAAGTTTTAGAACCTTCAACATAATGTGAACGCATGTTAATATTTACAATTCCAATTCCTTTAGAATCTCCAATTTGAGCTGCAATTCTATTTGCATCATCATATGTTCCATCAACTGCAACATAATTTGCACCATAAGATAGTGCCTGGGTAATCTTTGCCATCTCAATATTACTTGGTGCAAACACATGACATGGAAATCCACCTTTTGCAGCATGTGCTGCAGTTGCAGATGCCAAATTCCCAGTAGATGCACAACCAACAGCAGATAATCCAAATTCCTTTGCTTTTGAAATTGCAACACCAGCAGGTCTATCTTTGAATGAAAATGTTGGATTTACTGAATCATTTTTTATATACAAATTATTTAGGCCTAATTTTTTACCAAGGTTTTCAGCTTTTGTAAGAGGGGTCATACCGGCATCAATACTTACAATGTTTGATTTGTCCTCTATTGGAAGTAATTCAAAATATCGCCAATACGTTTGTTCACGATTAGAAAATGTGTCTTTTGAGACTTGGGGAAAATCATATTTTACATCTAGAGGACCAAAACAGTCATCACAGACATACTTGAATGCAGTTTCATACTGTTTTTTACATTCTCTACATTGTAATGATGTTCTAGCCAAGATCAGTTTATCCTCTTGTTAGATAGATAAAAAATCCTAATATCAAGTTAAGTGACACTTAATTTAATACAACAAAAAATATAGTGAAAGATAGTAAAATGTATGAAAAATTATTTTAGAATAAAAAAAGTAATGAAAATTAAAGAGAAATTAGATTTTTTATGAATTTTGTAATGAGGAGGAAGGTTTTTACAGATTTTTGTAAAAAAATGTTTGTGAAAAAGGAAATATCAATAATCATAGCAGTTGCCATAGTTACAATATTTGTAGTTGTAATAAATTTTGAACAATCAGAAACAATAGAAGTTGAAGATACATTAGGTAAAGAATTACGACCAGTTGAAGAAATTACTCCTGAGATTCAAGAAAAAATAGATGAAATTGAAAAAATAAATCTAGAAAATGAATATACCCCAAAAGAAAGAGAATGGATTACGTCAGGTCCATTTCAGATTGATCGTAGTGAATATGTATTAGGTGAAAAAATATTTTTGAGAATAGGAGGATTAGATTATTATGAAAAAGGTCAGGCAGTTTTTCTAAAACCAAAAAACAGTACACATTATGAAGTTTATCTATCGATTCCATTTGATGGGGCAGATAAACCAGCATTCAATTATTATTTGCAACCACAGTTGTCAGCAACCAGAGGATATTGTACTGTAGATGAGTTTATTGGTGATTGGAGAGTAGTTTTCAGAGGTACAGATTACCCTAATTTAGAATTCAAAATAAAAGAAGAAATACTTCCAGGAGACGAAGAAAGTTATCAACCAGTTTGTTAATTCATTTTTCAAGTGAATGATGAAAACAAACTCTTTCACCAGTATGACATGCAGGACCTGAAGGTTCAACAAGATAAATTATTGCATCAGAATCACAATCAACCAAAATTTCTTTAATCTCTTGAATATTACCTGATTCCTCTCCTTTCATCCAAAGTTTATTTCTAGAACGACTGTAAAACCAAGATTTACCAGTTTTTTTTGCAAGTTCTAATGATTCTTTATTTGAATAAGCAAGAGTAAGGACCTCTTTAGTATTTGCATCTTGTACTATAACAGGCACAAGACCACCACTTTTTTCAAAATCAATTTCATCAATTGTTTTATTCATGGTTATTCATTACAAAATTTCCTTATAATCGTACAGAGATATTTTTGTCTCGAAGAATTTCTTTGACTTGATTTACTGACTGATTCTCATAGTGAAAAATTGAAGCTGCCAGAGCAGCATCAACATCGGATTTTTCAAAAATTTCATACATATCTTCAGGTTTTCCACAGCCACCAGAAGCAATGACAGGCACAGAAACAGTATCTACTATTTTTTTAGTAAGTAGAACGTCATATCCATCTTTAGTTCCATCTTTATCTATGCTAGTTAGCAGTACTTCTCCAGCACCAAGTTCTGTTGCCTTTTTTGCCCATTCAATTGCATCCAGTCCAGTTCCTTGTTTACCACCATAAATGAAAACTTCAAACCAAAATTTTTTTCCGTTTTCTTCAAACATTGTTTTGGCAGAATCCTCAGAATAATTTCGTTTTGCATCTATAGCTATTACGACACATTGTTTTCCAAATAGAGTCATAAGTTCAGTTAACAGTTGAGGATTCTTTACAGCTCCGGTGTTTACTCCCACTTTGTCTGCACCACTGAGTAAGATATTTCGTGCATCATCCATACTATTCACTCCACCACCCACAGTAAATGGAATATCAATTACTTTGGCTACATTAGATACAAGTTCTTTGATTGTTTTTCTTTTTTCTTGAGATGCAGTAATATCTAAAAATACTAATTCATCGGCTCCATCTTTACTATATTTAGCAGCAAGTTCAACAGGATCCCCTGCATCCTTAATGGATTCAAAATTAAGTCCTTTTACAACTCGACCATTATCTACATCAAGGCAGGGAATAATTCGTTTAGTTAACAAGTTGTTTTGCCTCCTCAATTGAAATTTTGTTTTCATACAATGCTTTACCTAAAATTACTGCAAAAGCATTTTTTGTTTTCACATCAGATACATCGTCAATATTTGATATACCACCGCTTGCAATAACGTTTGTATTTTGTATACTACATGCTTTTTCTAAATATTCCAAATCAGGTCCTTCCAGTGTTCCGTCTTTACTCACATTGGTAAGTAAAAATTCAGTGAATCCCATATCTACAAATTCATTTATTGCATCAATCAAGGAGATTTTTGTACTCTCTTGCCAGCCATGTGTGACAATGAACCCATCTATGTGATCTACTGAAATAACAATTTTTGAAAAGTCATATTTTTTGGCAATACGTTGTAACAATTCTTTGTCTTTGAATGCCAAAGTACCAATCACAACTCTATTTGAAAAAGAAATTGCCCTATCAATGATTTCTTCATTTCGTAAACCACCAGCTACTTCTACAGGAATAGACAATTCTTTAGTAATTTGTTCAATCAAGTCTAAGTTACTACCAGTACCAATTGTAGCATCCAAATCAACAACATGTAGCATATCAGCACCTGCTTTTTGCCATTTTTTGGCAATAGATAGAGGATCATTACTGTACACGGTTTTTTGTTTTGGATCTCCTTTGTATAGTCGAACTACTTGCCCACCCATCAAGTCAATTGCAGGAATTATTTTCATTTTGAGCACTCTCTCAGGAAATTCTTCAACATTAACCCACCAACATCACCTGATTTTTCTGGATGAAATTGAGTTCCAAAAAAATTATCCTTTTGAACTATAGCTGGAACTTTAACATCATAATCAGATTCTGCAACTATAACATCAGATGCTGTAGGATTTGCCCTATACGAATGCACAAAGTATACCCACGAACCGTTTTTTACACCTTCAAGAATTTTGTTTTCTTGTTTTATTTCAAGTGCGTTCCATCCCATGTGAGGAACCTTTAGGGTATTAGGTAAAACGATAACATCACCACCAATTACTCCAAGGCCTTTTTCTTTTCCTTCTTGACTCTTATCAAAAAACATCTCCATGCCTAAACAGATTCCAAAGACTGGAGTATCACCTACAATATCAAGAAAGTTTCCTGAATCACGATTGATACTTTGTATAGCAGGATCAAAATTTCCAACACCAGGTAGAAAAATTCCATCATATCCTTTTAACTTATCAACTTGGGTTTGTACTTCTACTGTTGCCCCTTGTTTTTCTAATGCATTTCTGAGACTGAAAATATTTCCAGCTCCGTAATCAAATATTGCAATCTTTGTCATTACATTGCGCCTTTTGTACTAGGAATTCCTTTTTGTTTTGAATCTTTTGAACATGCAATTCTAAATGCTACTGCTAGAGATTTCATTGCAGCCTCAACTTTGTGGTGATCATTGTCTCCATACTTTACAGTAAGGTGAATACAGCTGTTTAGATTCTGCAATAAAGATTGGAAAAAGTGTTCAAGATCTTCCTTTGACACATCCTCAATCTTTGTTCTCTTTATAGATAAAGTCAACTTGTAAAAGGGTCTTTTTACCAAGTCTACTGATGCTTCTGCTAATGATTCATCCATTGGAACAGATGCATAGCTAAATCTAGTAACACCAACTCTATTTCCTAATGCTTTGTCCATAGCATTTCCAATTGTAATTGCAGTATCTTCAATCAAGTGGTGTACGATGTTATCTTTTGATTTTGCTTTTACAGCCAAGTCTAACATTGCATGTTTTCCAAATGCAGTAATCAAGTGATCAACAAAATTTACGCCAGTTGATACACTAGTTTTTCCAGTGCCATCAATGTTGACTGCTACTGAAACATCAGTTTCTTTTGTTTCACGTTTGATTTTGCTAGAGCGTTTTTTCATTTTATCACCTGAGAATAATGATACTTTATCAAACTAAATTTAATACCTTCGGAATATCATTTATTGATTCAAGAATCATCTCTACGCCTGAATCAGCAAATAGTTTACGTCTATCTTTAGGACTTGTGCTTGTGCCTACAATTGCACAAAATTTTGTTGGATACCCTGCTTGTGTTGCATCTTTTGCCATCATGTAATCCTCCATAGAGTCACCCACATACAGACAATTTTTTGATTTCATTGATTGTATGGCACGAATTAATGTAGCAGGATTTGGTTTTGCTAGTTCTCTAGGTTCATCTTCTAAAAATGCAGAGCTTTTTGTGTCAAAGTAATTGAGCATGTCTTTTAGTGAATAACGAATGGATTCAATTCCCCTACCGGTTACAACTGCAAGTTTTTCTCCAAATTCTTTTTGTAAAGTTTTCAATAAGGATACAGATAAAATCACTTTGTCATTTGAAATCATTCCGTCTTCAGAAAACTTTGATTGTTTTTCAAATAATTTCTCATATAATTCTGGTCCAAAAAACAGTTGATCAAATATAGAATAAACAGGATTATTGTGTCGATCATTTAATGAACCTAATTTAGATAAAAATTCAGAAATATCACAAAGAGATTCAAGATATGATTGAACAGAGCGTATTCCAGTTTTATCTACATTTGAAATTACATCATAGATAAACTCTGAGGGTTCTTTGTTTAGTTTGTTTGCCGCATACAAGGATAACACTGAAGCATATGCCAAATCAACTTCATCATTGAATCCACCTGATGCCTTAAATCCATCAATAATCTTGTGATCAATTACGATAGAATCAATTCCTGCAAATTCTTTGAGTACATACTTACATGTCTTATCAATTGTTTTGTCATAAGATTGTGTAATATCTACTAGTACTCCATCACAATCAAATATTATAGAATCAAACTTTTGATTATTCAATTTTTTATCCCAATAGATCACGTATTGCTAAAAGGAATTTAGAATTCATTTCTTTGGTTCCAACAGTAACACGTAGACATCCTGGGTGAGAACCAATCTTACCAAGTTTGCGTATAGAGATTCCTTGCTCAACTAGTGCAGAAAATACGCGTTTGTCTGCGCCCTTAGCATCAAATAGTACAAAATTTGCCTTGGAATCAAAGACGGTAAAGGCATCATATTTGCTCAAATTCTCAATGATTTTCTTTCGTTCAGATTTGATAATTTCAGAGGCTTCTTTCATTTGGTCTACCTTATCTAGAGAAGCAATTCCAGCCTCAATTGCAAGAGTATTGAGTGGGTATGGATATTGTAAAACCTGATTGAATACCTCAACTATTTTCTTATTTGCAATAAAGTATCCTAAACGAAGACCTGCAAGACCAAAAGCCTTAGAAAATGTTTTGACAACAATTAGATTTTCATATTTTTTTGTTAATGAAACAGTTGATGAATCACCAAATTCTCCATAAGCCTCATCAATGATTATTAATCCATCAAATTTTTTGATTAAAGATTCTAGTTGTGTTTTTGAGAATTGAAATCCAGTTGGATTGTTTGGTGAATCCAAATAGAGTATTTGACATTTTTTTAGATTAGTATCAAATTTTCCAATATCTAATTTCATATCAGATGAAAAAGGAATTTTGGTGCACGGTATTGAATATAATTTACATCTTTCCTCAAAGAACCCAAATGTTGGATCCGATGTCAAAATTTTAGTCTTCTTTGATGCAAAATTTGCTAAAAACAAATCCAAAATTTGATCAGAGCCATTTCCAACACCAATCATATTTTCAGGAACTTTAAGATATTTTGATAGTTTTGAGACTAGTTTTTCAACTCCACCCAAAGGATATTCTCTAACATCAGAATTGGATTTAGCATAAGAAATGACATCTTGTTGAAATTTTTTATTTATTACAAAATTCTCATTAGAATCCAATTTTAAAACATCATCAAACTTTTCAGGTTTTTTATAGCCACCTAGTTTTGCATAGTCATCTAATTTTTTTGTATACCACGTGTTTTTCATTTTAATCTACCCCGTACTGCTTCATAGTGATTTGGCAATCCTTCTGCTAAAGTTAGATTCTTCATAGATTTTGATATTTTCTGTAAATCTTTTCTGCTAGTTTCTATTTTAGTTAGAAGCTTGACAAAGTCCAATACGGACAAAGATCCTCTAGTTTTTCCAAATCCATTTGTAGGTAAAATATGATTTGAGCCTAACAAATAGTCACTAGCCGAAGAAGGACTGTTTTTTCCTGATAAAATCAAACCTGGATTCTTGATTTTGCTCCATTTTTTTGTATTTTTGCTGATAATCTCCAAGTGTTCAGGAGCTAAATTGTTAACAATATCAATGATTCCAGATGTCTTACAAACACCAATGAATCCATTTGATTCAAGACTAGATTTTACAATATTTGCACGTTGAATATCTTTTAGTTTAGAGTTTACACTCAATTGTATTTTTTTTGCAATTGAATTTGATGGAGTTAGAGCATAACAGAATGTGTCAGCAGAGTGCTCTGCTTGTGAAATAAGATCTAATGCTACAAGATCAGCATCTGTTGCTGAATCAATTACAACACCTAATTCAGTTGGTCCTGCCATCATATCAATAGATACAAGATTACTGACTAGATATTTTGCCAAAGTAACAAAAGCACCACCAGGTCCAACTATTTTGTCTACCTTTTTGATAGAACGAGTACCATATGCTAGTGCTGCAATTGATTGCGCACCACCAGTTTTGTAAATTTCAGTTGCACCACAAATATCAGATGCTACAATTGTTAATGGATCAATATTTCCTGAAGAATTCGGTGGGGAAACTACCACAATTCGTTTAACTCCTGCAATTTTAGCAGGAGTTACAGACATTATAGCAGAACTTGGATATCTTGCTGCACCACCAGGTACGTAACATCCTACACTGTCTATGGGAACAAAAGATTTTGAAATTTTAGTTCCATTTGATTTTATAACTATATCTTTGAATTGACGTCGTACTGCAAGTTCGGCTTTTGATAATCTTGATTTTGCAAGTTTAATTGCATAGATGTCTTCTTTTGAAACTTTAGAGTATGCACTAGCAATATCACGTTGTGATACTCTTAATGATGAAATATTTGCGCCGAACTTTTTTTCATATTTTTTTACCGCAGCATCACCATTATTTTTTACATTCTTGAGAATAGATTCTACAATTTTCTGGTTTTTTGAAGAGTTTTTTGTGGCTATTTTCTTTAGAAATTGCTCAGTGTTATTTATTGAAATGATTTTCATCAATTTTCTTCGTCACGTTTGATCTCCTCAAGTTCCAGTATCTGTCGTGGTTCATGCACTACTAATCCTTGTGCAATCTTTCGTAGCTTTGGAATTATTTTGTGGAAATCTGATTTTTTGATTATAGTATTGACTCCATACCAACCAGATTCACTTAGTGGACTAATGGTAGGTTTTTTCAATGAAGGTATTTGTTTCAATAATTTTGGCAGATTTTTCTCTTCTACATTCAGGTAAATGTGCAGATATTTTTTTCCATGTACAGCTCCTCGCATCAAAGTAACAATATCAAAAATCTTTTCTCGTTTTGCTTTGTCTTTGAGGGATTTCTTGTTGACTATCAAGTGCGCAGTTGAAGTAAGAACCTCATCTACAATCTTTAGTTTATTTTGTTTGAGGGTAGTGCCAGTTTCAGTTACATCCATTATTGCATCTACATCTTCTGGAGGTTTTGCTTCTGTGGCACCAAATGATAGATGAATTTGAACAGACTTATTTGTTCCAATACGTAACCAAGGAGTAACAATTTGTGGATCTTTGTTTCCAAAATATTTCTTGTAAGACTTGCAGTTCTTGATAAAACTAGATGCTGTTGTAAGATATTCAGAAGAAAGTCTCAAAGTCTTTTTCTTTTTAGCATAATCTGCAATCATTTCATCTAGATTCTTGTATCGGTAATTATCTGGAAATGCAATAACAAGTCTAATTTTTCCATATTCTAAATCTAAAATTGGTTCTACATCGGATTTTGTTTCACCTACCCAATCCTTGCCGGTAATTCCCACATCATACAATCCCTCGCTTACCAAAGTTGGGATTTCTTGAGGTCTTAGCATTTTTACAACAATTTTTGGATCATCTAGGTATACCCTATAGGTTCTACTCTTGCGATTCACCTTAGTCCAAGATCTCTCCAAGAGCTTGAATGTAGCATCTTCCAAACTTCCTTTAGGAATAGCAAATCTAATTTCAGACATATTCTTACTTCGAAAAACCAGTATATAACAGACTATTTATTTTAAACAAGAATGGTGAAAAAAATACTTTTTGGGTTTATTGGAATAATTTCCATAATCATAATTTTATTCATATATTTTTCAATACAAAATGATTTTTCTAATATTGAAAACAAGAATGGTGATCAAGACATAGTATTTGATTTAAATTATAACCCAGGAGGAAATCGTATTAATCTAAACACATCAGGTATTTTTTTGCAATATACATATGAAGAAGATCTAAATGAGGATTTGAGTTTTAAATATTCTTGGTTTGAGCCGAAAGAAGAATCATTGTCAACAATTAATGAACTAAAAAAGAACATAGGTAAAACAGTTGTTATTCTACCGGTTTTTACTCATTCTGCATATGCTCAAAATGGGTTCTATGATTATTATAATGAAAATTGTGGAAAAGAATGTTTAACTGTTAAAATAGACAGAGTCCAACCGCCACAATATAATTCAGGAAAAAATGCAATCCAAGTTTTGAAATTATTAGGATATGATATGGTTTCAGATATTGATGTTCATAAAAATCCTGAGATTTTAGCACAATATGATAAAATAATTTTGTTACATAATGAATACGTTACAAAGGAAATGTTTGACGCAGTTGATTTGCATCCAAATGTAGTATATCTATATCCAAATGCACTCTATGCTGAAATTGAATACAATGAACAAAATGATGAGATCACATTAGTTAGAGGTCATGGTTATCCAGATTCATCTATAGATAATGGATTTGATTGGGAGTTTGACAATACTAGACCTTATGAATTTGATACAGAATGCGCAAATTGGGAGTTTTGGGAGATTGATAATGGTGTGATGTTAAATTGTTATCCAGAGAATATTATTTGGAAAGATACATCATTACTAGAATTAATTAATGAAAAATAATTAATTTTGCTCAAGCAGTTCCTTTGCTCTATTTACTGAAATATTATTTTCTTCAATCATCTGAGAAACAATCTTATCAATTTGTTCAGTAGAAGCCCCAGCTGCAGATGCTAGGTTTCTTGCATGTAGCCTCATGTGTCCTTTCTGAATTCCATCAGTTGCAAGTGCTCTCATAGCACTAAAGTTTTGAGCCAAACCTGTTGCAGTAATTATACATGCCATTTCTTTTGCAGATTCTGCACCTAAAATTTTAGTACAAATTTTTGCAACTGGATGAACATTAATTATTCCACCTACAATGCCAACAGATAACGGTATTTCCAAAGTTCCAACAAGATTTCCATCTGAATCCTTAGTCCACTCAGACAGTGATCGGTATTGTCCAGAACGTGATGCAAAAGCATTTGCTGCAGCTTCAATTGCACGACTATCTTGTCCAGTAGCATTTGCTACTGCAATAATTCCATTCATGATTCCCTTGTTATGAGTTACTGCTCTATACACATCATGTTTTGCAAATTGATAGGCATGAATCATATTATCTACAACTTCTTCTCCTCCAACTGAGTCTTTATCGAAAATTGCTGTTGCTTTTACCATACGTCTTGTTGAATAGTTAGATAATATTCTAAGAAGTGTTTTTCCTCCAGTTAATTTTTCAATTAAAGGTGCCACACTTTCACACATCGTATTAGTGACATTTGCACCCATTGCATCACCTACATCAATTAATAATTCAACTATCAACATTGATTCAAAATCAGTATCAAGTTTTTTACAAGTAATCTCTTTTGCACCTTTTCCCATTTTAGAAAGAGTATTACTTTTTGAATTGGCAAGATCCAAAATTTCTTGAGTATTTTCTTTAATTTTAGAAATTGCATTATCAATATCAGTACCTAAAACTTGAATTTGGCCAATACTATAGGATTCATCAGCTACTACTGTGAATCCACCTTTAGGTCTTGCAAGTTTTGCTGCTTTTGATGCGGCTGCAATCACAGAAGGTTCTTCAATCACCATAGGAACAAGATAATCTTTATTGTTAATTTTGAAGTTAGTTGCTATTCCTAATGGAAGCGAAAATGTTCCAAATGCATTTTCTACCATTTTATCTGCTTTATCAAACGTAATTCCACCATCAGGCAATTCTAAGGATTTTATGTCATCTTCTGAAAGATTTGCAAAATTTTTGATAACATTTAATCTTTCAGTTCTTGATTTTTCAAAAAATTTTGAAATTGATGAATCAGGCATTTTATTTCAATATCCTCAATAATTTATCATCATTAGCAGCAGGAAAACCTTTTCCATCAGTGTTAGAAGTAATCACGTAAAGATATCCATCAGGACCCTGAACCACATCACGAACACGTCCAATTCCACTAAGAATTGATTTTTGAGAGATTAGTCCTTCTTCAAAATCTACTTGATACACATTTGATGCCCTCATTGAAGCCATAATAAATGGAAAATCAAAATCAAATTTATCACCAGTGTAAAATAAAATTCCGCCAGGTTCTATACTTGGATCATAACAAAGAACAGCATTTTCAAAATTTTCATTTCCAGAGCATTCTTGTTCAGGCCAACCATAATTTTGACCAGCCAAAATTATATTGATTTCATCATTTTTTTCAGGTCCAAATTCTGCAACATACAGATTACCTTCATTATCCCAAGTCATTCCTTGAGGATTTCTATGTCCTAAAGAGTAAACAGGAGAATTTGTAAAGGGATTATCTTCAGGAATAGAACCATCATCATTTATTCTTAAAATTTTTCCAGATAAAGAATCAAGATCTTGTGGCAAATGAGAAGAATCAGATATAGCACCAGTACCTACATACAATTTTTCATCAGGTCCAAATTTGATAAATCCTCCATTTGTAAAAGAAGAACCAGGGATTTTATCAAAAATAGTTTCGGCATCTTGTAATTTGTTTTCGGATTCAGTAATTCTCATTATTTTATTCCATAAAGTCTCATCTTCTTCATAAGTCAAAAATACATAGATGTAATGATTTTCTGAAAAATTTGGATGTAGTGCAATTCCTAACAATCCACCATCAAAAACATCAGCAGAACGTAAAGTGACAAGTGGAGATTCTAATTGAATATCATTTTCTATAACTATAATCGAGCCATCTTTTTCTGTTACAAAAATTCTATTATCAGATACTGCAACTGAACGAGGCTTATCTAGATTTTCTGCTAAAATTTCAACTGAATTACTTTTAGAATTGAAATTAGGTTCTGGTAATGGAATAGGATCTGATGGAAGTGTTAAAGTGTATACAGAAAAAGCAACTGCAACAACAACAACTGCAATTGAGATTTTTTTATCCATGAAAAATCAAGTTATTCAAATCATATTAATTACTTTCAAGAATTTAATAAAGCGTATATACGGCTCGTGTTAATTTCTGAATCAGCGGGGTGGGGAAGCCAGGTCATCCCGGCGGGCTCATAACCCGCAGTTCAGTAGTTCAAATCTACTCCCCGCTACTTATTTTGATAAACACAAAACCAAGATAGTGAGTTTTTGAAATTATTTGATTTGTTGATAATGCCATGTCTTTGTTGAGGGCGTGTAAGATGCCTATGAGCAGAAATTTTTGGTAAATACAATTGTTTGTTTATTTTTCTAGTAATTGTTTCAGCCATTTTTTTTGATGATTTTTTACCACAACGAACACATTGAAATCCTTGTTCCTTGCCCTTAGATTTCATTTTTTTACTACATTTTTTACAAATTGGATTTGATTTTTTGCTTTGTTTTTCAAGAGAAATGACCTCAATGAATTCAAGATTAATTATTCGAGGGAAATTTTTAGAAGCCTTTCTAACTCCTCCACCCACAGATATTTTATCGCCTTTGATCAAGTTTGAAGCTATGGTAGACATTCCTGTTGGTTTGTAAACAGCACACCAAAATTCATTGTTATTTGAAAGAATCTTGAAAAAGACATGTCCTCCTTTTACAATTTTAGGAGAATTTGACACTACACCAATTAATTTCCCAGAAGCATATGGTTTCATGGTTTCAAAAGTAAGTTCATTTTTCAAATGATCACCAGTTCCTTGATTAGATTTGAAGATCATGTAACCATCTAATTTTTCTTCACTTTTTAGAATTCTAGTAGCAGAAACCAATGCATCAACATTTTCGCCACGAACACCAAAAAATACAGGATCCGGACCATGAGGAGCAATTAAAACTCGTCCTTTTTTTGTATCAAAACTATTGAAAGTGTAAGGATATGTTTTTTCTTGCATTTCCTTAACACTTTTTATTGAAATTTTTCTTTCTTTTCCAAATTTTTGTTTTTTACGATAACTCAATAATTCCAGAGTATGATCTTGAAAATCATATCCTATTGCACCAATCGCACCAATAAGTCCTTGACCATTTCCTTTGTAGAAATATTCTAGATTGTTTTTTTTAACAAATTGTTTTGCATTTTTTCGATTAATCAATTGCCATAAAGCTAAATCACTAAACTTTGTAAATTCAGAAGGAATGGATTCACTTTCAAAAAAAACTAATCCAGGATTGGCACCATTTTTTGTATCAGAGTATTTTGAAACAAGATTTTTGATTTGATTTTTGATTTTTGATGGATTACTAGTCTTGATTCTAATTGAAACTGCACCATTTCCACGTGTTTTCCATGGAATGTTTGGATTAAATCGAACTAATCTTGGAAAATCAAGAAACTCTGTTTTCTGTTTTTTTAGTAAATCAACTACTTTGTATGCTAAAAAAGTAGTACACATTCCTTTTGGAGAATCAGTATCATCAAATCCAATGTTTAGAACAGTTTTTTTTACCATATTGTCTTTAATTAATTCAGACATTTTTAGTTGTTGTAAGATGCAGTTGGTTTAAATTAATAAAATAACATTTCAAGCTAAATTGATAGTTATAGATGAAAAGAGAATTTTTCAGGAAATTGAAGAAAAAAATCCTGCATCAGTCTCATTAAATGGACCAGATGGTATTTTGCCACAAGTGCAAGAAACTGCAAAAAATATAACAAAAAAATTTGGCATTCCGGCATATGTTTTAGCTGATACAACTTGGGGAACTTGCGATCTGAACTCAAATGCTTCCAAAGTTCTTGGTGCAGAAATTCAATTCAATATTGGACATACAATAAACACTGAAACATATGAAAAAAACTTGATTCTAATTGATGCATATGATGATGTAGAGTTTGACAGTGTAGCAAAAAAATGTGCAGAAATATTGAAAGGTAAAATAATTTCACTGGTAACAGATAGTCAGCATTTACACCAAGTAGACAAAGTTGAAAAAATTTTAACTGATAATGGGATTACAGTAAAAATTGGAAAAGGTAAAGGTCAGTTAAATGATGGACAGGTATTTGGGTGTGAGTTTTATCCTGCAACTGATCTAAAAAAAGAAGTTGATGCATATGTTTTCCTGGGACAAAGCAATTTTCATGCATCTGGAATCGCATTATCCACTAATTTGCCAACATATGTTTTAGATCCTTACTTTAATGAAGTAAGGGAAGTTACAGATTTTGCACAGAAATTAAAAAAGAAAGCAACTCTGGCCATATACAAAGCAGCTGAAGCAAAAACTTTTGGAGTTATTGTAGGATTGAAAGAAGGTCAGTTATCAAAGGTTTTTGCATTAAAAATCAAAGAAGAATTAGAAGCAGAAGGAAAAGAAGTTCAGTTATTTGCATTAACAGATATTACAAATGACAGATTAAGAAATCTGAAAGGAATTGATGCATTTATCCAAGTTGCATGTCCTAGAATTTCTACAGATAACCAGTTTGACAAGCCTGTTTTATCATCACCTCAGGCTAACGCATTGTTAAAAATTCTCAGAAATGAGAGTATTGAAGGATATTTAGAAATCCCACATTGGTTATGATACTAGTTTCTGAAATTTAGGATTATCATATAATTTTTCAAAGGATTTTGACTTTTTTGCTTTAATTTTGTATTGTTTTCCTTGTAAGATTGATTTTTCAAGTAATGATAGTGAATCATCCGTTTTTGAAAGCATTGCTAAACTACAAGATTTATCAAATAAGACATCACCATTTTCAGGATAACCATTCAAAATTACATCACAACAAGAAATAGAATCATCATATCTGCCCATAGAAAACAGTATTCTTTCTTTATGATATAATGCAATATTGTATTTCGGGTTAGATTCTAAAATTTTGTCACATAATGATAATCCTTCAGAAAGATTTCCTTGTTTCCTAAAGGAAGAAATTTTGTTTACCAGTACTGAGATATCATTTGGATGACTTTCAAGTGCAAGATCATAGCATTTCATAGCATTATCATAGTCTTTGAGTTTACTTAGTGCATAGCCTTTATTGTTTAAGGAGCTCAAATGGTGCGGATTTTCATCGAGAATTTTATCATAATATGAAATTGCCTCATCATATTTTCCCTTTAAGAATAATCTGTTTCCTTCATCTAAGATAGAATTTGTTTTTGGATCATTCATCAATAATCAGCTTGGCTTCATTATGATTTTTCCAAAAAGTCCTTTGCCCTTTAACATTTTTGTATGAGCTTCAGCAGCTTTCTCAAGTGAAAAAGTTGAATCAATTATAGATTTTATTTTTCCTTGAGACATCCAATAGAATCCTTGTTCCAGTTCAGCTCTTGTTCCTTGAGTTGAGCCTAAAATGTTAAGTCCTTTAAAGAAAACATGTCGAAGATCAGTTTTAGCCATATAGCCAGTAGTAGCACCAGTAGTAATTACAGTGCCTCCATAATTTAGAAGAGTTAGTTCCTTGTTCCAGTGAGAACCTCCAATGTGCTCAAATATTACATCTACACCAGGAACATCACCATATGGTTTTGTGATTTTTTTTGCAATGGCTCTTACTTCTTTATGCCAATCATCTTTTCTATGATCTACTGCATAATCTGCACCAAGTTCAAGTAATTGATCTAGTTTATCAGGACTAGCAGTTGCAATTACAGTACAACCAAAAAGTTTTGCAATCTGAATTCCATAATTTCCAACACCAGAACCACCACCCATTATCAAAACTAATTGGCCAGGTTGAATCTTTGCTCTGCCAACCAACATATGCCAAGAAGTTAACATAGTCATAGATGCAGCTGCTGCTTCTTCGTATGATACACCTTCAGGAATTTTGACCACATTTACTTCTGGAAGATGGGTGTATTCACAATATCCACCCCAAAGAGGACCTGTCTCAAATCCCCAAATGGTTCGTTTTTTACAATCATATTCTCGTCCAGAAGTACATCTCTTACAAACTCTGCAAGACATGTTTCCATGAGAAACAACTCTATCACCTACTTTGAAATTTTTTACATCTTCACCTACTGCGGTTACTTCACCTGATGCATCAGTTCCAGAAATATGAGGTAGAGGAATTGCAAGAGGCTTACCTCTCATTCCCCAAATATCATCATAATTTAGAGCCGCAGCCTTTACTTTGAAAACTACTTCATTTGATTTTGGCTCAGGAATTGGAATATCTTTAATTTTTAAAATTTTTGAAAAATCATCATCTGTGGTATATTCATCATAAACTAGAGCCTTCATGATTTTTTTGATATTTATCGAAATATATGATTTATCAGAATCATTTGAGCCACAAACAATTATAATCATAAAAACAAAAATTTGAGCATGTCAGAAAATGCAACATATCCAGGCGAGAAAATAGCATCAATTGAAGAATATGAGGCCGGGTACAATGCTTTTGATGATGGAGACATGGTAAGAGCAGCAACCATTGGACAAAAGGACATTGATAAAACTACTAGAACTGCAAATATCAAACATCCAAAGGATCTATCAATACCAAAGGTAGGAGACATTGTCATTGGAACAATTGCAGCAGTAATGTCATCCATGATTGCAGTCTCAATTGATTACATTAATGGAAATCCAACCACATCTAAAGTTGAGTGTGTATGTTCAACAAGAAACATTCGAAAAAGAAATGTTGCATTAGTAAATGACATAGCAAAATTAAAAATTTTAAATCATCTAAACGGTACAATTCATGCAACTATTGATGAACCAAATTTAGGAATACTATTTACAAAATGTCGCAAATGTGGTGGAAAAGTAGTACCTATGCGAGATGCAATAAAATGTACAGAGTGTTCATGGATTGATGAAAGAAAACTTTCTACAGACTTTGGTAAAAGCGATTTCATTAAACTGAGAGAGTAAAAATGATCAGTGTGTCGTTCCAAGGTGAACGGGGGGCATATAGTGAAGCTGCTGCAAGATCATTCTTTACAGAAAATATTGAAACAGTTCCATTTGCAACCTTTGCAGAAGTTTTAGAAAATACATCCAAAGATAAAACAGAGTATTCAGTTTTGCCTGTAGAGAATTCGTTAGAAGGAAGTGTTGGGGAAAGTTATGATTTGTTATATTCTACATCACTAAATGCAACAGGTGAAATTTATCACAGAATAGAACATTGTCTAATTGGAATTGGAGAAATAAATGAAGTTGATACTGTTTATTCACATCCACAAGCTTTAGGTCAATGTAGAAAATTTATTGAAGAGCACAAAATGAAAACAATTCCTGCATATGACACTGCAGGTAGTGTAAAAATAATCAAAGAATTAAACAAGAAGAATTGTGCATGCATTGCAAGTAAAACAGCATCATTAATTTATGAGGTTCCAATTATTGCAGAAAATATTGCAAATAATTTGAACAATTACACACGATTTTTGATATTATCAAAGAAGGAATCGGAAATTTCAGGAAATGACAAGACGTCAATAATTTTCTCAATAAAACATGAACCAGGTTCATTGTATAGAATAATTGAGAATTTTCATAAAAATAATGTAAATCTTACAAAGATAGAATCAAGACCAACGAGAACAAACACATGGGAGTATAATTTCTATGTAGATTTTGAAGGGCATCAAAAAGATTCTAAAATTTTAGAAATGCTGGAAAAAATCAAACAAGACACTCTATTTTTGAAAGTTTTGGGTTCGTACCCTTCAGCAAAATTGAGCTAAAAACCTTTAGGTTTTCTTAACGTGAAACCCATACTAAATCCAATAATCACCATTCCAGCAGTAATGACTACTAAGTGGTACGTAAATAGAATCGGATCAACTGTAATATTCAACGTTGCAACAATATGTAAATCAGTTGAACCAGTATTTTGGATATTTATCATTGTAACACCATCTTCAAGATGAACCCAATCCAAAGTAACTTCCTTGGAATGAGATGTGGTAGGAATTTGTAATCCATCAGCAGGACTAGATAGTTTAAGATCAAATTTATCTCCAGATATAGTCATTAACTGTTTCGCACCACTATTAGCACGAATTTGATAAGAAGTAGATTCTCCAATTCCAAATGTTTCATCAACTTCTACTGTTTGTAGACCAATATCTGAAATTAGAGAGTATGCACCTATTCCAATAATTATGCTACCAACCACTAATCCAATTATAGTTCGTTTTGATAACATGATTCAATCAATCTCAATACTGTTTAAAAAATTATCTACATCAAAGAAACATCATGAGGCTGACTTTCTGCAAATCCAGCTCTTGACATTTTGATAAATTCTGCATTTTCTTGCATTTGTTGAATCGTGTGAGCACCACAATAACTCAAACCTGAACGAACCCCACCTGTTAATTGTTTGAGAATATCAGTGACAGTTCCTTTGTATGGAACCATAGCTTCAACACCTTCTGCAACATAATCATTCAAATCATCATCAAGGGAAATTGAGCCTGTTTCTTTGGATTTTCTACCAATTGAAGCTGCAAGTGAAGCCATTCCACGATAAACTTTGAAACGTTTTCCATTTTTAGTTAAAACTGTACCAGGAGATTCATCAGTGCCACCAAGCATACTTCCAACCATTACTGATGAAGCACCAGCAGCTAATGCTTTTGTTGCATCACCAGATGTTCTAGTACCACCATCAGAGATTATTGGAATTCCATGATCATTTCCAATTTTTGCACAATCCATTACTGCAGTTAATTGAGGAACACCTGAACCAGTAATTACTCTAGTAATACAAATTGAACCAGAGCCTACACCGACTTTAACTGCATCAACACCAGCTTTAATCAAATCTTCAGCACCTTGTGCAGTTGCAATGTTTCCTGCAATTAACTCACAGTCAGGAAATGCTTTTTTGATATTTTTAACAGTACTAATTGCATTCTCGCTATGACCATGTGCAATATCAACAACTAAAACATCAGCGCCTGCATCTAAGAGGGATTCGCTTCTCTCTAAGAAATCACCCTTAACACCAACTGCAGCCCCAACCAAAGGTCTTCCTTTCTTATCTTTGGATGCATTTGGATAATCAGTATTATTTGTAATGTCTTTACTTGTAATCAATCCCTTAATGATACCAGAGTCATCAACTATTGGAAGTTTTTCAATTCTATGTTTATGTAAAATGTCTTTTGCTTCATCCAATGATACTCCAGGTTTTGCAGTGACAACGTCTTTTGTCATTACATCTGAAACTGTTCCATTTGAACCAGCAAAAAGCAAATCTCTCTCAGTAACAATTCCAACTAACTTTGAATTTGAATCAACAACTAACAAGCCAGAAATTTCTTTGTCCTCAGCATAATCTAATGCATCTTGGATAGATTTTTCTGAGGAAATGGAATAGGGGTTTTCTATCATAACACTGCCAGAACGCTTTACCTTAAGCACTTCATTTGCCTGCTCTTGAATAGTCAAAAATCTATGAATAATTCCTATTCCACCAACACGAGCCATGGCTGCAGCCATTGAAGATTCAGTTACAGTATCCATGTTTGCACTTACAAATGGGATGTTAATTGTAATATTTCGGGATAATTTTGTGCTTAGATCGGTCTGACTTCTGCTTGTGATATCTGAATATTTGGGTACGAGAAGAACGTCATCAAAAGTTAATCCTTCTTTGAATTCCAATGAAACCTTGTTAAGAAAGTTGAATATTGATTATAAGCCTTTGTGTTATTTTTTCAGGTTTGATGCAATGGTTATTGCATCTTTTGTTGCTTTAATGTTATGAGTACGTATAATGTCTGCACCATTAATGACAGATATTGCCTCAGCAGCAATAGAGCCAAACAAGCGATCAGATGGATCCTTTTTTAGAATTTCTCCAAGAAAAGATTTGTTTGAAACTGAGATCAAAATTGGATGATTTTCCTTTATGGCATTCAAGTTTTGAATTACAGTTAGATCTCTTTTTATCCAATTAGATTTAATTTTTGTAAAAAATGGGCCTTTACCCTCTTTTCTGAAAAACCCAATAGAGGGATCTAAGACAATTTTTTCTGAAGACACATGAGATTTTTTTGCAATCCTCAAACTCTCTTTGAGTAGTTTTTTTGTAACAGATATGGTATCTCCAGTTACAGTTTTTGAGTCAAAAGCACATAAAATCAGAGATGGAGAAAAATTAGAAATCACATCTTTCATTTCTTGGTCATATTTTAAACCAGAAATATCATTAATGATTTCAACACCATACTCTAAAGCATCTCTAGCAGGTTTTGCCCTACATGTATCAACAGATATAGGAATATTCGATACATCTTGAATAATTTTTACTGCCTCAAGAATTCTTTTTGATTCAGTTTCTTCAGATATCAGAGTAGACAAATATGGAGCAGTAGACATTCCACCTACATCAATAAAATCAGCACCATCATTCTCCATCTCTTTAACAGAATTCTTTATCTGAATCTTAGTAGTATTGATAGATTTTTTATAAAATGATTCAGGGCTGGTGTTCAAAATACCCATTATACGAACGGGATTTTTGCCTCCAACACCTACATTTGCAATTCTAGTCACATGGTTTATCAAAAACTAATGCAATTTGAGTCATATGATGATTTCAGGTTGGAAAACAAGGTATTTAGATATTTTAAAGGAGTTCAATTATGATGAGAAAAAAGACAAAGAATCAGCCATATTATTAGATACAATTCTAAAAAAATCAAAAACAGATGAAAAAATTTGTAAATTGATTCAAGGAAAGACAGTGTTTGTAATAGGTTCTGGTCCATCATTATCAGCTGCAATTCCAAAATTAAAGAAATTAAAAAAAGCAATCAAAATCGTGGCAGATAGTTCACTAAAGCCATTATTGGAAAATGGAATTGTTCCAGACATTGTTGTAACAGATTTGGATGGAGATGAAAACTCTTTAAAAAAAATTGCAAAAAAAGCAATCTTTGTAGTTCATGCACATGGAGACAATGTTGAGAAATTATTTTTTGCAAAAAAATTCAAAAAATGTATTGGAACTACACAAACAAAACCATTTAAAAAAATACAAAATTTTGGAGGTTTTACAGATGGAGATAGGGGAGTTTTTCTAGCAAGTTATTTTGAAGCAAAAAAAATTATTCTGTTTGGAATGGATTTTGGAAATAGAATTGGAAGATTTTCAAACACAAAAAAATCTGAAAGAAAAACAAAATTGATGAAATTAAAAAAAGCAGAGTCATTATTGGAGTGGCTAGCTGTCAATACAAAATCAGAATTATTTACCACTTCAATGAAGATTAAAGGATTTGAAAAGATACCATACAAAAGCCTGGATATTATAATTACCTAGAATGCATTTAATACCCATTCCCCATTTATCAAATTATGAAATTCTCAGAGGAGCAAATGAAGGGAATTGTTACCTTGAAGGAAAGCTTGATCGAGCAAGTTGACAAACATCATGAAGCCATAGAGGCTTTAGAAAAAAATATTACAATTTTAGATCTGTTCTTAAAAGAATCTAGTTTTACCAAAGCATCACAATTAACATCAACAGAAAATGTAGAACCTCAAAAAATCAAAGAATCAGTCAAAGAGGTACAAAACTCAATCCCAATTACGCAGGGAAAAGATGGAAGAGTTATTGCTAATGCATTTGTTACTCCTGAGCAATTATCAATTGTATTAGATGATAATGTAGAGATTAATGCCGATACACCTCCTTTCAAATCATTTTTCCTAGATAGAATAATTGGAGAAATGAAGAAGAAGGATTCAGCAGATGTGGAAGATGGAAAAATCCAAAGAGAATCAATAATTGATTATATAATTAACAAAAATGGCTCAGACATCAGAGAGATTATCATTAAAAATTACAGACAAAAAGAAAGAGTAAACGAACTAATCAATACAGCAGGATGGTCATTATCAAGAATGCTAGAGAATATCAACAAGTGATAACATGGACAAGATTGTAGTTTTAGATTTTGGGTCACAATATAGTCATTTGATTTGTAGAAGAATTAGAGAATTTTCAGTATATGCAGAACTTGTTCCTTTTGATATCAGTTATGAAGAATTACAAAAACACAATCCAAAAGGAATTATTTTTTCTGGCGGACCATCTAGCGTATACAATTCAGATGCACCAGTTCCAGAAAGCAAAATTTTTGATATGAATCTACCGTTACTTGGAATTTGTTACGGTCATCAATTAATTGTAAACAAGTATGGAGGTAAAGTAAAAAGAGCAAACAAAGAATATGGCTCATCGTTACTTACAATTGATAATGATAAGGATTTGCTAAATGGTGTTGGTGAATCAGTAAGAGCATGGATGAGTCATGGTGATGAAGCAGAAGAAATTCCTCCAGGTTTTCAAGTTATAGGTCACACAGAAAGTGCAAAGGCAGCTGCAATTGCATCTAATGAAAAGTCAGTTTACGGAATTCAATTTCATCCAGAAGTTGTTCATACAGAACAAGGAACAGAAATTCTCAAAAATTTTGTTTTGAAAGTTTGTGGGGCAAAACAAGACTGGACTATGGAGGGTTTTATTGATTCTGCAGTTGAAAAAATCTCAAAGATTGAAGGAAATGTACTATGTGGGGTAAGTGGAGGAATAGATTCCACAGTAGCAGCACTATTAATTCACAAAGCAATAGGAGACAGGCTCAAATGTGTTTTTGTCAATAATGGATTGCTAAGACTAAATGAAGAAAAAGAGATTGAAGAAATGTTCAAAGATAATTTCAATGTGAATTTTACATCAATTAATGCAGTAGATAATTTTCTTGGCAAGCTCAAGGGAGTTGAAGATCCTGAGAAAAAGAGAATGATTGTAGGTGAAGAATTTGTTAAGGTATTTACAGAATTTGCTGAAAAGAATGGTCCATTCAAATGGTTGGCACAAGGAACTCTTTATCCAGATGTAATTGAAAGTGGAGTTTCAAAAGGACCAGCAGATGTAATAAAATCACATCACAATGTAGGAGGATTACCTGATTGGCTTGATTTAGAAATTTTAGAACCTCTAAGAGAGCTATACAAAGATGAAGTAAGAATGATTGCAAAAATTCTTGAAGTTCCAGAAAAACTTTTCATGAGACATCCTTTCCCAGGACCAGGGTTAGCTGTAAGAATAATAGGAGAAGTCACACCTACAAAACTCCAAATTGCAAAAGTTGCAAGTAAAATTGTAGAAGATGAATTAGTAGAAGCTGGTATGTATAGCAAAGTATGGCAAGCTTACGCAGCAGTTGGAGACGACAGAGCAGTTGGAGTTGTTGGGGATGAGAGAAAGTATGGAAATATTGTGATGATCAGAGTTGTTGATTCAATTGATGCAATGACTGCAGATTGGACAAGATTACCACACGGATTATTAGAAAAGATGAGTAATAGAATAACAAATGAGATTGAAGATGTTACTTGGGTGACATATACCATTTCAAGCAAGCCTCCTGCAACAATTGAGCCTCAATAGGTGAAAAATTTGGAATACGACAAAATTTGTGATGAGATTTTAGAATGTGACAAAAAAATCAGGTATGTAGGAGTCTATGACTATGGAGAACTGCATGATAAAATGCGTCCAAGAACAGAAAGTTTTCTATCAAGAGAAGAAACAGAATTATCTTTATCTCAAGCAGTTTATCGTTGGTCCACACGTAAAAAAACATCAGATAAGATTGGAAAACCAATATTTGCAGTTGCAAAATATGAAAAAATCTACAGAGTAACAATTCCAATAGGCGGTGCAGGATTAATTTTGATTAGTACAGAATTAGATGCAAATGTAAATGAGATAGTTGACAAGGTTTTAGAAATCAAAAATAAATACTCGTAACAATTTGTGATAAATATGGATTTTCATGTTTTTGACACATATGTCAAGGCAAAAGATGGACACACAATGCATTTTGATGTGGTGACAGACAACAATAATGTAGAAAAGGCAATTTCTTATGCAAAAGAGTGGTTATCTACAATTGGAGAAGAAAATTCCAAAGTAACAACTGAAGAATGTAAATTTTGCCACACACAATCGGTTCCAGAAGATATTGAAATTGAAATAATGACTAATGGTTATTTCATTTCAAAAATGGAAGGATGTCCTGAATAATTTAATTTAACAAAGCAGCACCATATACACCTGCAGAATCCCCCAATTCATTTTTCAGAATAGGAGTTTCAACCAAATCCGAAAAAACTTTTTCGTAAACTAATTTTTTTCCTTCCGTGTATAAGAAATCAATATTTGACAATCCACCTCCAAGAACAATTGCATCAGGATCTAAGATATCAATCACATTTGCAAGACCAAATCCAAAATTTTCTAAGAATTCATCTTTCCATTTTTTTCCAATAGTGTTATCAAGATTTGAAAGAATTTCAGGCATAACTTTTGACTCTCCTGAGAGCAATTCCCATCTTTGCTCCAATGCAGGACCGCTGATATAGGTCTCTACACATCCAGTTTTTCCACAATAACATGGATTTCCATTACGATGTAATGTATGATGTCCCCATTCTCCAGCAATATTGGTTCTCCCTGAATGCAGTTTTCCATCAATAACAATTCCTCCACCAACACCAGTTCCCATTATTACACCAAAAACAAAATCAAAATTTTTTGCAGCACCCATTTTAGATTCTGCCATAGCAAAACAATTTGCATCATTTTCCATAGAGATTTCTTTGTGTAATTTTTCTTCAAGATCTTCTTTTAGTGATTTTCCAATCAGACATTGGGTGTTACTATTTTTTATAAATCCGGTTTTCTTTGAGATTGCACCAGGGGTACATATTCCTAAACTAAAATCTGAAACATTACTTGAAATTTCTGAAACTAAATTTGAAATAGCATCAACTATTTCAGAATAATTTTCTTTAGGGGTAGAAATTCTTTTTCGTTCTAAGACATTCAATGAATCATCTAACAGAATTGCTTCAATTTTTGTTCCGCCCAGATCAACACCTAATTTGTACAACAATAACTTATGAAAATTAGAACGCTTAAGTTTTAGTTAATTATCCCATTGGAGGCATACCGCCGCCACCTGGGCCGCCAGATACTGCAATTACATCATCGATTCTAAGAATCATACATGCAGCTTCGGTTGCAGATTTGATAATCTGTTCTTTAACAGCAATTGGTTCTACGACATCAATAGCAAGCATATCTGCAATCTTTGTGTTTTTAGCATCAATGCCAGTCCACTTGCGACCTTGGTTTTGTTTTGCTCTCAAGTTTGCCATGGTGTCAATTGGATCCATTCCTGCATTCTCAGCAATTGTTAATGGAATTACCTCCAATGCTTCAGCATATTTTTTAATTGCTAGTTGTTCTCGTCCATCAAAATTATCAGCCCAATCTTTGAGTAGTGATGCAGCATATGATTCAGGAGCACCTCCACCTGCAACAATTTCAGGCTTTTCAATCACATCTTTAACTACCATTAGTGAATCATGAATAGAACGGTCAACTTCATCAATTACTCTTTGAGAGCCACCGCGAATCAACATGGTAACTGATTGTGGGTGTTTACATCCTTCAATGAATACCCATTTATCAGATTCAACTTTCTTTTGGTGAACCAAATTAGCAGAACCTAGATCTTTTTCAGAAAGATCATCAATATTACTAATTACGCGACCACCAGTTGCTTTTGCTAGTTTAATCATATCACTTTCTTTTACACGACGTACTGCCATGATTCCATTTTTAGCAAGATAATGTTGTGCGATATCATCAATTCCTTTTTGACAAATTAGGACATTTACTCCAACATCATGTAATTTGTCAACCATGGTTTTGAGCATTCTGTTCTCTTCTTCTAAGAACATCTGCATTTGAGTTGGATCAGAGATTCTAATCTCTGAACTCATTTCAGTTTTTTCAATTTCAAGTGCTGAATTAAGTAAAGCAATATGAGCATTGTCTATTTTTGTAGGCATTCCACTGTGGACAATCTCTTTATCTAAAACAATGCCTTTGACAATTTTGGTGTCTTGAATTGAGCCACCTGATTTCTTTTCAACTTTAATATTTTCAAGGTCTACAGAGTATTCTTCACCTTTCTTTGTAACTATGCTAAGAATTGCATCAACTACAATTTTTGATAATGTGTCACTGTCTTCTGAAATTAATTTTGATTGCATGCTTGTTGTAGCAATTTTAATGAGGGATTCTCTATCATCAGGTTTGATTTTCTTTGATAATTCAGAATAGATTTCAAGAGTTTTTTCTGCGGCTGCTTGATAACCATCAATAATTACAGAAGAATGAACATCTTTTTTGAGAAGTTCTTCTGCTTTAGCTAAAAGTGTACCTCCAAAAACTACAGAAGAAGTTGTACCATCTCCAACTTCATTATCAACAGTTTTTGAAATTTCAACCATCATTTTGGCTGCAGGGTGTTGTACATCAATCTCTTTGAGAATTGTTGCACCATCATTTGTAATAGTAACATCACCTAAGGAATCAACTAACATTTTATCTAGACCGCGTGGTCCAAGGCTACTTTTTACTAATTCTGTAACTAATTTTGCTGCTGCAATGTTGTTTTGTTGAGCATCTTTACCTTTTTGTTGTAATGCGCTCTCTTTGAGCACTAAAACAGGTCCATTTGGTCCTTGTTGAATTGATGCCATTTAGATTCAGCTTCAATCCCCTGAATCCCCCTTTTTAACATTACTTAGTTGATCGGTGGTATGTAACTTCGTTTTTTCACATCAACTATGCCGCCTGAAAGAATTCGAACAGATGGTAAGGCCAAGAAAGGCAGGAACAAAGGAATCAGATGAGGTCTAGAAAATTTACAACCAGAATCAACAATAGAGTTATTGATTTTTTCAAAATTAGATGAAACTTTTTCAAAGGAATCGGTTGAAATAATTCCTGCAAATTGCAAAGGCAGTGAAGCAAGAATCTTACCAGATTTTACTACAACCAAACCACCCTGATTTTTGATTAGATGGTTTGAAGCTATAGCCATATCAGAATCATTAGAACCAATAACGATCATGTCATTTTCATGAAAACTCCAAGTTGATGCAAACGCGCCAATATCAGCACCAAAATTTTCAAGAAATCCTATAGAGTGTTTTTTTGTCCCATGAGTTCTATCAAAAGCTGCAACTTTCCAAATATCAGAATCAAGAGATGCAGAAACAAGATTATTTTTTGATTGAAGTTGAGCAGAACCTATCTTTGTAATAATTTCAGTCTGCATAAAAATAGTGTTTGCTATAACATCTTTCTTTTTAGATTTTATTTCAAAGTCATTTTTTGAGAATTTTTTTAATTTTACAGTATTTTTTGCCCAACGAGAAATTGATTTTTTCTTTATGGGAAAGACAATTTTTCCATCAGATACTGCAAGTTTTCCTCCTACAAAGACAGTTTTAGGTTTGAAGGATTTCAAATCATCAAAAATTAGAATATCAGCTAATTTACCAGGAGCAATTCCACCAAGATCTTTTCCCATGTTATAGTAATCAAAATTATTTTTTGATGCCATAGTTACTGCATCAATTGGGTCTAAGCCAAGTTTGATTGATTCACGAATACAATGATCAATATGACCAAATTTCAAAATATCTTTTGGATCAAGACCATCTGAGCAAAACATCAATCTATCAAGATATGTTCCATGTGACAAAACTCTTGGAATGATTTCTTTCAAATCACGTCTAATAGAACCTTCTCTAATCATTATCCACATTCCAAGACGTAATCTCTCTAACACTTGATCAAAATTAATTGGCTCATGACATGAAAGAACTCCAGAAGAGACATATGCATTGAGTTTTTTGTCACTTGCACCAGCAGTATGTCCATTGATAATACAATCGCATTCTAACATTGCTGAAAGAGATTTCATTGTTTTTGGTTCACGAAGAGTAACTTTTGTCCAAGAAAAAACTTCACCCAATCCAAGAACATGAGGATGTTTTACTGCTGATTTTTCTTGAGATAAAGTAAGAGTATTACTATTGCTAAACTTTGCATCAACAGGTAATCCACCAGGTACAACTTGAAAGATTCTGACAGGAAGATCTTCACCTAATTTTAAAAATTCTTGAAATCCTTTGTATCCACCAACACTAACAACATCAATAGGATCAGAAAAAAGAGAAGTTACGCCACAAAGTAGTGCTTGTTTTGCAAACTCTGAAGGAAGAACAAATTGATCAATATGAAGATGGGGATCTGCAAAACCAGGACCAACATACTTGTTTTTGACATCAATGATTTTTGTTTTGGGACCTATTGCATGTGTGGCATCTGGACCAACATATGCAATTCTATCACCAGTTATTGCAATCTGGGATTTTGGAATAATTTCTCTTGTGTAGACAGATAGTAAATTACAATTTTTTAAAATCAGATCTGCTTTCTTATCACCCATAGCCACTGAATTTAGTGCAGAGATCGAATTTGCTAGGCTCGAAGTCACAGTTTTGGATTAGATTTTGCGCCTATTATAGATTCAATGCTTAAATTACGGTTGAGAAGGTTTTGTTGATATGAACATACCAAAGGTGATCCGAAAGTATTGTGCAAAATGTAAGACACATACTGAACAGAAGGTCTCCATTTACAAGGCTGGAAAGAGACGTGGTTCTGCAAGAGGTGAACGCAGACACGCTGAACGTAAACATGGGTATGGTGGACAAAAGTTCCCAAAATTAGCAAAACCAGCCAAAGTTACAAAGAAAGTTACTCCAATTATGACATGTACTGTGTGTAAAAAGAAATACAATAAACTAGGTGTTAGAATTAAGAAATTTGAGTTGGTGGCAGCATGAAGAAAGATCACGTCGAAATTCCAAAACCATCAAGTAAATTTCAAAAAGTTAACTGTAATGAATGTGGTGAACTGCAGGTTGTTTATTCACATGCATCAACACAAGTGGCATGTAACTCCTGTGGAAATGCAATTGCTGAAGCAACAGGTTCCAAAGCAAAAATTAACGGCAAAGTCTCAGGTAGTGCTGAGTAAATCATAATCTTGTTTAGTGTTTAGATTAAGTGCGATTCTTTTATCATCTAGTATTACATAATTTTCTTCTAAATTTTCAAGTGACTTAATTTTTTGAGAGTCAATTAATGAAATTCCTGTAAAATGACATTTTTGATTATTATGGATTATAGAATATTCTGAATGGGTTCCAATAGAACTCAATAGTGTGTCAGTAACAAGTATGCTTGTCCAAGTTTTTTCAGAGTCATGTTGATTAACAATTGTTTTAATAATTTCTTCATCCAGTAATGGAATGTCACCAGATGTAACAAAGACCAAATCATTGAATTTTTGCAGCACCGAATTCAGATCTTCAACATAACCTAATCCAGAAGTATCAAATGTTTCAACATTATTTTCTTCAAGTAATTTTTTTGTTTTAGGAGAATTGGAACTAGTTACGGCAATTATTTTAGAAAAACAATTAGAGTTTTTTAATGAATCAACTACATGAAGAATAATTGGTTTTTTGTATTGCAAAAGTAATTTTTCATCATCTAAATTCATGCGAGTGCCTTTGCCACCTGCCATAACAATACCAATCATACAGATACAAACACCATCAAAGAAGCTAATCTTGTAAGTTCATTTGTAGCACCAATTACATCCCCAGTAATTCCACCAAAACTACGAGTAGACACGCCAAGTAGGAACAATGTCAATGCAACAGTGACTCCAAGCATTATCAATCCAGTAGTCTCGCCAATTACGGCTACAGGTATGAGCATTATGATAAAGGCTGCTGCCAATTTTCTCTTGTCTTTCATAAGATGTACAAAAGGTGAATTTGAGCCAGATGCAGCTGAATTTCCCAAACTTGCCAAAAGCACCATCGAAAATTTGGCTAAGATTTCACTAATGAGAATGGCCTTAAACAAATCAAAGCCGCTAGTAAGAGATATTGTGATAATCAATCCAACAAGATACAAAACAAGTCCTACAATTCCAGCCGAACCAGTGGAAAGATCTTTCATTGCTTTGATTTTCTTCTCTTTTGTTCCTTTTACCATAAGTCCATCTGCAAAATCAGCTAATCCATCAGCATGATGTATACCAGTAACTATTGCAATAGATGCAACAACTAGTAGACTAACAAGTAACGGATCTAAAAAGAAAGATAAACCAAATCCTAATGAACCGACCAAAAGTCCAATTGCAATTCCGACAATTGGGAAGACATACATGTATTTTGCAATGTTTTCTAAAGTTGCATTTGATGATGGAAATATTGTCAAGAAAGAAAAGACAGAACCTATTTCCTTAAGCATGAATCCACCATCCAAGTAATGTTAAAACAGTAACAATTGGAATAATTACAATTCCAAAAAATAGAATTGAAGTTAATTTCATAATAGATAATGCGGAATGAACATGTTCTTTTGTAAGGATCATTTCGCCATTTCCTAATTTGTAGTGATTAACTTTTTCAAATTTTGTGCCAAGTGCGCCTGCCAATGCAGCCATAGGATATCCGGCATTAGGGCTTTCAGTTTTTTTGCCATCACGAATCATTATCTTGTAAGATTCTTTCCAATTATTTTGTAAAATGGCTGCGGAGATAATCATTACAAATCCAGTTAGTCTTGAAGGAAGATAATTTAATACAGTATCACAATTAGCGGCAAACCATCCCAAATTTTTGAACATATCAGTTTTGTATCCTATCATAGAATCAGCAGTGTTGATTATCCTGTATACGAACGCTCCAGGCAATCCAAAAATTGCATAATAAAACAAAGGCCCAGTTATTCCATCCACAGTATTTTCACTCACGCTTTCAAGCACGCCTGAAATAACATGATTTTTGTCTAAATCAGAGGTGTTTCGCTTAACAATCATAGACAGGTTTTCTCTAGCAGAATCCAAATTATCCATCTCAAGTGATTCTACTACAGTCATTGCATAACGTTCCATGCCCTTTATTGCAATTGTAGTTTTTAGCAGTAAAGCGCCAATTACAATTGAAACTACCAATGCAATCAGATCAGTTGAAAGTAATGAAATTCCATAGTCCAAGATCAATAGCAAGGTAACAATAATTCCAATAGGGATTGTGACCACAAAGATTCCACCAACTCTTTCAAGTTTTTGGTTTTGATTTTGTCCAAGTGGAGTTAATTTTGCAATCAATCCTCCAATCCAAGCTGTTGGATGATATCGATTTTTTGGATCTCCAAATACAAGATCAAAAATCAAAGCAAATCCTACAATTATCAAAGATTCAAAGATCATTTTATCATCCTCTCAATTGTTTTTATATCTAAGTTATTTTTTACAATTTTTGCCAGTTTATCTAATTCTTTATCAATTTTTGAGATATTCTTTTTTGTCCATGCTATTTGTTTTGCTTTAACATTAAGTGAATCTTCTTCAGGAAGATTGATCTTTGTCATCGGAATGGTTCCGATGACAGGAATGTTGGTAAGTTGTTTCATCTTTCTAAATCCTGGTTTTAGGACATCAATGTCTCCTCGAAATTTATTTAATACAAATCCCTTTACCAATTTTTTATATTTATTTTCAATTAAGGTCATAGTTCCTATCAAACTTGCAAAAGACCCACCTTTGTCAATATCTGAGACTAGAAGTACAGACGCATTTGCTTTTTGAGCAATTTGCATATTTGCAATATCATATTTTTGTAAGTTGATTTCGGCTGGTGAGCCTGCACCTTCCAAAATTACTAGATCATAATTTTTTTTGAGTTTTAATAGTGAACTAGTAGCTGCTTTAAGCCCTTTAGATGTTACAAATTTTGTATAGTAATCTTTTGCGTGCATTTTCTTGTAATATTTTCCGTTAAGGTAAACTGCACTATAGTAATTTCCCAGAGGTTTGAGCATGATTGGATTCAAAGCAGGCTCAATTGGACATTTAGCAGCGATAGCTTGTATTGCTTGAGCACGAGAAATCTCAAAATCAGGTGTAGAATACCCAAAATTAGACATGTTTTGTGATTTGAATGGGGCCACAAGGTATCCTTTCTGTTCAAAAATTCTGCATAATGCTGCAACCAACGTAGATTTTCCGGCACCAGAAGAAGTGCCTTGAATCATCAAAGATTTCATGCTATAGTCTCCATGGCATTTACAAGTTTCAGATTATCTTTATGAGATTTTACTGCAATTCGAATATAATGATTATTTAATCCACGAAAATTTTTACAATCACGAATCAATATTTTATGTTTTAATAATTTTTTTTGTATTTTTGTTGAATCTTGTTTTGTTTTAATTAAAATAAAATTTGTTGAAGAGTCATGACATTCAAAACCAGGAATTTGAGCAATTTTCTTTTTTAGGAAATTTGATTCTTTTTTTATAACTAATTTTGATTTTGTAAGATGAGACTTATTTTTAATTGCCATCATTCCTGCTTGTTGAGCTAATGCATTAACACTCCAAGGAATTTTTATTTTTTTCAAAATTTCAATAATTTTTTTTGAACCAATACCATATCCAATTCTAATTCCTGCCAATCCATACGATTTTGTGAGTGATCTTAGAACAAATAGATTATCATATTTTTTCACTAAATTCATTACAGATGGGTTTGATTCTGGCACCAATTCTATGAAACATTCATCAACAAATACAAAACTAGATTTGTTTTTTGCAGCAGAAATTATTTTCATTAATTGTTTTTTGGACAAAATTGTTCCAGTAGGATTATTAGGATTACATACAAAGACACATCCATTGGTGGGAATTTTTGAAATAAAAGAATCAATATTTTCAGAAAGATTCATTGTTTTAAAAAAAGTAAATTTACAATCAGCCAATTTGGATGCAGATTCGTATTCACTAAAAGTTGGAGTTGGGATTAAAACACGTTTTTGTGATAAAAATGCAGTACAAAAATTATATAGAATTTCAATTGCACCATTGCCAACAACTATGTGAGAATCAGATAATCCTGTGTATTTTTTGAGGCCAGACACTAAATTGAGTGAATCTGCATCCGGATAATGTTCCATTTCATCAAGCCTTTTCTTCATAGCAGATTTTACTGAGGATGGCATTCCTGCAGGACTGGTATTTGAGCTAAAATCTAAGACATCTATATGTCGATTTCCTCCAGAAAATTTACCCCCATGAAATACAGGATTGTGGTTAGCAATGCTTGTTTTCGTCTTTATTTTCACATTAAAAAGTAAGAATAGGCGATATAGTATCTTTTGGTAATTTGAATAACGATTATTAATTGAAACCGATCAATAGATTATTCATGGAGAAGAAAAGAGTTGCAATTATAGGAGTAACAGGTTCAGTAGGACAAGAATTTGTACAATCTTTGAACAATCATCCATGGTTCGAGGTAACTCAAATTGCAGCTTCAGAGCGTTCTGCAGGTAAAAAATATCTTGACGCCATTAGAAATGAAGGCGGAATTATCATGTGGGATGTAGGTGGGGAGATCCCAGAATATATCAAAGAAATGACAGTTAAGAGAATCGATGAGCTTGACACATCACAATTAGATCTTGTATTTTCAGCAGTTGAATCCCAAGCTGCAAGAGACATTGAAACTAAAATGGCAGCAGAACTACCAGTAGTTTCAACTAGTTCTGCATATAGATATGAAGACGATGTTCCAATACTTATTCCAGGAGTAAATGATGAGCAGGCTGAATTACTTGAAATCCAAAAGAAGAACCGTAACTGGAAAGGATTTGTGGCACCATTACCAAACTGTACAACTACAGGCTTAGCAATTACACTAAAACCATTACTTGAAAAATATGGTGCAAAAAAGGTCATGATGACTTCAATGCAAGCAATTTCAGGAGGTGGTAAATCAGGTGTTTCAGCAATGGGAATTACAGATAACATCTTGCCTTACATTCCAAAAGAAGAGGGTAAAGTTAGATTAGAAACCAGAAAGATTCTTGGAAAACTTGTAGATGGTAAAATTGAAGATGCAGACATCAAAGTCAGTTGTACATGTACCAGAGTTCCAGTAATTGATGGACATACAGAATCTGTCTTTGTAGAAACTTCTGAAGATATTGATCCTGCAAAAGCCAAAGAACTCTATAATGGTTACAACAAAGACATCTCAGTTCAAGGATTGCCTTCAGCTCCTAAGGAATACTATGCATTTCATGAAGATCCAACAAGACCTCAACCAAGAATGGAAAGAGAAGTTGGTGGTGGAATGACTACAACAATTGGCAGAGTTGAAAAAGAAGAATTGTTTGATAAGGGACTCAAATACATGTTATTTTCACATAACAAGAAAATGGGTTCAGCAAAAGGTGCAGTGCTCTTAGCTGAAATGTTATACAAAAAAGGTAAGATCTAGATTTTTTTTGCAATTTTTTCAATAATAACTTTATAAGAACCAGAAATCTAGAACGACTCAGGTGTTTTAGACGGCAAAAGTAGACGATCTAGATCTTCAAATTTTATCAGAATTATCAAATGATGCATCAATTTCAGTTCCACGGTTATCAAAAAAAATCAATGTAAATTCATCAGTAGTATATTCAAGAATTAAGAGATTAGTAAAAAGAAAATTAATTGAACGATTTACAATTGTTGTAAATGATGCAGAATTAGGATACAATGTTAAGGCTTTAACTGGAATTAACATGGACACAAAAAAACGTGATCATATAATTTCAGAACTATTCAAAATTGACGGAGTAAGAGAAGTGGCAGAAGTTACTGGCAGATTTGACATTCTTGTTACAATGTATTCAAAATCATTAGATCAGATGCACAAAATGGTCTCAGAAAAAATTGGAAGGATTGAAGGTATTCAGTCTTCAGAGTCATTTATCGAGATGAAATCACGTGCCAAAGCAATGCCATATATGCCATCAAAGGATAGTGACTAGTATTGCAAAAACAAAAGACAGAATCCAGAGTTGCAGTATACTATGAGTTAACAAAGCCCAAAATTTGGTATTTGTTAGTATTTACCGCATTTGGAGCTGCTTTAACAGCATCTAATATCTATGGAATCGAAATTGCACCTTCTACGTGGGCACTTATGTTATTCTCAGTCGCTGCAGGTTCTGCAGCAGCCAATACTTTGACAAATTATCACGATAGAGATATCGATGCAATAATGGAGAGAACAAAGGGCAGACCACTTCCATCAAAAAGAATCTATCCAGCAGTAAAAGCACGTAATTTTGGATTAGCGTTAGCTGGAATTTCATTAGTGTTAGCATTTGGAATTTCATTTACAACAACATTAGAACAAGGGCTATGGGCTACGGCATTCATTGCATTTGGATTACTAAATAACATTCTAGTATACTCTTATGCATTAAAACGAAATTCAAGAACCAACATAATTTTAGGAGGATTATGCGGTGGTTCGCCACCAATGATAGGATGGGTTGCAGTTACAATGTCAGATTTATGGACCATGGGACTTGCAATGGCAGGATTAGTATTCATTTGGATTCCAATGCATATTTGGGCATTAACACTACATTTCAAAGAGGATTACAACAAAGTAAATGTACCAATGTTAACTGCAGTACAATCAGAAAAAACATCAGCTAGAGCAATTGCAGGTTCAACGGTAGTAATGGTATTGTTTTCAATAGCACCATTTTTCATAACAACACAATCTGGAGAAGAAATGGTAGGTGGAGTTTACTTGTGGACTGCAATTGCATCAGGGGCTTTGATGGTTGCATTGTCAATATGGGTAATAGTAAAACCCATGGAAAAAGCATCATGGACTTTGTTTAAATTTTCTAGTCCATATTTGGCAGTATTATTTATTGCACTAATGGTAGACTCTGCACTATAAAATACTACTATTCTCATCTAGACTGTTTAGTTCTTTTGTAATTGAGGTATGCTTTTCAACTAATTCTTTTAGTTCGTTTTGTAAGTCAATAGAAGTCCAATTTGATGAAATTAAAGACGACAATTTTGCAACAATGCTCCATTGAACATTATTTTGTTCATCAATTAATTCCAAAAATCGTTTTCCTTTCTCATCATCATTCATAATTGCGAAAAGATGATTCTGAGATAAAAATCTGTAGTAGGTAATAGTATAATTTCAAAGTTTTATTAGGAAATTATCAATATTTTACATATGCAGTGCAGTATTTCAGAATGTAAAGCAAAATCAATACAAACAGTAAAGATTAGTTTCAGAGAGACAAGGAATCTTTGTAAGGAACATTTTGAATTGTTTCAAAATAAGGACAAGAAACACACAATCAATTTTACCAAAGCCTCAAAGTTCAAATCAAATTAATCAAGATACTTTCAAACTTCAGAATTATTGAAAGATTTAACATCTACTATTTTTAAACTACTATATGGCTGCCAAGAAAAAAACCACAGCAAAGAAGAAATCAGTCAAAAAAACAGCTTCAAAGCCAAAATCTAAAACACCAAAACCAAAATCAACTGCAAAATCATCTACAAAAAAACCAGAATTTGAGAAAGCTTGGAGAGAATACAATGCTGCATTAAATGGATGGAAAGAATCCCTAGCACAGTGGCAAAAGGCTACAAATGAAACTTTGATGACATATCATGATGCATGTCAAAAGGCTGTAGAATCAGATGCCGAATTATTAAAAAAAGTTAGTTCAAGTTGGGAAAGCACTTGGGAAGAGATTGGTCCTGAATACATCAAACAACAAACAAAGATGATTGAAAATATCTTTAAAGAAACCAATATTGAGTCAATCAAGAAATTTAATGAGCAGTGGGAAAAATTCCTTAAAACATCAGGAGATGATTCAATCATGGCATATCAAGAAGCAATAAAGAAATTCAATCAAGCCTGGCAATCAGGTCAAATGTAATTTTTAAAAAAATTATTTTTTCATTTTCCCGATACGAAAAACTTTACAGTTACAAGTTGAACATATACCCCTTATTGCCGGTCTTCCATTTTTCATAATTGTTTCCTCAGGATTTTTGATTTTTCTTTTTGTTTTACATTTAACACAATAAGCTTCTGGAGAATAAGATTCTGAAGATATTTCATTAGAGGAATGATTAAGCTTCTTCTCAATATCATCTAATTTTTTATTTTGTTTTTGTAATGTTTGAATAATTTCATGTTCAATATCAACAGATTCTAATTTTTCAATTTCTTTTTCTAATTCATTTACTTTTGAAATCTGTTCTGGCGTAGGTTCATCAGAAGAAGGATGTAATTTTGAAAATAATTCATCTTCTAATTCATCAATTTGATCTTCCAAATCATTAAATTCAGAATATTGTTCAATAACAGGTTCATCTTCAGGTTCAGACTGGATTTCAGGAGTAGGTTTAGCAGATAATTTAGATTCTAATTCATCAATTTGTTTTTGAAGTTCATCTAATTGTTCTAATTGTTCAGGAGTGGCTTCTTCCTCTTCAGGTTCTGTAGTTGGTTCTTCTGTAACAGGTTCCGGAGCTAAATCAAGTTCTTGTGGAAGTTCTTCTGCAGATTCTTTTGGTAATGAACCTCTAGGACTTGGAGGAGTTGGTTTAGATTCTAATTCTTGGATTTGTTTTTCTAATTGTTCTAATCTTGCTAATTGTTCAGGAGTGGCTTCTTCCTCTTCAGGTTCTGGTTCAGGTTTAGATTCTAATTCTTGGATTTGTTTTTCTAATTGTTCTAATCTTGCTAATTGTTCAGGAGTGGCTTCTTCCTCTTCAGGTTCTGGTTCAGGTTTAGATTCTAATTCTTGGATTTGTTTTTCTAATTGTTCTAATCTTGCTAATTGTTCAGGAGTGGCTTCTTCCTCTTCAGGTTCTGTAGTTGGTTCTTCTGTAACAGGTTCCGGAGCTAAATCAAGTTCTTGTGGAAGTTCTTCTGCAGATTCTTTTGGTAATGAACCTCTAGGACTTGGAGGAGTTGGTTTAGATTCTAATTCTTGGATTTGTTTTTCTAATTGTTCTAATCTTGCTAATTGTTCAGGAGTGGCTTCTTCCTCTTCAGGTTCTGGTTCAGGTTTAGATTCTAATTCTTGGATTTGTTTTTCTAATTGTTCTAATCTTGCTAATTGTTCAGGAGTGGCTTCTTCCTCTTCAGGTTCTGGTTCAGGTTTAGATTCTAATTCTTGGATTTGTTTTTCTAATTGTTCTAATCTTGCTAATTGTTCAGGAGTGGCTTCTTCCTCTTCAGGTTCTGTAGTTGGTTCTTCTGTAACAGGTTCCGGAGCTAAATCAAGTTCTTGTGGAAGTTCTTCTGCAGATTCTTTTGGTAATGAACCTCTAGGACTTGGAGGAGTTGGTTCTTCTGTAACAGGTTCCGGAGCTAAATCAAGTTCTTGTGGAAGTTCTTCTGCAGATTCTTTTGGTAATGAACCTCTAGGACTTGGAGGAGTTGGTTCTTCTGTAACAGGTTCCGGAGCTAAATCAAGTTCATCTAAATCAATATTTGACACAGTAGGTAAATCTCCCAGAAAATCTAATTCTACTTTGTTTCCATCAATTCGTAAAAATGGATTACCAGCAATTGAAAAAGTATGAATGGAATGTCCCTTTTTCCAGGAGTTTTTTCCACTGTAAATTGTAATGTATGAAATCCCGTTCTTAATATCAGAAGAGATGGTTAATCGGTCAACGGGGGTTCCTTTAGTTATTCCCTTATCTGTATCCTGATGCCTTATAGCAATGGAAATCAGATGTTTAGGATCATAACTGACTTCAGAAATTAGATAGTCAGCCCATTTATCCATTACAAAAAATAATGATTATTTTCTAGTAAATAAGCGAGTCTAAATCTAAAGATTCAAGGATTATACTGGAAAAATAAGATTATAATTGGTTTTAGAGAACCATGTTCAAATGGAAATTTCTATAGAACCATGGAAGAAACTGATAATTCACGAAGTTATTGAATACAAATTTGATGATTGGGTAAAACAAATAGCATTTAGTACAAGATCTTCAGGAGGCGCAATTCCTACAATGCAATGGACAAATGGTATTGTTTTCTCGCCAGCAAATTTTCCAACAACAAATGCCACAGTTGAAGAACAACTGAAAGGAATTTTGCATTGGTCATCAGTATCATTTGCAATAAAAGAAAAATTTGAAAAACAGATAGTCAAGGAAAATGCTACAATAAATCTGGTAGATGTAAGTGTGAATGAGATTTTCAAAGAACTATCAGTTAGTTTGAAGGCACAGTCAAAATTTACAAATTCAGAATCTGGCAATGGTCAATGAGTATTGAAAAAACTATCGAAGATTGTAAAATTTATCTAAATCAGATAAAACAATACGAACCTGATCCATTTTATGTTAATCATTATTTTTCTGAATTCATAGATTCTGTAAATAGAGTATTAGAGGGTATTTTTGATGAGGCAAATAGAGATTTTGGGTTGTTCATAGCAGAAAAAATATCATGTGAGAAATTTCTTGAAAAGGCAAAATCAAAAAATGATTTGCAAGCAATAAAATTTTCAGAGTGGTATTTGGACAAATTCAACCAAGAGCACAAAAGTAGATTTCCAAAGGCAATAAAAAAAATATGTGAATTAAAAAATAAACAGAACAAATTACCTAAAATAAAAATTATGATAAGGGCACTCGACAGATATGAAAATGACATTAATCAACAGATCATGGTTGGCTTAAGTAATGAAAAATTACGCTCAAAAGAAGAGTTACAAATTGAAATTAATCGACAATTACCAGTGTTTTTAGAAGTAATCAATTACAAAAGAAGCAAAAATAATGAGCCTAGTGTAAATGAAAATCAAATAACTACATCGGCATTTATCGACATTGAAGATATTTTTGAAATTGAAATTGCCTATGCGTCAGAAATTTACATTCCAGTATTGATAAGAATGGTTGAAGAGTCAAGGAAAAAAATTAAAGAATTAACTTCTTGGAGTTAGACTAGTCTGAAAATCCAAATACAGAATGTTCGTTTTTTATTTTAATTATTGGAAAATATGAAAAACCATGATCAATAGTATCAGAAAATTCTGGGTTTTTTCCTTGGCTACCTTGATATTTTAAGAAATTTTTTGTTGGTTCGGAATCTAATTCCACGTAATTGAAATTATAATACACTTCATCCATTTCTAGGGAGGTAATGTAACCAAGTACCCAAGATTTTTTTCTAGGTAAAGCAAATAATGTTAAATTTTGTTCATCTGGAAATTCAGGATCATACGTTAATCGGGCTAAACTACCCAAATCTTTTACCTGTATTGGATGAAATTGATCTGGGATATTTTTTTCATTTTCAGGTAATGGGGAAATTTCAGATTCCATATGTACAACAGGTGCATAATGAGAAATATTTTGTGTGGATTCTACAATATCACAAATTTCTTTTCCCCCAGTTACTTGATATGAAATGTATCGACCAGATTTTTTCAAAGGAACATAGAAAATCAATAATGTATTAGCAAGAATCATACTACATGATACAACTCGTTCTCCATTAAATTCCTGAGAATAGACTCGTTGTGGATATTCTCTAAATGCACAAGCATATCTAGCTAAATCATCAAAACTAGATAATTCTACAAAACACTCATTCTGAGAAAGAGACATAAAAAATTTAGAATAAAGGATGTTTTTATTCTTTCAAAATTTATTTTGATTTTGGCCACATTGAGCCCCATGTTTCGGTGAATTTTTTCATCATTTCACCATATGCATTCATCTGTTCTAATCCAGATGTGCTAAGACTCTTTTGCCAATTTTCAACAAATTGTTTGAAAGTAGACATGTTACTATCATTGAGAGCTTTTTGCCAGTTCTCGCTAAATTCTTTAAAAGAATTCATTCCAGCATCAGTCATTGCTTTTTGCCAATTTTCTCCAAATAATTTCATGGTTTCATTACTAGATTCAACAGTAGCTTTTTCCCAAACTTCATTGAATTTAGATTGCATTTCATTACTGGCATTTTGAATCTGCTCAAAAAGTGATTTCCAATTTTCAAGAGATTTGGTATATTCTTGCCATAATGAATCCCATTCATTATTTTTTTCTTGGTCAGACATTAACTAAAGATAAAGTTCGTTATTCTTAAAGGGATCCCTGAAAATCACAAAATTATTTTTGGCGATTTTTCAATCTTTTTTCCATTCTAATTTTTCCTTCTTCAAATTTGGTTCTATCTTCATCAGTTTTTAAAGAAAGTTTTGGAACATGCATTGGTTTGCCGTTTTTATCTAGCGCAACAAATGTTACAAAAGCAGTTCCAGTCACGGTTCTAATTCCAGTAACAATATCCTCAGCTTCTGCCCTAACTTCTATTTCCATAGAAGAATTATGAACATAATTTATGCGAGCATTTAATGAAAGAACATTTCCAACAAAAACAGGTTTTAGAAAATTAACACTATCCATAGATACAGTAACAGCATTTGATTGAGAATGTCGTTGAGCAACGATTCCTGCAACCATATCAATATGTTTTAAAATTTCACCACCAAACACATTTCCAGCTGGATTTGCATCAGATGGAAACATCCTAACAATAACCTCAGCATGGGATTCAGAAGGAGTTTTTTCTTTAGGATTTGATTCAGATGACATTTTATCTAGAATAATTCTAATCTATCCAAATTTAATTTAATCAGTCGATTTTGGTTATTTGAAATATTTTTCGAGTTTAATTTTGTCAATTTTTGGGATTTTTGCCAATTCGAATCCTTCAGGACGTTTTGAAAGAGATCTAGTTGCATCAATACCCATTTTTGCAGTTTGTAATTTCTTTTGATTACTTGATGGATCAAGGCTAGAACCACGCACATTTTTTAAGATTACAAGATCTTTATCTGCCTGGAATCTCGTAGCCATAGCATATTCTACTGCATCAGCATCATTAGGATCAATATCCTCATCTACTACTGTAACTTGTTTTAGTGAACGGTGAGACTCGAATGTTTTTTTGATTATTTTTTTTGCATCAGAATCGTTTTTCTTCTTTATTTGTACTACTGCATGCAACCAATTACATCCACCATTTGTCATAGATACTTGTTGTGTTTGTCTGAATGCTTTTTTCAAATCACCATTTAATTTTGATTCAATTGGCATTCCCATCAATAATCTATGTTCTGAATAACCAGACAAAACATCATGGAAGATGGGATTATTTCTAAAATACATATTTTCAAGTTCAAAAACAGGTTGAGATCTTTCATGATCATATGTCTGAAGCATTTCTACCATCCATTCAGGATGGGTTTTATCTTGAAGAATTTTTCCTTCCATAACTATCTCTGAACCAGAAGGAACATTCAATCCAGTAAATGGAAGTTTTGTTAAAGTTAATTTTCCACCCAACAATGAATTTGCAATATCAATCTCATCTTTACCCCATTGTGCTTGATAAGCTCCTGCAATAGAAATGGCAGGATGAACACCAACAGTTATTGCAACTTTTAGATCCTCACCATGTTCCTTTGCATCAACAAAACATCGATGTAAATGACGTCCTTCAACCATTCGTATTGAAAAATGGGTTTGATCAATTGGCATCATTCTATGAAAAGATGAATTTTGTTTTCCAGTTTCTGGATTCCTTACATATGCAATTGAAGAGGTGATAAAAGGACCAGATTCTTTTTCAAAATGAGTGACAATAGGCATAGAAAAGAGGTTTTTTGACTTGTTTTCTTGAAATTTCCCTGATGAGATAATTTTAGGGGCTTTTGCCTTTTTTATGGCAGAAATTACCTTTTCATGAATATTGTTTTCAGTTCCACCAACTGCAAGAGCAAATCTTTTTCGAGTGCCAACCAAATTGGAAACTAAATGAAAATTACTTTCTTTGATGTTTTCAAATAATACTGCATGGGAGCCGTCAACTTTTGCAGTAATTCCTGCTATCTCATATTTTGTAGAAACTTTTGTTTTTATAATTTTGAGTTCTTTATTTTTCTTAATTTTTGAAATATAATTTCTTAAATCACTCATTCTCAATCATCTCCATAATCTCAGACATTAAGTGTTTTGCAGTATTGGGATCCAATTCTTTTTGAATAAATGCAGAAACTAATGTAATGCCCTTCATTCTGGTGCTGATTCGTTCAGCAACAAGTTTGAGAAAAAGGGATTCAGATCGGGAGGGAATAATCGTGGTGGTGATAGGTGTAGGTCCAGTTGCCATTGAGGCCACCATGGAGCCAATTTTATTGGATCCTTCAGCTACGGAAATAAAATATCCATTATCAAATTTTTGTATAGATAAAGAAAAGTTACGGCCCTCCAAATTTACCAATTTTTGGAAAAATCCATTTGGAGAGTTCAATAAGCTATGAACAAGTCTTATGCTTTTATTGCTATTGATTCATTTTCTTGGGAAGCATCAACTAGAGTAGGATTCTTCTTGCAATTTTTTTCGTGTTTGTCTGGATAGACAAATAATTTCTCACAATATTTGCATGGAGTTTTTTCCTTAGACTTTGTTTTTGCTTTTGCAGTTTTTGCTTTAGATTTTGCTTTTACTGCAATTTCCTCAACTTCTGGTTGAACTTCTGCAACTGATTTTGCTTCAATAGAATCAGCCTCAACTCTTGCTCGTAATTTGGCTTTGTATTTCAAATTACGTGGTTTGGTTCTTAATCTATAGCCACAGCATGGACACCATAGTCCTTCCCATTTGATGAATATTTCACAAATTTGACATCGACGTTGTCCAGAAGCATATCTTCCGGTTCCAACAGGCTTTTGAGCCTTATATCTTACACAAATTCCTTTACAAGTCATCTTGGTATTATTGTATAGAATTCATAAGTATATAAGGGTGGATCGATAAAATATGGATAAAAAATGGATAAAAGTTGTAAAAATTTTAATTAAATTTACGATCAGGATAATTTGTTGCAACGAAAAACAAGAAATCTTCAATAAATATGTATAGTTTGTTTGAATTTCGTATTTTTTGAAAAAATGATATGTATCAATATAGTTGTTTGATAAAAAATTGCAGTTTTTCCTTAAAAAAATACAGAAAATAGAAGAACATCATACAATATGATCTGAAGAAAGGAAAGTTTATTCCTAAAATATAAAAAAATTAACCAATCATTGACAGGGGCAATATAGAATGTCTATGTCCATCTCTTTGAGAGATATATCTTGCAGATAGCATATCTCGTTTTCCTCTCTGATTAAAATTCTTAATTTTCATACTTGTCTTTCTTTCATCAACAAATTCTAATTCAAAAGATGAACAAAATTTAAGATTCAGCATAGTTACAATTTGTTTTGCTATTCGCATATTTCCGTTTCCAATTTTTACAATTTTTCTTTTTGCTCTTAGACCTCCAAGTACTCGTATAATATGAACAACTAATTCTTCAACAGATGAATGGAATGAACTCTCAATTTCTTTTCCATAATAAAATACAGACAATCCAGTTCTTTCACCAGGATCAATTCCTAAAATTAGATCATTTTCTTCAAAATCGAGATTTAGTTTTTGCATCATGATTCCACGGATTACCGTTGGTGGATGTTCAAAAATATCCTCATGAAGTATTGGTTTTTCACATCTTTTTGGGGATTCTTTACGAGTCGTAAGAATAAGATGTCCAGAATAACTACCGATTTCCTCTGGTAAAATTGAATCAAATGACAATTTGAGGGCTTTCAAATATGTGGAAAATCTATAGTACGGTTTACCATAAGAAGTAGCAATTCCGATACGAGAGTTAAGTAAGGGATCGATATTTGATAAAACAGAATATAGAATTTAGGATTATGCTTTCAAAACAGTTGACACAACATGTTTCACTGCTTCATCAAAATTAGCATCAATTTTTGATTGAATTTCAGATAATTTAGCCTCGCCTTCTTGGGCAATTTTTGCAGATTCAGCAGTTGCCTTCTCTTTTGAAGCATTTATCATAACTTCGGCTTCTTTTGTGGCCATTTCTCTAGTTTTTTCCATAAGAGAATCTATTTCATTTTGGGCCTTTACTGAAAGTTGTTTTTTCATATCTCCAACTTTGCTGTTTAAGGAGTCGATATCATCTTCTAAGACATTTAGAGATTTGATGATTCCAGTGACTTTAGATTCAGCCATACTCATTACACTCGAATTTCGATAAATCCATTACTTAAATCATTCATTTTTATGGTATTTTTAGGCGTAAAATAAGGATCATCCAGTGGTAAGCAATAAAATGGCTCGAGCAAGATCGCCTTTTGCTTCTTCCAATGCACTTTTGGCCTTTTCCTCATCGACTCCGGCTTGTTGGCTAACAAGTTGAATATCTTCTTCAGAGAAAATTGGAACTTCTAATTCTCTTTCTTCATAACTGTCAGCTGTAACAGTAAAAATGGAATTATCTTTAGCTTTCATTTCGGTAACAGATGGTTTTGAAATAATGATCTCTTTTTTATCGGTCTTTATGGTGACTTCCTGAACATTAGATAATTCATTCATATCCAATCCCATCTTATCCATCATTCTTCGCATTTCACGATTTCCTCCACGCATCATAGTTCTTTTTCCTCTTTACGACTTTTTAAACTATCTCTAACTTTTATGGCTACACCCCTATCAAAATCAGAAATCATCTCATAGGACAAAACAGCCCTACCTACTGCAATTACTTTGTTTTTGAATAGAATGGGAGTATCAGATGAGATTCTAACATTTTTTCCACATTTTACAACATGTTTGCAAAACACTGATCTTCCCTCCTGAACAAAAGGTGCAGCATCTTTGTTTACCTCTACACAATTTTCTCGGAATGTTTTACTCTTCATTAGCATTTGAGCAAAATAAGGACTAATTGCCAACCCACCATCGATTCTTAATGTACACAATAGTTTTCCTTTATGCATGACTGTTCTAATTCTGCCAGTTTTCCTTGAGAAGGTCATTTCAATATCTTTTGGAAGATGTTTTGATGTATCATTTCCAAATAGAGAGTCAATAGAAGACTGAAGTTTTAGAATGTGATCCATATCCAGACTAGATTTATTCTAAATATTAGTTCAATGATAACATATGGTAAAATCAAAAAACTATATAGAATAGGATTTTTCATGTAGTTTATGGAAGAAAGAGAAGAAACAAGGAAAATTCAATTTACAGGTAAATCATCGTATATAGTTTCATTACCAAAACAATGGATTATAGATTTAGGATTAAAACAAGGTGATCAGATTAGAATGGTGAGAAAAGGCTCATCAACTCTAGAGCTTTACCCTCCAAAATTTGAATCACGTAGTCAGAAAAAAGAAGAGGCAGTAATTGAAATTAATTCTGAAGAAAAAGCATCTTCTATTGTAAGGAAATTAATTTCACTTTATTTCTTGGGTTTCAAAACAATTAATGTAAAACCAAAAGATGGGAGATTAAGTCCGATTCAAAGAAACACTGTAAAGGAAGCAGTTAAGCGAATGTTGATGGGTTCTGAAATTATTTCAGATTCGAGTAGTGGAATCACAGTGCAAGTTCTAGTAAATTTATTAGAATTATCAGTTGACGGGGCATTCAAGAGAATGATTCACTTGGCAAAATCAATGTCCAGCGATGCAATACTAGCTGTCAAAGAAAATAATTTAGATTTAGCACAAGAGGTAATCAATACAGATGATGAAGTAGATAGATTCGGATTTTACATTATTCGTCAGTTAAAGATAGCAATCCAAAATGAACATATGTTAAAAGAGATGGGTTTTAGAAATCCAAGAAATTGTCTAGGATACAGATTGGTAGTAAAAAATATAGAAAGAACAGGGGACCACGCAGCATTCATTGCCAAAGATCTTTTGGAATTTAAAAAATCAGTGAAAAAGGAAATTTTACAAAAATTACAAGACATGAATGAATTCTGCCTATCTGCATTAGATGATGCATGCCTATCTTTATTCAAAGAAGATTACGCACAGGCTGAAAAAACCATTGAAAAAACCAACGACATTGCAAAATTTGAGAAAAAGGTTAGAGAAGCCTCAAAATCACTAAAAGATGATGAAGAGATCTATAGAGTTAGGAGGATGACAGAAAACATCAGAAGAATTTCGGAATATGCCAGTGATATTGCAGAAATAGTCCTAAACATGAACATAGAAAAAGCAATCAAAAAAACGGCATAATTTTCAAAATAGTTAGAATCTTTAACTCGGTTGATAGTAAAAGCATGGAATCAAAATGAAATCGGCAATTTTAATCACGTATGATAAGGAAGATGTGATTAATGAGGCAAAAGGGCTTTGTGATGCAGCAGGTTTTCAAGTAGTTCACACAATCAAACAGAAATTCTTGAAAAAACCAAAGTACGGAATTAGTGGCGGGATTTTGGAAAAGCTTGAAGAGATTGCAGAGAAAATCAGACCAGATGTTATAGTATTTGATGAGGTTTTAAAACCAAGTCAGAATTATAATTTGGCATCAGTATTACATAGAGAAATTTTGGATAGAGAAGCATTAATTCTTGAAATTTTTGAAAGTAGGGCATCAAGTGCAGAGTCAAAATTACAAGTAAAATTAGCTCAACTAAGATATGAAATGGCTAGAGCAAAAGAAAAAGTTCGACTTTCAAGTATGGGTGAACAACCAGGATTTATGGGAATAGGAAAATTTGAGGTTGATGTTTACTATAATGATATCAAACATAGAATGGGCACTGTTAGATCAAAATTAGAAAAAGCTGGAAAACAAAGAGAACTTCACAGACAAGGAAGAAAAAGAATGGGATTCAAAACAATCTCACTTGCAGGATACACTTCGGCGGGAAAAACTACCTTGTTTAACATGATGACAGGAGAAACAAGAGATCAGAGCAGTGAGTTATTTACTACACTTTCTACAACTACAAGAAGAGTTACCATTAATCAAGAGCCATTTTTGATTTCAGATACAGTAGGTTTCATCAGTAAATTACCTGCATACATGATTGACGCATTCAAATCAACATTGGAAGAATTAGGTCATACGGATATCATTATTGTGGTAATAGATATCAGTGACTCTATTTTTGAATTGAAAAAGAAATTTTCAAGTTGTATGAGAACGCTTAGTGAGTTAGGAGTTGAAAAAGATAGAATGGTATATGCTCTAAATAAATCAGATTTATTAGAAAATAGTGAAATTGAAGAAAAAATAAAGACACTAAATTTAATAGATAATAAAAAATGGATTCCAGTTTCTGCAAAAACAGGAAAAAATGTAAAACATCTCAAAGAATTGATAAGAGATATTTTGGATAGCTACAATTCAAACAAATTTGAAAAAAACTTAGGAGTTGAAAAGACATTTGGAAATTGAAGTTGTTCGTATTGGACAAAGACTAGTCAGAGATGACCGTGTTACGACTCATGTGGCATTAGTTTCAAGAGCATTTGGTGCAAAAACAATTTTCATGACAGAAGTCAACCCAGAGATAAAAGATACGCTAGGGAAAATTAATGAAACATGGGGTGGCAATTTTACAGTTGAATTTATAGAAAATTGGAAACCAATTGTCAAAAAGAAAAAAGAGGATGGTTTCAAAATAGTGCATCTTTCAATGTATGGTGAGAAAATTAATGATGTTCAAGAGACAATTCGAGGAGAAGAAAAATTGCTAATCGTTGTTGGGGCTGAAAAGGTTCCTAGAGAAATTTATGAATTAGCTGATTATAATGTGGGGATAGGCAGTCAACCTCATTCTGAGATAAGTGCTCTTGCCATACTCTTAGATCGTATTCAAGAAGGTCAGCAATTTGAAAAAGAGTTTCCAGATGCAAAGAGGAAGATCATACCCACAAAAACAGGCAAAAATGTCCAGGTAAAAGAAACAAGGGATTAATAATAGAAAATCAGGAGAAATTAGAGTTGGTAGACAAGTACGAAGATCCTTTTGTCAGAATTGCTTCAATGATTGGAGGAGACGAATATCTCAAAGTAGCTCGTTCATTGTTAAAAGCAGAAGATGCAACTGATGAAGAAATTGCCAGTTCCACAGGACTTAGAATCAATATGGTAAGAAAAGTACTGTATGATCTTTTTGGAAAATCTCTCATTACAGGAATCAGAGTAAAAGATGAAAGAAAAGGATGGTTTGTCTACAGATGGAGAACTAGGAGAGAAGAAGTAGAGCATTTCATTGAAAATCAAAAAAAGAAAATCGAGGAGAGATTACAACAAAGACTAGACTATGAAAATGCATCAGATTTTTACCATTGTGGAAATGAAGACTGTCCAAGAGTAACATTTGAGGATGCTCTTGAAGGAATGTTCAAGTGTCCTTCATGTGGAAATGTCCTTAATCTAAAAAAGAATGATAAATCAAAAAAGGCATATCAAAAGAAAATTGATGAAATCAAAAAAGATATGCAACAGATTTTCTAATTAAATTACCAAAATACTGGATTTTAGGTTACTAGAATAAATAAGAGGAATGATTCTGAAATATTCTGAGTCAGATTACTACAGTAAATCCTGCAACAGGTGAAGATATCACTACATTTTCAGCAATGGATAGAGATCAAGTATTTGAATTAGTTAGAAAATCAAAAAGAGCATTTCCTGAATGGAAAAAAGATTATGAAAAACGTAGAAGTTACATTTACAATTTAGTTGAACATTTAAAGAAAAACAAAACAGAGTTAGCAAAAATTGCAACTAGCGAAATGGGTAAGGCACTAAAAGAATCAATTGGTGAAGTTGAAAAATGTGCTTGGGCTTTAGAATTTTATGCAGACCATGGAGATAGTTTCCTTACTGACGAAGTATTAAACACAGATGCAAGAAAGAGTTTTCTTACATTTGAACCACTAGGAGTAATTGGTTCTATCATGCCATGGAACTTTCCATATTGGCAAGCTCTAAGATTTGCAGCACCTTGTTTGATGGCAGGAAATGTGATTGTTATGAAACCATCTAGAGTCACTATGCAATCAGGTATTGAAATTGAAAAAGCATTTGCAGATGCAGGAATACCTGAAGGAGTATTTTCAACAGTAGTTGGAAGTGTAGATTCTGCAAATCATCTCATTGATTCAGAGGTTAATGCTGTCACATTTACTGGAAGCACAAATGCAGGAGCAAAAGTTGGTGAACGGGCTGCTATGAATCTAAAAAAATGTGTTTTAGAATTAGGAGGAAGTGATCCTTTCATTGTATTAGATGATGCCATTATAGAAAAAGCAGCTGAGGGTGCTGTAAAGGGCAGATTTATCAACTGTGGACAAAGTTGTGTAGCCTCAAAAAGATTCTTTGTAGGCAAAAATATTGCCAAAGACTTTATTGAATTATTCATCAAAAAAGCATCTCAACTTAAAGTTGGAGATCCAATGTCAATTGATACAGATATTGGGCCACTATCAAGCAAAGATGGGTTAGAAACAATTTCAGGAATTGTCGAGGATGCAAAGGCAAAAGGTGCCGAAGTATTACTAGGAGGAGAAAAGATGGATGGAAAGGGATATTTCTACAAACCAACAATTCTGACAAACATCACACCAGACATGAGAATCGCAAAAGAAGAAACGTTTGGACCAGTAGCACCAATAACAATTGTTGAAAATGAAAGTGAAGCTATCAAGATGGCAAATGACAGTGAATTTGGATTAGGAGCAAGTATTTGGACAAAAGATCTTGCCAAAGCAGACAAAATGTCAAGAAGAATTGAATCAGGAATTGTTAGTGTAAACAACGTAGTAATTTCAGATCCAAGAATTCCTTTTGGTGGAATTAAACATAGTGGATTTGGAAGAGAATTATCAAGATATGGAATGTTAGAGTTTGTAAATCTAAAATCAGTTAGATTCTACGATAACCTAACACATCACCATTACGTAGAATAATTTTTCATAATTGAAATTATGAGGATCCTTTAAGTATAATTTTAGCGTATTATACAGTGACGAGGACACTCGATGACATGTATTATTGAGTGAAGATCAAAGAGATCTTGGGAACGCCTTGAGCTTTGAGTTACATTCAGAGTTCATGATTCCTCTGGGACAAAGTCCTCGTCAAATTCTTCTTCATCGTCTTCATCTTCATCGTCACACTCTTCTAATTCTACATGTGTAGGGGTTCCATCATCTCCAAAGAAAATCTCAATACAGATATCTGTAGATAAAGTGGATGCTAAAGTTTCAGCCAATTCTTTTGGGAAGTTTCCTAATCGACTTGGATCAGATGAATATCTATATTCTGTAACCACATCATCATGATAGAAATCTAATTCAATGTCACCATTTGCAAATTTTCGTACAGCAATTACTTGACCAAATTTACTGTTTGTCAAGCCTAATTTCCGTGCTCAGCAACATCTCGGGTGAGATTTTCAGCAAGATCTTCATAATGTTGTCTAGTCTTTCCCAAATCTTTGAGTTTTGTAGCTTCAATTTCATTTAATTCTCCATCTACTTTTTGTGCAACATATTGTAATCGAGCTTCTGCCATCATAAACAATCGATTATTTTCTTTCCAAAGATGCTCTGTGATATGTTCTACATATTGTTTCATGTCAGAAATTAATTTTGCAGATTCACCTGAAGAAAGATATTCCTTTGCAGAAGATTCCATACTTGCTGCAATTTCTCTAGAACGTTCATGATCTATTAACATCATTGCAATAGGACCCATGTTTTTTGGCAATCCAGCTTGTTCCAATGCAGGAAATAGAGAATTTTCTTCTTTACTATGATGACAAACATCTGTAAAATTTTTTGAAAAATCAATAACAGGAAGTAAAATTGATTCAGGAATTTTTTTATTTTCATTTAATAATGAAATAGTCGCATCCATTGCTTTGACAACTTTTTCAATTAATTCATGATCACGTCTTAGTGATGCAGTTGACATGATGAATTTACATTATTTCCAGTATCTATATCTTATTTTTTTAAAATAATTAAAAGATAGAAAGTGTTAACGGTTTATCGTTAACAAGTGGGTTTAACGATTAGAAAGGCTTTTTGATTTTACAAATGCCCAAATCTTTTTGGTCATTTCACTTGGGGCAATTGGTTTTTTACCAAATATTTGTTCAGCGGTTTCTTTACGTCCTGCAAAACTAATGGCATATCCACCAAATGCTGGTTTCTTTGCTTTTGATTTAGTAGCTTTCTTTTTTGGTGCAGCCTTCTTTTTTGGTGCAGCCTTCTTTTTTGGTGCAGCCTTCTTTTTTGTGGTAGTTTTTCTTTTGGTTGTTTTCTTTTTTACTGCCAATTTCTTGTAGTTGTATTCGAAATAAAGTATAAGAACTTAGAGCTTTTCATAATGTAAAACTAGATGATTTTTGAGCCTCTTAACTGATTTGAGTCTAAGATTTGGTGAATTAGAAATCTTGCTAAATCCAGCACCTCGTAAATAAGAAATTGCATCTTCTCCACCAATTAAAAACGGAGACAGAGTTACTATCACCTCATCAAAAAGTTTCTGCTTAACAAATTCCCAATTTATGGTTCCTCCACCTTCAACTAATATTGTCTTGATTTTCTTTTTTGAGAGTTTTTTTAATAATAATTTTAGATTAACAGAATCATTACCAACAGTAATTATCTCAATAGGAAATTTCTGTAGTTTTTCGAGATTTGTTTTACTAATTTTTTTTGATACTGCAATTATGGTTGGGACTTTATCGCTAGATTGTAGAATTTTTGATTTTTCGGAAATGGTTCCTTTAGAATCTAAAATGATCCTAGTAGGATTTTTTCCTTTAACATATCGAACAGTTAGAAGTGGATTATCACGTGAAACGGTATTTTTTCCAACAAGAATTGCATCTACATTTGAACGTAATTTATGAAGTCTTTGAATATCTTCTTTTGACGAAAGTTTAGAATCATTTACTTTGGTTGCAATTTTTCCATCAATAGATATTGCTCCACTTAGAATTATGTGAGGTCTAGATTTTTCCATGAACTATTTTACCTCCAACCATTACTGCTTGAATTGCAGATTCAGATGCTCTATGAACAATTGATGCATAAGGTTCATGCATTGGTTCTAAATCTAATGCATGCTTATTGAGAAATATACAGTCAGCAATTTTTTTTGTCTCAACAACACCAATGTCTTTTTTCAATATTCTTCCAGCATTTACTGTGGCCATTTTTAGAATTTCTTTTGGATTGATTCTTTTCTTATGAATACCCATTGTAACTTTCCATAGATAGTCCATTTCTCGGAACATATCAGGGGAGTTTATCATAACATTGTCTGTGCCTAATCCAAGTATACAACCAGCTTTTTGCATTAGGGGGATGTCTGGAATTCCTTCAGCTAAGGAGGCATTAGCTCTTGGACAAATAACAATTCCTCTGACTTTTTTTGCCGCTACATGAAGATCACTATTTGATGCATGAGTCATATGAACAAGGAAATGAGGTTTCATAGATAGTGCACGAATTGTTTCAGATTTTCCAGTCATTCTTTTAGATCTTGAAACACTTTGTTTTGTTTCAGAAGCGTGAATTGCTCTAATCTTTGAAGTTTTTGAATAATGATTCAAAACAGAATTACTATTCTCATTTGCACCACTAATTCCAATACCATCACATTTCTGAAGAATTAGAGGTAGTTCCTTGGCTTTTTCTTTAGGGAGAGATAGATTTTTTTTAATTTCTGTGGAGTTTTGGTAAAAATCTAATCTACCCAAGATGATTGATCGTATAGGAACTTCAGATAATGTTTTTTTTAATAAAATGACACCGTCTAATCCTCCTTCTCTAAAATCAACAAAAGTGGTAATTCCTTTTCGAAGCATAGAGTGACAAGTATTTTTCATAAAATTAGACAGATTCTCAGGAGGGGTATTTTTTAGAATTTTTGATTTTGCACCAAAAACAGGATGTATTTTTTTATCCACTGAACTATCTAAAGTAACATCCTTTCCAATGGAATCACCTATGTGGGTATGTGCATTGATGAATCCAGGAATTAGTAAGAGACCTTCACAATCAATTGAATCTTCTGTGCCACTTGGTTTAATGTTAGGTTGAATACGTTTGAATTTTCCATTTTGGATTTGAACACTTGTTTTTGTTATAAAATCTAATTCTTTTCCTAAAAGAATGCTAATGTTTTTGATTAACATGATAATTCATAAACTTCAGGTTTTTCTTTTCCTGAATCTCGAATTTCACGAATTGTGTCAAGAGATTTTGTGGCCAATTTTACAGCATCTCTACACGTACTAGCATTACCTATACCACAATTCAAAGAAATTTTATCATCATTTTTAATCATATTAATGAAATCCTGTACAGAATTTTTTCCATCATCACTTGCAACAACCATAAAGTTATCACCTCCCATAAAAAATGTCAAAGAATTTTTCTCCAAGAAATATTTTGACATTTTAGAATACAATTGAAAAATTATTGAAGAAATTTCATATGGAGAATTTGTTGTTCTTTGAGATGTTAAATCATCAACATCCAAATGCATGATAGTAACTTTAGAGTCAGATGACTCATTAACAAAACCAAAAATATTATGTTCTTTATCTAAAACAATTTTGTTTTTCTTTCCTTCATATGCTTTCAAATTTGCTTCAAATGGAGATTCAGCAAAACCTATTGAAATTGTTAGATGTACTTCAAATGATTTTTCAAGTGTTTTTTGAATTTGAATGTGATCTTCTAAACCAATACCATTAGAAACAACAAAAAATTCATCAGATCTATTAAGAAAAACAAGGCAGTTTTTTTCAGAAAATAATTTTTGTACCTGCTTGTACAAAGATGCCTGAAGTATTTGTAGTTCATGTTCTCTGTCACTGCCTAAAGTCAAAGTCCATGGACCATATCCGGTTATTTTCAAAATACTTAGTTGAATCATTTTTGAATCCTTTTAAGTTCTGATGAAATTTTTGCTACTGCTTCTACAGCACGTTCAGCCACAGGCCTAATTCTAGCATGGGCATGTCTTTCTTGCATTCCAGGACCAGATATTCCAAGAGATACAGGTTTTTGATATTTTATGGATAAATCAGTAAGTGCTTGAGCAGCAGCATGAGAAATTACTTCATCGTGTTTAGTTTGCCCCTTGATAATTGCGCCTAAAGTAACTACAGCATCAACATCACTTTTCTGCAATAACGAATCAACTATTATAGGCATATCATATGCACCAGGAACAGAACATGTATGTATTATTTTCAATTTTAAAGAATCAGCTTTTTCTTGTGCAACTGAGAGCATCCTAGATGTCACATCCTCATTGAATTCCGAAACTACTATAGCAATATTCAAAATTAATGCACCTTGGCGTATTCTAATAGTTCTTTTCCATCAATTAATGGAATTCCATTTTGTTTTGCAAATTTTTCTGCTTTATCAACAGATAATGCAGTGTATGTCTCAGCATCCATCATTTCACAAATTGCAGTGACAGGAGTCAAACCTGCAATTTGTGCAAGATAAACAGACATTTCTGTATGTCCTTGGCGTGCTCCTAACAAACCTTTTGATGCAATTAGTAAAGGAACATGTCCTGGAGTTTTAAAAGATGATGCAAACTTTTTTTGTTTATTTTCAACATTGTAAATATTTGCCATTTCTCGTATTGTTAATGATCTATCATTATCAGTAATTCCAGTATAAGTTTGATAATGATTTACAGATAATGAAAATGTTGGGTGATCACCATAAGGAGCTAATCCCATAATCATCTCCTTGTTAGAAATTGATGAATCAGATAAAATTTCATGCATGTACTTTAGTTCAAGTGAATTTGCAAATTGATTATCTATTGCAATACAAAGTAATCCACCAGCATGTTGACGCATTCGTGCAACATGTTCAGGAGTTACAAATTCTGCGGCCACCACCATGTCAATCTCATTTTCTCGTCCAGCAGAATCAAACAAGAGTACAAATTCGCCTCTTTTTAGAGAGTGTAATGCAGTTTCAAGTGACATAAACAAAAAAATCTTCAAACCGATTATAAAGTTTACTTAAAAATTGGTAATTACCAATAAAGTAGTAGATTATTAGGTTTATTTTAGAATGTATTTTCCAAGAATGTCAGTTTCAATATTAACTTTGTCGCCTACTTTTTTTGTTTGAAAATTTGTGACTTCAATTGTATGAGGAATTAGTGAAACTGAAGCTAGATTTTTTTTGATGTCAGTTACGGTTAAACTGATTCCATCAACTGCAATAGAACCTTTTTTGACCACGTATTTTGCTAGTTTTTTAGGTACTTCAAACCAAACTTGAACTTCTTTAGGTTTTTTTAGAATTTTTTTGATTGTTCCCACACCATCAACATGTCCTAAAACAAAATGGCCTTCTAATCGATCTCCTGCTTTTAAACTTCGTTCAATGTTTACTATTCCTCCAACTTCAAGATTTCCAAGATCTGTTTTCTTTGTAGTTTCTTCAATCATTTCAAAAATACAATTAGATTTAGTGAGTTTTGTTGCAGTAAGACATACACCATTTAGTGCAACACTTTGTCCAATTTTCAATCCTTTTGCATGTTTTCCCAAGTTTACAGTCATTTGTACTGCACTACGATTTTTTGTATTTCTAGAAATTTTTTCTACTTTACCTATTCCTTCTACAATTCCTGTAAACATCAAAATCACCTACAAATTCACGTATAAAATGATTTAGTTAATTTTCATTTAAGATTTTTTTGAATCTAATTGTTCAAATTCATTTTCACAAACTTGATGAAATAAAGAGCATTTATTTTTTTTTGCTGCTTGTTTGATTTTTTCCATATCTTTGTTAAGAATTCCCTGAGCTGCCAGAAATGCGTTATCATTGTCACCTAATTTTTCAAATAATTTAGATTTAGCAAGAGGAATTTCTTTGAGGCTAGAATCAACTAATTGTGCTTTATCGTAAAACTCTATAGCAATTTTGTAATTACCTAAATGACTATGAGATATAGCTTTATTCATCAAGGCTGTAACATCGTTTGGATCTATTGTCAATGATTTTTCATAATATTCAAGTGCCTCTTTGTGTTGATTCAATTCATTTAACGACAAACCCATACTATTCAATGTCCACGAATCAGTAGGATTAGAGGAAAGAATTTCTTCACATAACTTTAGAACTTCCTTATATTGGCCTAAACTTTCTAATGCATAAATTTTATTTTTTAATGCATATGTATCAGATTTTTTTATTTCAAGAACTTTATCACAATAAGATACCGCCTCTTGATATTTTTCCAGATAAATCAGAGACAAACAAATGTTTTGAAGTGCAACCATATCATTAGGAATTTTTTCGAGCAACCCCTTGCAATAGGTATACATCTCTTCATATTTTCCTGCATTAAACATCCTAGTAATGACATTGCTAGGATCTAGGAGATTCACCATTTCTAATAATTAGATAAAATTTCATTATCTTTAATCTATTCTGAAAAAAGGAAAATTCCCAGTTATTTTAAGACTTTACGAATGGTTTCGTTCAATACTTTAGAATAACTATAGGAGGCTTGTTCTTGTTGAATTAATTTTGCTTGACGAAGTCGAAGTTTCTTATCGATGTCATCATCAATCATTACGGTTACTCGTTTTGCCATGTGTGTAAAGTATGAGAATTATAATATAACAATATATGAAATATCCCAAAAATGGGAATTATTCGTTTATGCTTGAAACAATGTGTTCAATATTGAATGGCTTTTGAACTACAGGTACATTGAGTTTTTGTAATTTTTCTTCAGTTTCTGTACTGGTATCAGCTGTAACTGCAATAATTCGTGCTTTGGGTTGGAATTCTTGAATTTTCTTGATTGCGTAAAAGCCAGAACCATTAGGCATGTTAAGATCGATCAAGGCAACATCAGGTTTCAATTTTTTATATAATTTAACTGCAGTAACACCATCAAATCCATTCCCTACAACATTGATTCCTTTTTCTTCAAGAAATTCAGAAAATAATCGAACAGTATCCTCATCATCATCAATGATGATAACAGATTTGCTCATAAATTCATAAAATTAATGAGTTCTTTATATTTTAGATCTTCTGACATCATATATGGCGGGATTAGACAGATTAATTTCAACATCTCTACGTACTAAGATCAAGAAAAAAATTGATGTAGATACGCTAAAAAAAATTGAACGAGAATTATTTTTAGAACATGGAATGTCAATCAAGCTTTCAGCTGAACACTTTCAAACATTATTAAAAATTATTAAAAAAAATTCTGAATTAGACATTGATGAATTTGAAAAAGAATGCCTAAAAGAAATTATTCAGGTAAAAAAAGTAAAAGAAAACTATCATCTAACCATTCTTGATCCAAAACTAATTCATTTTATTTTAGATATATTTGGAGATGATGAAACTAGAAAAATGATCATATCAATTCTAAAAAGTGAACACACCATACCAGAAATCCTAAGAGAGTCAGGTGTTCCTAAAACTTCAGGATATAGAAAAATAGAAAACCTTCTAATCAAAGGATTTTTCATAGAGACAGGAAAGGTACTAAGTGAAAGTAAAAAAATATCAAAAATTCAATGTGTCTTTCAAGAAATTTTGATAGATGCTAAAAAAGAGAAACTCATAGTCAGTGGAATCGTGCCTAAAAAGATATTTGAAAAAAGTACAACAATGAAGTCAATAATTAAAAATTTGGAATGAGTTATTTCACAAGTTCAAGTAATGCTTTTGCTTGTTTAAAATGAACTTCATCAATCATCTTTCCTTCAACAGTGGTAGCACCTTTTCCTTTCTTTGTGGATTCAAGGTAAGTTTTACAAACTTTTTCAGCCCATTCAATTTCGCTTTTGTTTGGATGAAATAATTTGTGAGTTATAGAAATATGATCTGGATGAATAATGCTTTTTCCCGAATATCCTAAACTTTTTCCTATTTTACAATCTTTTTCTAATCCCTTTGAATCTTTAAGATCTTGCCAGATAGCATCTATTGCAGATACACCTGCAGCGTGTGCATCAATAGGAATTTTTCTTCGAGAATATTTTGCACCTTCAGCGTCTTTAGTATATTCCACACCAATATCATTTAGGAGATCAAATACGCCAAAAACTACTGCAACAACTCTTTTGCTGCTAGAGGCAATTTGAAATGTGTTTACAACACCTTCAGCAGATTCAATTGAAGGAATTATTTGAATTGGTTTTAGTTTTCGTGTTTTCTCCAGTCCCGAGATTATTTTTTCGATTTTTTTCAGTTCTTTTTCATTGTTAACTTTAGGAATAACAATTCCATCAATTCCTTTTTGAACAATTTCTTTAAGATCAGTAGGAATTTTGCCAGATAGGGGAGAGTTTGTACGAACAAAAATTGAAGATTGATATGATTTTCGAGATTTAAGAGCAGATTTGATTAGCTTTCTGGCATTTGTTTTTTCATTATCGGGAACAGAATCCTCTAAGTCAAAACATACAATATCAGCCTGAAGATTTTTTGCTTTTTCTAGAAATCTAGGATTATTTCCAGGAACAAAAATGAGACTTCTGAAGAGCTGAGTCATTAAATGACTAAGCGCCTTCAGGCTTCATTAAGATTTTGCCAAAGAATTTACCTTCTAACATTTTTGTGTGAGCCTCTGCTGCTTGCTCAAATGTATAGACAGAGTCAACAATGGATTTTAGTTTTCCTTGACCCATCCAGTAAAGACCTTGATCTAGTTCAGCTTTTGTTCCTTGTGTTGAACCTAAGACGTTAATTCCTTTGAAGAATATGTGTCTAAGATCTATTTGTGCGTCGTAACCTGTTGTGGCACCACATGAAACAAGAGTTGCACCATACTTTAGTAAGGTTAGTTGTTTGTTGAAGTGAGTTTGACCAATGTGATCAAATGCAATATCAATACCAGGTGCTTCTCCTTTTGTTTTTGCTAGTTCTTTTGAAATTTTAAAGACTTCTTTTTGCCAATCGTCTTTTCTGTGGTCTACTGCATGATCTGCTCCAAGTTCTAGACATTTGTCTAATTTGTCTGGGCTTGCAGTTGCAATTACATCACAGTTGTATAATTTTGCAATTTGAATTGCAAAGCTTCCGACACCAGAACCACCACCCATTATGAGTACTGTTTGTCCTGGAGTAATGTTTGCCCTACCAACTAGCATGTGCCATGAAGTTAGAAGAGTCATGGAAGCTGCTGCTGCATCTTCAAATGAAACACTGTCAGGAATTTTTGAAACATTGACTTCTGGTAAGTGAATTTGTTCAGAGTATGCACCCCATAGCGGTCCAGTTTGGAAACCCCAAACTTGTCTTCTGGTACAGTCAAATTCTCTACCATCAGTACATGCTTTACAAACTCTGCATGCTAAATTAGAGTGAGAGACAACTCTGTCACCTACTTTGAAATTTTGTACATCTTCGCCTACTGCGATTACTTCTCCAGCTACATCGGAACCTGAAACATGTGGAAGAGGAACTGCTACTGGAACTCCTCTCATTCCCCAAATATCATTATAATTTAGGGCAGATGCTTTATTGGTAAAAATTACCTCATCTGGTTTTGGTTTTGGTTCGTCTATATCCTGGACTTTAAGGATCTTAGCATAATTATCATCTGGTGCATATTCATTGTATACAACGGCTTTCATAAAATAACCGGTTGCTTACCCATAATTATATTTTATCTGGGATCAGACACGATTGAACTTAAAATCACGTTTTGGTTGTTGGGTAGAAAGTAAAATTTGCTTTAATTGATCGTCTGTAATTTGACCAGGAATTTTTCCCTGAGTAGCCATTCCTATCAAATATTGTTCAACAAGATCGGCCAATTCTGGTTTTACCATTTTGATATTGTTTAATCTCATTCTTGCTTCAGGGACTAGAATTTGTTTTAGAATATGCTCTTTTTGTGCAGCTAGTTCGTGATTTGTATTATCTTTAGGTAAATCGTCTGATTCAGGAAAACTCATTTTGAATCTAAGTGTAAACTTTCAATTGAGGATTTTCAACAATCATTTCTTTTAGAATTTCTGTTGCTAATCTATCAAGTTTTTGCATACCTTGTTTAGAAATTACACGTCCTTTCTTCTCAACTTTTTCTAAATAGCCTAATTTTTCTAATCCATGAATTGCGTTTCTAATAATTGCGCCACCAGCATCTTTGTGATGAGCTGCACCATAACCAGATGGTTTACCACCACCATAATCTTTTCTTAATTCGTTAACTCCAATTGGGCCATTAAGGTAAATTTTTCTCATTATTGATGCACATCTAGTATGCCACCAATCACGGTTTTGTGGTGGTTTATCAGCATGAGCCCCAGTTTTAACAAATGGAATCCAAGAAGGAGCTGGAATATCTTCATTTTTTAGAATATCAGCTAGTTTTCCTATCAACACATCTGCGGGTACATCGTATACCTTTGCCATGAAGACAAAAAATCGAGAATCGTCTTATAAATCATTGAGATATTATTTTTCGGTACGTATGCCCACACAAGTAGCAAGATATTCTGATCGACTTGACAGATGCCCTACCCAAACGAATTCTAGAATTGACTCCAGGTGCAATGAATGATTTGCATTTTTTGCAGAAAACCATCCTAAGCTCATAAGGCATTCGAATTTTATGTCTAGTACTAATTCTTCGGGCAAGAAGAGCTTGGCGTTGAGAAAGTTCAGGATCGGTTTTTGCATTACTAATTGCATTTTTTATTAGAATTTGCATTCTCTCCATTGCAAGTTTTCTTACTGCAGGTTTCACAATAATTTCTAAAGTCACACCTAAAAATTACTTCTTATTAGAATCAAAGAAATGCAGTCAGCGGGATTCGAACCCGCGTCACAGGGTTGGAAACCCCGAATACTAACCAGGCTATACTATGACTGCAACAAAATGCAAATTTCTATGCCTACATAAAAATGGTTTTTTCGTACTCATAGAGCATTCTAGCAACTACAGTGTGGCCTTCAAAGGATTCATCACCAACAGAATACATTTGAGTAAATTGTTTTTCAATAGAGTCTGAAAAATGTCCTTTCTGGAATCCACCAAATACAAGGCAATAATCATCAATAATATCTCCTGCAATTTTTTCATATGAATTTTGAGTGCCTTTGGTAGAAAATCCAATCACTTTTGATGGATTTATTTCATCAATTAATTCTGAAAATGTTTTGTCTTTGATTTCAAGTAGTGTGTTTTCGTTTGATGTAATCTTTTTTTCTTTATACAATTTTTCAATCAATCCTGCAAATCTATGATAAGATTTTGGCACATGAACATTTTGACCAAAATAGATCACTTTATCATCAATTGTATGGATGTAGAGTTTGATTTTGTTTTTCAGATAAAGAGGGATGGTCGTAGCTTCGAGTATTGAAAAGTGTACAAGGTCAGGTCTTCCTCTCTTTAATTCATTGGTGATTCCTTTCATTGCTGCAAAATGCCACGAGTTATCTAATAGAATTTCAGAGGAATATTTTCCTAGTTTTCTTGCATGTGAAATTACTGAAGGATGGTGTTTTAATTCAGAGGGAACAAGTTCTAATGCAGATTCTGCTAAAATAATGGAAACCATTTTAGTTTGTCATCTGGATTTGATTTTTAAATTCATTCCAACCTGATTTTGGATTACCATCCTCATCAAACAATCCAGCATTGCAGACATAATGATTTAGTCTCTCAATTACATGTTCACTACTGCCAAAACCTGAACCTCCTACTGAAAGCTTGTCTTCTCCAATCTCTTGTGCTTCAAATGCACAAGTTCCTTCAGGCTTGTCATTTTGCCTATACCAGGTGAAAAACTCTAATTCTGATTCATTTTCTGTATAAAATTCAAAGGATTTTTCTAAAAATTCAGTTTGAGATTCTTCACTTCCTCCAACAAAATCAGATGTGCTCCAACTAATCTCAAAAATAGCAGCCTTCCTATCTCCTGCTAAATCAATAATCTGTTCTAGTTCTTCTTTTGCTTGTTGTGGAGTTTTTACCATATCGCCAACTGTGTCAACTGGAGAATAAGAGAATGCAACAAAATCACCAACATCCAAATCAGTTACGATATATCTCAAATTCTTATTCAAAACTTGGTGTAAGGCAAATGCATTTCCAATTTTTACATCAGGATGTTTTTCTTTAACTCCATCATATATTCCGGTGAAAAGTTCTTTGTAAACAGGAATATTTTGTTCATAGTATCTGAATTGAGATTCTGTTTCTCCTGCAAGAATCACAGTATCAACAATATCATATCGGGATAAAATTGCATCAAGGACATTGATTACTCTATCTTCCCCAAGCGATTGAAGTGGAGGTTTTCCAATCCAATTTGGGAATGGTCCTAATGTTTCTCCATTAATTATTGAAAAGTAAAGTGTGACTTTTAGATTATTTTTTTGATTAAAACTCATCAAAGCATCAGAATATTGCCAATTGTATTCACCGCGTTCTGGTTCAATTAAATTCCAAAAAAGATAGACATTACTTCTTCCAATTCCAGATTCAGATGCAGTAGCATAGATTTCATCTAGTTCTTGTAAGGTTACAGATTGATTTGGAGAATTTATCACCAATCCAATTTTCTCATTAGTCTTTTGAGGAATAACTTCAGAACTAGAAATACTTAGAACGCTGGCTGCAATTGCTATAACTACAGCCACACCTACAGCCATGCCTAGAATCTTCTTATCCATATGAACTCAAAAAGAAAAGAAAGTAAAAAAGTTGTGATTCTGGTATTTATCCAGAAGTACAACCACTAAATCCACATTCAATGCAGATGCTGCAACCTTCTACAAATACAAGGTTGTTCTTACATGTTGGACATAGACGATCTTCTGAAACTTCTTCTTGTTGGATTGGTTCAGCTTTGATTTCTTCGTCATGTACTTTCAATGCAAGTGCAGCATTAACTTGTGATTTGATGTATGGGTTTGTGATGTTTTGTGTAACATAACTTGTTACATGTTCACTTGGTGTAACATCAAATGTTTTTTGTGCATTATCACTAGTCATGTGAAGGACTTGTTTGTGTCTAGAGCCATCACGGTAAACTGTGATACCTTTGAGACCAATTTCATGTGCTAGCAGATATGCAGATTTTACATCTTCTGCAGTTACATCATATGGCATGTTGATTGTTTTTGCAATTGCATTTCCAATCCAGTCTTGCCACACTCCCTGAGCCATCAAGTGATCAGACCAGTGAATGTCCATTGCAGTTACAAAGACATCTTGCATCCATTGAGGAATTTCTTCAATTCCTTTCAATGATCCGTAGTTGTCTGCAATCTTTGCAAGAATTTCATCTGTGTATAGATTATTTTCTTTTAGGACTTGTTCAACAATTTTGTTTGTGTAGAAGAATCTTCCTACAGTAACTCTCTTTTCAAATACCAATGCAAATGCAGGTTCCATTCCGTTTGAACAGTCTGCAATCATTGACAGGGTACCTGTGGGGGCCACTGTTGTGGTTAGGACGTTTCTTATTCCATATTGTTTTATTTTCTCAATTAATGCATCCCATTCATAGGAGTGAGATTCCTTTGGCTTTTCATAATAGCCTGCAACTGGAATCTTTCCTTCAGGATACTCGGTCTTGGAACATAGTGGGAATTCACCACGAGACTTTGCAAGGGCTACACTTTCTTCCATGGAATAGTATGTTAGGGCTTCAGATAGTTTGGATTGTAGTTCATATCCCTCTTTAGAGTTGTATGGGATTCTTAGTTTGTACAAGAGATCTGCTACTCCCATTACACCCAATCCAATTCTTCGGGATTCTTTTGATGCTACATTGATTTCTGGAACTGGATAGGTATTAACATCAATGATGTTATCAAGGAATCTAGTAGTCTTTCTGATTGTTTCTTCATATCTTTGCCAATCAAATTCATAGTTTCCATCTGCTTGTCTCTTTACGAGATTTACTAAATTGATAGAACCTAGATTGCAAGATTCGTATGGGTAAAGACTTTGTTCACCACATGGATTTGTTGCACGTAATGGTGCTTGTCTTGCTTTTGCAAATACATTGTATTTGTTAATTTGATCAAAGAAGATCAAACCAGGTTCTGCACTTTTCCATGCAGATAGTGCAATCAAGTCAATTAACTGATGTGCATTAATTTCTTTAACTGGTTTTTTGTCACGAGGACTACGTAAAACATAGTTACCATCACTAGTGTTTACAAGTGCATGCCAAAAGTCTTCCCAGACACCAACACTGACGTTAAAGTTTTCTAAAACACCAGGTTCTGTTTTATTTGTAATGAATTTTTCAACATCTGGATGCCATGCTTCAATTATACCCATGTTTGCACCACGTCTCTTTCCTCCTTGTTTAACAACTTCAGTTACAGTGTTAATGATGTTCATGAATGATACGGGGCCTGATGCAACACCTGATGTTGATGCTACAATATCACCTTCTTCACGAAGATCAGAGTAGTTGATTCCAACTCCACCACCAGACTTGAAGATTAATGCGGCATCAGAAGTTGATTTCATGATTTCCTCCATGCCATCATTCATTCCAAGTACAAAGCATGCAGAAAGCTGACCTAGTCTTCCACCTGCGTTCATCATTGTTGGGGAGTTTGGCAAAAAGTCTTGTGCAACCATCAGATCAAAGTATTCTGTGATTTTATCTGCATAGACATCTAGTTTCTTTGCCGCAATTAGTGTCAAAAGTTCTTTGAAACTTACTTTCATCTGACCCTTGTTTGCAAGGGTTACGTAGTGGCTGATAAGTGATCTAAAATGCCATTTGTTGAAGAAATAGTCTCCAACTTTGAACTTGTAATCAAAGGCATCTAGTTTTTCAAGATATGATTTTGCTTCTTCTACATCTTGTTTTGTATTTCCAGATTTGTCAAAGACTTGTGCATCATACATGAGGTCACCAATTCCGACTAGGATTGCAACTCTCTCAAACATTTGAGTTGGAGATTCAATAATCTCATTTTTTCCATTTCTGAAAAGATATCTTGATGCTAAGACTCTAAGACAATTCAAGTCAAACTTTTTGGAAACTGGATCAAGGGCCTTTAGGTTTAGGACCTTCATTTTTTCGTCTCTTAGTTTTCTTCTCTCATGACGATAGACAATGTAGGCTTTTGCAATATCGCTATTACCACTGTCAATCAAAGTGGATTCTACAATATCCTGAATATCTTCAACGGTAGGTGTTCTAGTACTGGTGAATCCTTGTTCTACTAATTTGTTAACAACATTATCTGCTAACTGATCGGCTAGGCCACGGTCGGCTTTAGAGGTGGCAGCCAATGCCCTGAAAATGGCATTTGAAATTTTATCTTTATTGAAAGCCGCTACTGCGCCACTGCGCTTACGGATCTCATTGATAGTATTTTCTATTTGTGAATTATCCATTATAATATCCCCGTAGAGGGTTATGATCAATGCGGGTATAAATGATTTGTCAGTTTTTGTCTAAAAGTTCGGTTCAATAAAATTGACAACGCTACTATGAACTTCATAACGGAATAACTTTCACAATGGACGATGATCGCAGAAGTCTGAAACAGATCAAAAAATTTTCAAAAATGATCGTAACTAGTTTTTCAATTATGAATTTCAGACAACATATGGAGACTTGCATTTTGGACATTTGTCTTCAAATGGTTCATCTTTAAAGCCACATTCACCACAGATTGCAATCTCTTGAACTGGTTTGAAGGAGGTTGTAAGTTCAGATGTTTTCTCGATTGCCTTTTTGATTTCTGCAGGCTTTGCATCTTTACCAATTTTTAGCGTTACAAACAAGCCTCCGTTTAGCAACTTAGCAAGTTTGTTACATTCAGAGATTGGTTCACTCTTAGCAGTATAATCAGTAACTTCAGAGGCATCAATAGTAATTCCTTCAGAGTAGGAATCACCTTCCATTGAGTTTAGGGATGAATTCTTACCATATTTTTCACCATCAAGGGTTGCAAAGCGAGTGGAACTGTCAGTCTCAGTCATGCAAATAGCCACAGGATCGCCTAATTCTTTGCCTTTTTTGGCTCCAACGTCAACGGCAGTCTCAATTACCTTATGAAGGATTTCACGTCCTTCCTTATTATCCTGGAATCCAAGGATGTTAAAGACAGCCTCTTTGAGGCCTACTAAATTAACTACAAGAGAAACATTGCTTTTTTGCATATATTGTGTATTTTTAGCCAAAATTGGATTCAAGCCACGTCTAGTCAAGTCTGAAATGTCTTTCTTTCTTAGTGCCATTGAAGACAAAGCTGGTTTCATCAACAATGCTAATCTTGCTCTAAAGTAAGTTTCATCTTTGTTTGATTCAAATGCCAATCTTGGAAGATTGATTGATACTGATTGGAGCATAATGGACAATGGTCCAGAATTCTTAGCTAATCCATTGGTAACACCATAACTTGATGTTTGTCCTTTAGCAAACATTACTTTTCCACCAAGGGAAATTATTTCTGATGCAGCTGCTGAAACATCTGTGATCTTTCCTTTTTCATTATCTATGATTAAACCAATTTTTGGAATTGGGGTAAGCATTGTATAATTTTTGTATGCAGTAATAATTGAATTAATTATTTTTGTATCAGAACCTAACTGCAATCTAATTGAAACGTTAGTACTTGATTTATTGTATTTAGAAGTTGTAGATGCAGTTGCAAATGCTGCAGTTAGTTTTTGTTCCAGTTCTGGAAGTGATTTTGAATGTTTTGAGAACAGTGAAACTAATCCATCAAGTACAATTTCTTGTGAAGCTTCTTTTGAAAGAAGAGAAATTACAACAGACAATGCACTTGTAATGTCATCTAGGTTTTTTGATGCAGGGATTCTTGAAACATCAAGATACTTTCCACCAAGATCAATTCCATCTTCGATTAACTCTTTAACATTAACAAATATTGTATCAGGTATCATTGACCAGATTCCAGGATTTGCAATGTGTAGATCACCAGAGAGATGAGAATCTGCTACATCTTTTGGTAAGATATTTGTAAGAAGGTGTTCAGCAAAAACTCTTTGACCTGTTTTAAACAAGAGGCCTTCAGCACCATTGCCAACATTATCTAAGTTAGTAATCATTTCTTGGACATCATAGACAGGCAAGCCTAGGCGTGCAAGCTTGTTACGGTATTCCTCATGACCGTGCTCAAGTAGCACAGAATTTACCATTTCTCGTATAAGTGAGCCTGTAAGATAGGTAGTTTGATACTTGTAAATTCTATTTTCAACTTCTTCAGTAATCTTTTGTGCTAATTCAAGTGGGAGGCTGCCCTCACGTACCAGAGATTGAATAATTTTATGAGAATTAAATTCCTCAATTGATTCGTGTGATGTTCTAACATACATCTTTCCACTTTCAATAATTGATCTTTCTTCAATTTGTCTTGCTAAGCTTAAAACTAATTTTCCGAGATTTGTAATTGTGTAACGTCTTTCAGATTTGTTTAATGCAACAAGTGATTGTCTAAGTAACTTTCTCAAGTGGTATGCAAATTTTCCACTCTCTTTTTTTGATTTGAATCCAGCTAGGGATTTTAATTCAGAGTAAGTTAGAGGACCTTTTGAGTTTAGAATTCTCAAAATATCAATTCTGTTAGGACTTGCCATTACAGAGAAGATCATTCTGACACGTTTTGACGTAGATTGTAAAATTCCACCGCGTTTTGGTGAATCTGAATCATCATCATCCAAGTCTACATCTAGATCATCATCAACATCTGCATCTAGATCACCTTCTAGATCTAATTCTAATTCCTCATCACTCATTTTCATGTCTTTTTCTAAAAAAAAGCACTAATTAAGACTTATGACAGTATGAATCTTCAATGGTTTTGATCATTTTTCTAAATGTATAGAAAGATTTTGGATCTAATTTTTAAAAATTGTAAAAAAAGATCAAGAATTAGAGATCATTTTTCTTGAACATCTAATGAAAACTCGGATGTAGAGAGTTTCTGTCCACATGACGGACATTTTCCACTATAAGGATTCATTACATCTTTTAGTGATTTTAACATCTTCATGTTTGTGATCTTTTCACCACATTTTCCACATGTTACTTCAACTGACATGAAAAGGATCAGTATGCAAAATAATTAAAAATCGATTTTGATTTTTTTTAATAATTCAAACAAATATTTTTACTGCTTTTCGATGATAATTCCTCTTTCATCAAAACCAGTGATTTTTGCAGGAGTTCCAACTGGAAGATCAGTGGGGGTGGCAATTCCTGCCATAAATCCTGAAATTCTCAAATCAGAATTGTCTAGTTTGAGCACAACAAAGGCATATGGGGTGTATTTCTCAAAACCAGCAGGAGGCACAGTAATTATGGTATATGTGGCAACTTTTCCAACACCGTCCAAAAGTACATCTTCAAATCCCTTACTGCCGCATTCTCTACAGAAATATGCTGTAGACAAATGAAGATATCCACAGTCAGTACATTTGTGAGTTAGAAGTTTACCATTTTTGGCATTTTCAATTACTTGTTCTTCAATTGACATTTTACACACTCTGGAAAACATGAACAGCACAACTTGCACCAGTTGCACCAAAGTTATGAGTTAAACCAATCTTTGCATCTTTAACAGTTCTTGCACCAGCGTTTCCAGTTAATTGATCATACACTTCAACTACTTGTCCTACACCAGTAGCTCCAATTGGATGTCCTTTTGATTTAAGACCGCCGGATGGATTAATAGAGATATCAGAATTTAATGAGGTTCTACCTTCACGTACAGCTTCAACACCTTTTCCTTTTTCAAAGAATCCCAAGTCTTCAGTATCAACAACTTCTGCGATTGTAAAACAATCATGTACTTCTGCAAAGTCTACATCTTTTGCAGTAATACCTGCCATTTTGTATGCATCAGCTGCTGCAAGTTTTGTACTTGGAATTGTTGTCATGTGATCACGTCCTTGCAATGCAGCAGGAGAACCCCCACGACCTGAACCAATACATTCAACATAATCACCACCGTGTTCTTTTGCAAACTTTTCAGAACATAAGATTACAGAACTTGCTCCATCTGAGAAAGGACAGCAATCAAATAGTTTTAGTGGACTTGCAACTACTGCAGAATTCATTACATCATCAATAGTAATTTTTTTCTGCATGTGAGCTTTTGGATTTAGTACACCGTTATCATGATTCTTTACTGCAACTCTTGCAAAGTCTTCTTCAGTTGTGTTAAATTCTGTCATGTAAGCTCTTGCCATTGATGCAAACAATCCTGGAAATGATGCACCAGCTTGACCCTCATAGAAAAAGTCTGAACAATATGCAAAGTAAGTTGTAGTCCATTCAGTTCCAGTATGAGTTACTTTCTCAACACCAGTAACTAAAAGACAATCATAAAATCCGGCTGCAACATTGGCATATGCCTCTCTAAATGATACAGAGCCACTTCCACATGCAGACTCTATTGTTAATGATGGTTTATCTGGAATGCCTAATCTACTCATCAAGACAGGACCAATGTGTACCTGCTTGTCTGCAACGCCAAATACGTTTGAGATATAGGATGCTTTGATATCTTTAGGTGAAATTCCGGCACTTTCTATGGCTGCAACTGATGCCTGAGTAGTAATATCAGCGATACTATCTGCTAATTTTCCATACTTGGTGCTTCCTGCGCCAAGAACACAAACCTTTTCCACAAATGTCACTGACCCAATTCCCTATAAAAATCGTTTTAGTAAATTCAACATAGAACATGCCAGCAAAGAAACTTCAAACCGTACAGATCAAAAAGACAATAGTAAGACATTCAGTTAAAACTACAAAGTCAAAGACTAACATCTTCAAAAAAGAGATTATTCAATATTTAGATGGTAACGGATACCTGTCTTGGTCATCAAAAGACAAAAAATACATGATTCTTGGAACAAACTCTCCAAAAAACGGGTTGGTTTCATGTCCTCAATGTAAAGTAGGAGAACTGATGGTAATACGTTCAAGAACAACAAGAAAACGATTCATGGGATGTTCGAACTTTTATGGAGGATGCAAAGCTTCATCACCTTTACTGCAAAAAGCAAAGCTTAGAGCAATAAAGAGTCCTTGTGATGTTTGTAAATGGCCAATGATAATTTTTCGTTATTCACGAAAACAACAATGGACCAAACAATGTTCTAATTTCAATTGTAAAAGTAGAGTCAAGCCTTCAAAGTAGGATAAACATCTGTTCTTCTATTCTTTAGTAATGGTAAGACTTTACGTGTTTGTTTTACTTTATTCAAATCAATATTGACGTATCCTATTCCTTGTTTCTTTTTCATATCAAGTAAAATTTTCCCATAAGGATCAACAACTAGACTTCTTCCACAGTAAATGTTTCCAACTTGATCAGGTGCAAGCACATAACAACCATTTTCAATTGCACGTGTCTTGTTAATTGTAATCCAGTGTTCTTCTTTCATGTTGCCTTTTACCCAGGCTGATGGTGCAACTAGTATTTCTGAACCTGCAACTGCAAGTGAGCGAGACATTTCTGGAAAGCGTAAATCATAACAGATCATCATTCCAACTTTACCAAGTGTTGTCTTTACAGGCTTTGCAATTTTAGAGCCCGATGCCATCTTGTCGGATTCTCTAAAACCCAATGCATCATAGAGATGAATTTTTCTGTACGTGGAAATTACTTTACCAGACGTGTCAATTACAAACGAAGTATCATAGACTCTATCTTTTTTTCTGCTTTTTTCATAAAATGAACCTATAACTTGAATGTGGTTTTCTTTTGCAGTTTTTGCAATGGTTTTTACAAAGTTTCCATTAATGGTTTCAGATAGAGATGCAAGTTGTTTTGGTGTTTGAGTTGAATTTGTGTAAAACATCATAAACTCTGGAAATGCACATAGTGTTGCATTTTTTGAAGCTGCTTTTTGAATGTACGAAATAATTTTTTTTAGATTAGTTTCTTTGTTTGTTGATGCTTTGAATTGTACAACTGCAGCTTTCATTGCAAATCAATAATCAAATGACAATAAAAGGATAAACCATTGGTACAATCGCAAAATGTACCATTTCCTTCTTATGCAAAGTAGTTCTAATAGAATCATACCGACCATAGTGTGTATGTCAACCTGTGACTGGACAGGAGGAGTCATCCAGTCAAGTTTTTTTAAAAAATAATTAAAGTTGGTTTCCTGCCAAAAACCAATTTTCTTTTGGATTGTCTTCAAAAACAACAATTACATGATTTTCTTTTGTTTTTAGAATTTCAACTGCTGATTTTGTGATTGCTTTTGCGTATTCGTCTTTTTGTTCCTGAGTTCTTCCAGGATACATTGACACTGTAATCAATGGCATGAAAACTCAAACTAGAATCAAGAATTTATGCTTTCAATAGTCTGGACGGTATCCGTATCGAGTACCATACGTGTATTCGGAACTATGAGTTTTTTTGTAGAGATATCCTGTTGCAAATCCAATTACAAATCCTCCAATGTGAGCCATGTATGCAACACCACCTCCTGCAACACCAAATCCACCTATGAAAAATGGTAACAGATTCTGAAATACCAGCCAAAATGGTAAGAACCATTTTGCTTGAATGTGCATCATTCTCCAAAAGAATCCCAACATGAGGAATGTTGTAATTCTAACTCTTGGAAACATTGCCAGATATGCACCAAGTATGCCAGAAATAGCTCCTGATGCACCAACTGCAGGAATAGAACTTGTAGGATCAATTACAATATGAGCTAATCCTGCACCAAGACCCCATCCAAGATAAATTAAAAGAAATTTTGCTTTACCAAACTTTAGTTCAATGTTATCACCAAATATCCACAAAAACAACATGTTACCACCCAAGTGCATTAAACCACCATGCATGAACATTGAGCTAAATAATGAAAAGTATGGAGTATCAGGACAAGCTATTCCGGGTTGAATCATTGATGAGAAACCAGTAACACAGCTAGGAACTGCACCCCACTCAAAAAACATGAATGCAGCATTTTGGTTTGAAAATTCCCAAAACTGACCAGTAATAGCTACTTCATAAAAGAAAATTACTACATTTAGTATGATTAGTCCAATTGTAATTTTTGGTTTGAATCCTGGTGGATGGGGATTTTCATCTCTTAATGGTAACATCTGTTGTTTAGCTTGAATGAAATTTGTATAATAAGATTTTTCAATCGTGAATAATCATTATTCAAATTTTAAAAAATAAAAGAAAAGATGGATTTATCATCCAAGATTTGAGCATGCATCAGAGTTTGCTACAATGATTCCTCTAATGTAAGGAATATCACCATGAAGGTGTATGTTCACATCAGTATTTCCAGTACACAAATTTTCAAGAATGGTGTTACCGTTTGGATTAATTCCATCCAATGGTTTTGATGAATGATGCATAGGCATTCCAGGTTCATTCCAATTTGACCAAACATCTGCTTCATCCCACACGCCTGAAAGTGTATTTCCTGCTATCTTTCCATCATCCAGATCATCTGCTGGACCTAAAATGTTGTAAAGATGCATTGGTTGATGAACCCCATCGGGAGCGTAGTGAATGTGAACTTTTTCTAATGATTCACTTAATCCCTTACCATCATTACCATTAACATCAATTTGATTTAGAATAATTTGATATCTAATTGATGTAGGGTTTGAATCATCATCAAACCAAAACACTGCTTTTCCTTTTGGATCACTACTAGAACCATCAACAGCAGTCAATATTGCAACTAAATCAGGTTGGCCATTTGCATCTGATTTTGCCATTGCTGTTGGTGTTGCAGATATTGCAATAACAGAAATTGCAAAAAATGCTGCAATAGATAGCCCAAAAACTTTGTTGTTTTGTTTCATGTAAAGAATATTGTGATTTTCTATTAAACAAATGTGGGACATTCGTTGAATGAACCACTAGACAACAATAATTTCTCGTTGAACCAAATTCTCAATTATGTTTAAGAATTGTTCATCTGTAATTTTTTCTTCATACCACCAACTTGCAGGATTTTGTACCCATTGTGGAATTTTCCATTGTGATTCTGATACTGTTTCACGTGCAGGAACAGATAGAATTTGTTTTTCAAAAAGAAAATCAATTCCTTCTAAAAATTCTGAATCAGAGATTTGTTGAGTTGTCCACCAATCAGCATTTTGTTTTACCCATACAGGAATTGTTGGGAGTTCTGGGGGCAATCCTTTTTCAAACCCTGAAATTTTCAAAATTCCTTGAGATTGAGGCTCAACTGTAAATGCAACATGCCAAAATCCCATATCATCAATGCTTTGAATGAATTCTATAGGCTCATCATTAAGTGTAACAGAAAATTTTTCATTTCCGGAAATCGGAGAGAATTCAAAGTTAGCATATGTTTCTAAGGGATAACTGTTGTATCCACGAATCGTCATTGTTGTTCCAGATTCATCAAACTTTGCAGCTGAATACCATGCACCTGAGTCATATCTAAAATCAAAATCACCACCATTCTTCTTTGCAGTAACAGGAATTACTGTAGTGTCAACTGGTGCAAAACAAGAGTAGAATCGTACTGGTTCAGAAACAGATGGGTCTGGATAAATGGTGAAATCTAAAATTTCTCCAGGTTCAATTTTTTCAATTGGTTCAATGTTGTGAGCAACATCTAAGATGTATTTCTCATAACCATGAACAATTGCATATACTTTTGGATTGTATACTGTATAATTTCCAATATTCTCAATTTTTCCAGTAACATGACCATCATCATGTGTGATCAGAGTTTTATCATAAATAATTTGAATTGGGATACGTTCTTTGTCAGTTTTAGTGTAACTCATTTCTGCTTCCAATAGTTCAGGATTTGCACCATGTATTTCAGGGAATTTTATTTTAAATGGAATATCAGTCATGGTAGGAATTGGTACATGAACAAATTCTTTAGTGATTTTTGTATCATCAGTGTCAATTACAGAAATTGTAATTGTTGGAATCAATGCAAAATCATTTTGATTTTTTACATTTCCAACGACAGTGAAAATACCTTGATAGTCATAGTAACCAGTGTATTCACTTTTAGGAATGAAGACATCAGCAAATGCTATTTGTGGAACAAAAAGCACAGTTAAGATGATTCCAAATAGTAAAGTTTTGTGAAAATTCCTAAAAGGAATTGACAATGTCTTCAAATCCAGAAGTTGGCTTTTCAAGTAGGCTTGGTCTATAGTCTTCAACTAGTTTATCTATCAAGTCTCTGACTTTAATATGATATCTTTTTTTGAGTTGAACGAATTTTGTTTCTACCAACCCATCATCAACTAGTTGTGATAGGTATAATGAAACAGTTGAGGGGGATTTGTTTACTTCTTTTACGAGTTGAGAAAATTCTAAACCATCTTCTTTGACTAGCGCAAGTAACAAATCACGTGGAGTTTGTTTTCGTAATGCCTTGATTACAATTGATTCGTCTTCTGTAATTTGTGGAGGATAGAATCTTACTTGTCTTGGACCACGAGTAGCTTTAATGATTCCATTTTTTTCTAATTTGTCTAGATAATGACTTAGAACTCCATTCTTTAATCCAGAAGAACGCATGATTTCACGGAATTGAATTCCTGGATTTTTTTCAATGATTTCTTGAATTTGTGAATCCCTATCAGTCATTTCTAAACACTCCTAATGCTAATAATCCTAATGTGAGAAATGTCAATAAATGTCCTATCTCTTCAATAGACATTATATCAAAGTCATACAGTGTAGGCCATGTTGCATCAACTAGTAAAATAACTTCTGCTCCAATAAAATTTGCAAATGCAATTGCACTAAGTAAAAGTCGTTTTGTTCTTAATTTTGAATATGCAAATATTGCAAGAACAGTAATGAATACTGCTAAAGATATTCCTCCAACATGCAATATGATGTGTGCTAAATGATAACCATGTAACAAATGAGGAACTATAATTGGTATAGCTAGAATTGCAACTACTCCTGTAACTACAATAGAAAATAACGTAGATTTTCTTTCAAGTATAGTTTCAGGTCTGAACAAAGTAGTATGATTTAGTCAATTATTCATTTAAAGTGACTGGTTCATTTCTCGAATTAGTATGGATCAAACACGAATGATTCCTTTTTGAATCAAAAACTCCAATCCCTGAACAAATGTTTGGTCATCTATCTGACCTGCAGCCCACCAGGCTGCGTTGTTTCTAATCCATGAGGGGATTTCTTGAGATCCTGAATCTTCTTGTTGTGTTGGTGGAATTACAATGATTTTGTTTGTAATCAGATATTCAATTCCTTGAACGAAAGTATTGTCATCAATTTGTTCTTCAGACCACCATAATGCATTGTTTCTAATCCAATCAGGAATTGTAATTTCTTTTTGAGATGTAACTCTATCAATAACAATTGGAATAGTTGTTCTAGCAAGATCATTATTATCTAAATTATAAAAATTCAGATTAACAATTCCTGTGATATCTTGCGGAATCATAAATTCTGCTACATTGTGTTCTTCTCGCGAATCAGTGCTAGTTCCACTTTGTTGATAAATTATTTTGTTGTTTTGGGTAACTGAAAATTGATAATTTGTTGAAACAGGTTTATTTTTCAAGAATACATCAGTTACATCAAAGATTATTTTTGCATTTGAATTAGATTTGAGATTTTCAGGTTCCCAAGATACAAGAATTCTAAATTGTCCATTTTCAGTAACTGAACTCAAATGAGGATAGTCTCTGTTTGGTTTAATTACAAAATTCATACCATTATCATTTGCACCATTTTCAAGAACATTGACTAACTCTTTTTGGTAAATAATGAAATGAACTATACGACCATCAGAAAAAAAATCATCTATTGTTGTTACATCATCAGAGAGTTGAACACCATTAACAAACATGGTAAATCCAGACACAAGTAAATCACCAAAGGTTTTTGGAATAACTAGTTCTTCATGTACAACTGATGTTTGATTGATGTTGGTATAACTCCATTCAAAAGGCATAGAGTATCTAATTTCTTTTAAATCAGGATCATATTCAAAGTCAGAAATTTCGTCATAATATGTAACTACATGAATATTCTGGTCTCCAAAATTTGGATCAATAAAATCATGTCTAGATGTTTGAGCAATTGAAATTCCTGCATTGAATATCAATGGTTCTTCAAGTGTTTTTGAATAGCCATCAGCAGTAAGTATACTAATATCAAATTTGTATAATCCTCCTTCGCTGAGTTTTGGACCCTTTACATGAATTAATCTGCTATCCAATCCCAATAAAGAACCAAATACATTGCTCTCACTTTCTTCCTCAATAGTAATAGAATCATTGTCTTCTGAAACAAAATTGAATACTAGAAAACCATTATCTGCTTTGAATTCTCTTTCAAAAAGAAATTGGCTTCCTTTTTCAGCTTTTATATGAAAAGTAACATCACGTAAAGTGATTTTAGAATCAAAATCAATCATTGAAATAGAAATCTGTTGATCATCATTTTCTTCAGGATCACTTTGGGATGAAGAGATTTCGAGAGTCACTTGTTTTCCATTAAGATCTACTGGAGGAAACGTTTCGCTTCCTACACCATGACCAAATGCACTATCAAATGTAAATACAAACAACAATGGCAGGAAAAATAACAGAAATAGATTTTTCAAGTTATGTCCACTTGTTTGGATCTTTTTTACGAATTTCTTTTCCATCAATTGTAACTGAGTCTTTTTCTTCAAAGATAGTATGCCATTTACCATTACTTGGGAAAATTTTGTTCATCTCTTCAACTTTATCATTGGTTGGAGGTTTGTTCATCAAAGCTCCCCATCTCATGTTAGGAATTTTTGGCATGATATCATTGATGTCTTTCATTACACTATCACTTGACTGAATTTATTTAAAAACTTATGATTGGACTCTCATGATTCCTTCTTTAATCAAGAATTGAATTCCTTGAATGAATGAATCATCATCTATTTGTCCTGCAGCCCACCACTCTGCATTGTTCTTAATCCATGCAGGAATTTCATTAGATCCAGTTCCTTGACCTTGAGATGTTGGTGGAATCTTTAGAATATTTTCTTTAACTAAATATTGAATTCCTTGAACAAATGAATCATCATCTATTTGTCCTGCAGCCCACCACTCTGCATTGTTCTTAATCCATGCAGGAATCGCTGTAGGGGGCTGTACTTCAGGTGTTGGTGTAACCTTTCCCATACTAGGTCCAAGTTCAATTATTCCTGAACCAATTCCAGCATAAGTCTCATCATAAGATAATCCAGTACCTAAAGCTCTAACATCAATTCTATAGACTCCTTGAGATGGAACATAGATTTTTTTTACATCAATTCCCTCACTAGCTACAATTCCTGGCATCTTTGGGTCATCTCCTACAAATGTCTCTAAGACTTTGTCATTTTCATCAATAAAGGATACAACATATTTCATATCTCGAATAAGGTCTCTATTTTCATCAAAGAATGCAATCTCAAAAGGAATTTCATCACCTGCACCATAACTTCCATCCCATGAGATGTTTACAGTTGTTGGAACAGGTTCATAGTTTGTTGTATCTACAAGATAAAATTCAGTAGATTGTTTTTCTACTGAACTAAGTGGAACAAGTTTCAAATCCATTTTCGGATTATTATAGTTGGATTCACCTAATGTTTCGTTAATTTTCTGTAATTCTTGATTAGTAATTAGAAAATGAACAATGTTAGTATCATCATAGGAATATGGATCATTTAGTAATGCTCTTTGATCAATTTCTACACCATTGACATATCCTTTGAATTGTTTACCTTCTGCATAGGGTGCAAAAGTCTTTGGAACTCTAACTTCTTCATGAACAACTTGGACTTGATCAATATAATCAGGATTCCAGTCAAATGCCATATCAAATGAAATTGAATTATCTGACTGATCAAATTTGAAATTTTCAACATCGTCATAGTATGTTTTTACAACCACAGGAATTTCTTCAGCACTTGCAGTTTTTATGAAGAAATTTTGTTCTTGAGCAACACTAACAAAAGTTTCGTAACTTAGTAGATTAGCCAATACAGTTCTGGGACTAGTAGCAGCTTCAATATCAACCCGTATTTTATATAAACCACCTTTTACAAAAATTGGTCCAGTCATAGAAGGTCTTGCACAAATGTCTAAGTTATCATCATTACATTCTGTGCCCTGAACAAACAATGCACCAGGTGCACTAACGTGTTCAGAACCCCCATATACAGTACATTCTTCAGGTTTAAGTTCATTACATACAGGATTTGGTTTAATTTTTACATCCAGTCTCCCATCTAAATCATAGAAAAGATTTCTTGCTAAAAGCTCACCACTTTGCCAAACTTCAACTCTATAGGTTACCTTGTCAAGATTTGTGTCAGTCAAAGTATCAAAGAAACGAATTTGCATATTAGCAGTATCAATTTCACCTACAGTAATGTCGGAAGGATCCAATTGTGTTCGTACAGTTACTTCCATATCACCAAATGTGAGAGCAGGTGCTTGATCTCCTCCTAAGCCATGTCCAAAAACATCAGGGACTAGCGCAGGTATTGTGAAAATTCCAATTATTGTTATGAATAATGCAAACTTGTTATACAATAACAAAATTGCGTCAGTTCCATATTTAAAGATGGTATAGCATTTCTATGCCTGATATTTTTTTAAGGTAATAGGGTACGATTTTTATTTATCATTTTTGAAAATATAATATGAAGATTCTTTTTGCTTTACTTCTTATTCCACTTTTAATTATTCCAGCATTTGCTGAAACTCAAACATTACCTACAGATAAGAATACTTTGGATGTCAAATTAACATACGATGAAATTGAGCCAGGCGTTCAAACAAAGATCAACATAGATTTTATCAATCCACAAACTCAAAAAGTTCAAGAGCATATTGACTATACAGTATCTGTATCAAAAGAGGGTGAAACTGTATTTGGCCCAATTCCACTCACACATACATCTGTAGGTTCTGTAAAAATTCCAATAGAGTTCAACCTTGGTGAAGGGTTGTATTCAATGGACTTTGAAATTGAGGGAATCTTGTTCCAACCAATTCCAAAAGAAACAGTATCTTTTGATATTCTAGTAGGTGAAGCAAACGCACAACCAATCACACCACCAGAAGATGAGAAACCTAATGCGGAAAATGGTGGTTGTCTCATTGCAACTGCAACATTTGGCTCAGAACTTGCACCACAAGTACAACAACTAAGAGAACTTAGAGACAATACGGTTCTAAAAACAAATTCAGGAATTGCATTTATGACAACTTTTAATCAATTTTACTATTCATTCTCACCTGCTGTTGCAGACTTTGAAAGAGAACAACCATTATTCAAAGAAGTTATGAAAGTAACACTAACTCCAATGTTATCATCATTGTCATTACTAAATCATGTAGATATTGATTCTGAACAAGAGATGTTAGGATATGGAATCTCTATAGTACTACTAAATCTTGGATTGTATGTTGGAATTCCAATATTTGGAATTCTAAAGTTGTACCAGTTTAGAAAAAACTAAGATTCACTTACTGGAAATTCCAGTGAGGTTTTTATGTATCCGACCAAGTAATCTGTTTAATGAAGACTATAGCAATTTGCTCTTTCTTCGTACTATTTGCTATGGTAGCTGGATTAGTTGCAACAACACCAGCTGCATATGCAGATCATTCAGAAGTCACAATCGTCCCAGCATCAGGTTCTGGTGCACCAGGTTGTGAAGAAACCGCAGATGGATGTTACATTCCAAGTACTGCAACAGTTGATGTTGGCGGTGTTGTAATCATGTCAAACACTGACACTGCAGCACACACATTCACTTCAGGAACTCCAGATGATGGACCAGATGGTGTCTTTGACACCAGTCTATTGATGGCTGGAAGTTCATTTGAGTGGACTCCAACAACTGTAGGTGAACAACCTTACTTCTGTATGGTACATCCTTGGATGCAAGGTTTGATCATAGTACAAGAAGCAGGAGCTGAAGAAGCTGACGATCATGGTGATGAAATGATGATGCCATCAGGTGATGCAACCGCAACAGGTATGTTATCAGATGGTACAATGGTTTCAATTTGGGCTTCAACACCAACTGCAGGCGAAGTAATGGAGATCTCTATTGCATTTGATGGTGCAGAACATGTGAATCACGACATTAGTGTTACACAAAATGGTAATGAAGTACTAAACGATGAAGGCGCACATCATCACGATGGCACAGGTATGCATACAACAGCACCACTAAGTTCTTCTGATCCAGTAGACATTACTGTTACCTTCCAAGGTTATGGTATTGATGATCCTAAAACAGGACCAATTGGCGAAGAAGTAGTATTTACAAACGTTGTTCCAGAATTTGGAACAATTGCAATGATGATACTAGCTGTTGCAATCATAAGCATCGTAGCAGTTACTGCAAAATCTAGAGTAATTCCAAGATTTTAGGAATCCTCTTTTTCTATTTTCTTTTTACTAAAGCAATTATCGCTAAGATTATAGCTGCACCTGCAATGGATAATCCAAATATTGCAAAGTCATATGCTGCACCACCATCAGATGTTACTTCAGTCTCACCTGACTTTAGTTTAGAAACATCTTGTTGTAATGATGAAATTGCATTCTTTAGAGCAGCAACATCTGCAGCACCTTCACTACTTGAAGGGGGAAAATCTAAGACTGCAGTAGGTTCTACATCTTCAACAGGGATTTTGATATCAATTGTGGTTCCACGAATTTCCCCTTTTAGTTCTACTTGATAAGTTCCAGTTTTAGTTGGTATAATGGGTGAAAAATAGTATCCAGGTCTAGGATCAGAGTTGATATCAATTTTCTTTGTTGCACCACCAAAAATTACAGTTACATCAACATTCTTGAATGCACTTGTAATTCCTGTAAAAGTACCCTCCTTTTCTCCACGTTCAATTACTTTGAGAATAAGATCATTTCTAATTCCAACAACTGGAGGTTCTATTCCCCAACCAGCTTCGATTTCATATTGTTCAACATGAACTGTTGTATGTGCAAATGATGGAGCAATCATACCAATTGAAAACAATAAACCAATAATGCCAAAAACTGCTATTTTCACTGCTATCATTTCATAATTACACGTTATTATCTTTACGTGAATTGGTACAAAGCTCGAATTCATAAAAACTGTTTAAATTGTCTTTAATCATCTTAAAAGTAAATGCAAAAGTTTCTCATTGTTTTATTAATAATATCATTTATTTCAGTTCCATTTGCAGCAGCACATCCATTTACTGAAGAAACAATTCCAAGTCTTACATCTAATGCACCAGCTGGAACAACAGAAGTAATTGTATACTTTTCAGAACCAGTTGACATTAACTTTAGTGAACTCAGAGTATTTGACACTAATGGAAATCAGATAGATAACAAAGACACTAGTTACTATGAAGGAGAATCATCTCTTATCATTACAACACCGCCGTTAGAAGATGGAGTTTACACTGTATCAACTAAAGTTCTCTCCAAAGTAGACGGACACCTTGTTCCAGATGCATTTTTGTTTGCAGTAGGTGATGTTGTAATTGATCCATCGCTACTAGATGTTGAAAGACCATCTGAACTTGTATTTTTACCTGAAGCTGGTGCTAGATTTCCAGGACTAGTAGGTCAAACGATTGTTTTAGGAGCAGTAATTGCATCCCTCATAATTTGGGGAACCCAGAACAAACAGCTAATTAGAGAAGAAATAGACAAAATTGGAAACTTTCATCATGGAAAGTTTATGTCAATTACAGGAATTGGACTGGTTTTAATTTTCATTTCAAATATTTTGATGATTGCAGTACAAAGTGTAAGATTAGAAGTTTCTCCACTTGATGCGATTCAGACGGATTTTGGAATAACATGGATTTTGAGAATGAGCATAACAATAATTTTACTAGGAATTTGGTTTGGACTTGATAGAAGCAAGTCTCTATCAAAAAAGAATCAAATTCCACTATTAGGAGTAATGCTTGCATTAATTGCAACTTCAAGTTTGATTGGTCATGGTGCTGCTAGTGGCCACACACCAGCATTGATACTTGATTATATTCACAATTTAGTTTCAGGAGTTTGGATTGGCGGAATAATTTATTTTGTTTTTATTTTATTGCCAACATTTTCTCAATTAAAAGAAGTACAGCGAGAAAAGATGAGTCTATTAATGATTCCACGATTCTCAATTGCGTTTATCATTGCAGTAGGAGTTGTAATAATTACAGGACCAACATTAATGTGGTTCCTAGAAAGTGATATTGGATTAATTACTGAATCAATTTATGGTCAATTAATTATTCTAAAGATATCTATTGCAGCAATAATAATTGCGTTTGGTGGATTTTTCCAATTCAAGTTACAAAAAAATGCTGAGAAAAATCTTCAAACGGGAAAAATTTCTGTTCATAAAAAATTAAAAAAATCACTCAAAGTTGATGCGGTATTAGGAATCATACTCTTGGGAGTGGTCGCATTAATTACAAATGGAACATTACCTGCAGGAGAGATTCAAAAAGTTGATGCACAAGAAATTGTTTATGGTTTCAAAACACTAGAATTTACCGAAAATACAAAATTTGACATTGACATTTCACCATTTTCAAGTGGTTCAAACACAATTCTAGTTAAGGTTAGTGACTTTGAAGGAAATCCACTACATGATTCGGATCAATTAAAAGTCAAGATATCAAATCCATCAAAGAACATCTCACCAATAGAAGTTCCAATGGAAATTGTAAAACAAGACGAGAACATACCAATAGAATTTCAGGGAGAATTAACATTTGGATTTTCAGGAGAATGGTTAGTTGAGGTTGAAGCACAAAGAACTGAGAATGCAAATGAATCAAAGCTTTTGAATTTACTAGTAAAACCAAGACTATCAGATATTCAAACACAAATAATTGAGTACGAGTTGCCGGAAGAATCAAAACCACTTTTCCCATTGTATGATGGACGAGACTCACTTTGGATAAGTGATGCATCAGCCCCACGTTTGTGGGAATTTTCACTTGAAACTCAAGAATTCAAATCATATTCATTTGATGGAATAACTACAACATTTCTTACTCAAGATGTAGATGGAAAAATTTGGTTTGTAGATACGCCCAGAAATCAAATTGGATTCATAGATCCTCAGACAAAAGAGATTACAACAAAAACAATTCCAAAACTTGATCCTGTTATTTCAGATAACACTCCACTTTTCATAAAAGCAGACTTTGATGGAAATATTTGGGTTACAATTGTTAACAAAGATAGAATTGTAAAATACATACCAGAAAGTGACGAGTTTGAAGAAATCATTTTACCAGGAAAAGAGAATTTGCCATTTGCTTTAGAACTTGATGTAGATGGAAAAGTATGGTTTACAACAACAGGTGCAGGAAATATTGGATACATTGATCCAAAGGATAATCACATAACTCAATTTTCAAACGATCCTCCATTACAAGGACCCGAAGCATTGCTCTTTGATGATGAAGGAAATATTTGGATTGCAGAGCACACAGGCCTGGCAATTACCAAATTTAATCCAGTTTTAGAGACATTTGAAAGAATTACTGTGCCTAATGACGAAGCACTACCATTTGGTATGACATTTGATAAATATGGAAATGTATGGTTTGCTCAACACACCATAGACAGTATCGGTGCATATGATCCTGACAATAATAATTTGATTGAAATTCCTGTACCTTCTGAAACATCTTTTATACAATTCATGACATCAGATGGAGAGAACAATGTTTGGTTTGTAGAACAACAAGCAAGTAAAATAGGTACAATAAAGATGACAGAAATTCCAGTTATTGCATCACAGGTTCAATCATCAGGAGAATTTGAATTAAAGTATACAGAACTTGCATCACCACTAATCGCATTAGGAATTATTGCTACATCTCTATTTTATGTCAAAAACATTCAAGATAAACGAAGATTAAATGATTTGATCAATTCTTAGAAAGTAATCCAGCAGATTTTATTCCCATAGTACCAGCTAACAATCCAATTGAAATTAAAACGATTGTTCCAGCAGGAGTAATATCAAAAATGTATGAGACTAGAATTCCTGTAACAACTGAAAAAATTGAAAAACTCATCGAAATAATTGCAGTTTGTTTGAATCCTTTTCCATACATTATTGCTGAAACATTTGGAATTACAAATAAGGCAGAAATTAACAAAACACCAACAAGTTGAATTGAAGTAACAACAGTAATTCCAGCCATAAACACTATTAGATAATTTATTTTCTCTACAGGAATTCCACTAACTTTAGCTTGTTCTTCATTAAATGTTGAATAAAGAATTTGTCTATACAATACCAATATCACAATTAGAATTGCGCCAGTAAGTGCAAGGACCAGAATGGTATCATCAACACTAACAAGTAGAATACTACCAAAGAGAAAACTAAAGATATCAATTGTAAATCCGCCAGACAATCCAATAATTACGAGCCCAACTGCTATGCCTGAAGACAAAAGCACTGCAATTGAGGCATCACCAGAAATATTGAACCTGTCTTTTATTCTTGTAATGATTAAAGCACTGACAATTGATACACCATAAGCTGTCCATAACGGATAAACTCCTGCCAAGAGACCCAATGCAATTCCACCAAAAGATGAATGTGCAATTGCATCACCAAACAAAGAATATCGTCTAAGAACCAAAAACAATCCTACAACTGAACAAAGAATTGCAATGGCAATTCCAGAAATTAATGCTCTGTGCATAAAACTATAGGTTAGAATTTCAAAAGACATGGTTAATGATGATGCATATGCTCCTGCATCGATGCTTCAGAATATTGTTTGACAAGTTCATCATCAGAAAAGAATTTTTCAGATTCTCCATGAAAAAACAAAGTTCTATTCAAACAAGCAACATGATTTGCTAATTGATTTACTGCATCCAAATCATGAGAAGACCAAATAATAGTAATCTTTTGTTTCGAATTTAATTCACGTAAGATGCTATAGAATAATTCGATACTTTGTTGATCAATTCCGGTCACAGGTTCATCTAAAATCAAAATTTTAGGATTATTTACCAAAGCTTTTGCAATAAAGACTCGTTGTAATTGTCCTCCAGATAATTCACCTATTCTCCTATTGCGAAGTTCATGTATCCATAACTGTTGTAAAATTTCATTAATTTTGTTTTCATCAGATTCATTCCTTAATCCCATTCTAACAACATCACTAACAGTTGCAGGAAAATTTTTTTCAAAGATTGGTTTTTGAGGAACATAACCAATTTCTTTGAGATGATTTTTAGAATTTCTAATATCTTCACCAAAAAATTTGATTTTACCTTTGTATTTTGTATTGAGTCCAAGCATGCAATCAAAAAGAGTAGATTTTCCAGCACCATTTGGTCCAATTATACCTAGAAAATCACCTTGGTTAACCACAAAACTAACGTCATCAAGGGCTTTTACATCAGGATATTGAACTGAAAGATTGTTAATCTCAACTACCTTCAACACAAGGCCTCCTGCAGATTTTCAAGATTTTGCTTCATTTTAGAAATGTATGTTCCTTCAGATGCAACTTCTAAAGGAGATAACACCAAAACTTTTCCACCAATTTCATGTGCAATGGTTTCAGAAGTTCTGGTATCGACTGTTTCTTCACTGAAAATTATTTTGATATCATGTTCTTTAGCTGTTGAAATTACATTTTCTAATGTTTTTGCAGTAGCTTCCCCATGGGAATCAGTTGAAGAAATGATTGTATGTTGATGCAGATTATACTCATCAGCAAAATAAGAAAAAGCATCATGAAATGCAATAAAATCAGAACTACAATTAGACAAATCATTTCGAATTTGAGAATCCAATAAATCCAGTTCTTGAATATACGATTCTGCATTGGATTGATAGTGTTGTTGATTTTCTGGATCATGTTTTGAAAAGGCATCTGCAATGTTTTGAACCTGAATTTTTGCATAAACTGGGTTTAACCAAATATGAGGATCTCCTAATTCATGATCATGTTCATCTGCATGTTCATCTTCCTCAGAGTCTTTTACCAGAATTCCATTACTTGTGTCAACTATAGTCCCTTGATAGTTATTCTCCTCAAGTTTCTCAACCCAGTTCTCAAAACCAATTCCATTAATAATTATCATATCAGATGTTTGCATTTTTTGTACATCTTTTATTGTTGGTTCCCAATCATGAGGTTCGACTCCAACTGGAACAAGTAATATAGCATCAACTTTGTCTTGCCCAACATTTTGTGCGAATTCATGTAACGGATTAAATGATGAAATAACTTGTAGTTTTGAATTCTCAAAAGATGTTGAATCGGTGTTTGGATTAGTTCCATAGACTGCAAGCGAGCTTAATGGAATTACTATAGCTATAGCAATTATCGCAAGTTTTGTTTGCCTGTTCACGCATAATTCATCAAAATTTTATTAATAAATCTATAAAATCTTAATAATTTTAATTGCTAAACTTATAAGATAATTAATAACATTAGGCATATGCCCATAGTCTCAATTTCCCTAAATGATGAGATTCTATCAGAATTAGACAAACTGCAATCAAGTATGGGGTTCTCAGGTAGATCTGAGGCAATTAGGGCAGGAATTAGAGCATTTGTTTCAGAAGAAAAACAAAAATCAGATTTGTCAGGTAACATTCATGCAATTCTTTTGGTAGTACATAACGATGAGTTTGATCATGTTGTTTCAGGGATAACTCACAACTTTGAGGATTTGATTACAACACATCTTCACAGTAAAATTGACAAAGAAAAATGCATGGAGCTTTTTGTGATTGATGGAGATGCTGAAAAAGTTTCTACCATGACAAAAGATTTTCAGATAAACAAAAACATGGATACAGTTAGGCTAGTTGCAATCTAAATGAATTTTTTCTTGTAACAAAGATTACAGATGCAATAGAAATTACTAATACAAGTAATGCAATAGTACCAAATTCAGGTGCAACAACCATCCCAAATTCAGTTTCTTGTCCAGTATTTCGTATGTTTTCAAATTTAATTATTGTAGGTCCTGTCTGATCTTCAGCAAATGTGTATTTTTCAAATTCACCGCCAACTTGTGCTACACCAGATATACGGTGTATCTCTTGACCATTTTGAATAATTACAAATGTATAATCAGAATTTCTTAAAGGTTCATTTGTTCTTGCATCTCTAATAGTAAAAACAAAATTTGTTTCAACTCCAGGTTCAAGATCTGCAGGATCCCATGATAGATTTACCTTATAGTCCTCACTTTTTGTATAAGCTTCTAATGGAAAAGCAGTTTTTTCACTAGTGGATAAAGTGAATACAATATTATCAGGTAGGGGTTCATCTGATTTTTTCATTTCATTTTTCAGAAATCTAAGATGATCTTGTAACAAAACAAAATGAACTATTCTTTCATGATCTTCTGTATAATCATCAACTGAAACTGAAGATTTGAATAATTCAATTCCATTTACATATCCAGAATAACTAGGAGATAAAAATTCAACAAAATCTTTTGGAAAATGTACTTCCTCATGTATAACTGAGACATGAGACATGCTGCTCTCACCCCAGTCAAAAGGCATCTCAAAAGTTACTTTTTTTGCTACAGGATTATATTGAAAATTTGAGATTTTATCAAAATATGACTTCATTCTAAAGTCCACATCATTTCCTTCAGCATCTTTTTGAGGATGAGAACTGGTCTCAACAATACTCAAATCAGCACGATATGCACCTGAGTCTTCTATGATGTTGGTAGGCTCATCAATTGTTCTAACTTCAATTTCAAAAGTGTACAGTCCACCTGAATCAAAAACAGAGCCTGCAATTTCAATTGGGGATGATTCAGTTCCATGATATGCTCCTAAAAGTGAGTCTTGTTCTCCATTAATTACAAAATTATCATTTCCTTCTTGTGACGAAATTTTTATTGGTAAAACACCATTTTCTGTGAAAAAGTAATTTCTAAAAATCATCTCATTACTATGAAACAATCCAATGAGAAATGTAACATTTTTTGCAGGTTCGTTTGTTTCTTTATCAGTTGCAGTAATTGTAATTTGTTCTTGTTCGTTTTCAAAGTACATTGGCATCTCTACTGAAATTGAGATTTCTTTTCCAGCAACATTTACTGATGATATGGTATCAATTCCCAATCCATGACCATAAACACTACTGGCAGGAAACAACAAACATGCTGCTAATGCCAATATTGAAAATTTTGTAATCGACATCATCTCAAATCTTACTTGGGGCTATTTTACTGTGAGTAATTCTTCAACTTTTTGAATCAATTCAGCCATTGTTGTAGCCTCCAGTATTGGTTGTAGATCATTAGGATCTTTTGCTCCAAGTGCAGAAAGGGAATAGATGTAATCAATTGTAGGAGTGTCAGTTGTAAGATAGTATTGCTCTAAAACATGATCTAAAGAGTGAGGTTCAACGACTTGAGGTAATGCTTGTTTGACAATCTTTTTTTTCCACATCTCTACTAGTTTTTCCCATTGCTCAAGAGAAATGTTCTCATCAATTTCAGGAATCATTTCAACTTCAGCTTGAATGTACATTTTTTCTTCAGTTCCAACTTTTTCATGCATCTCTGAGATTAGTTGATGTCCTTCAACTGAAAGTGGATCATAGTTTTCAGGTTGTGGAATTGAAGGAGGAATAATTTTTTTAATTTTAAATGAATTTCGTCCTAGGGTTTCAATATGGAGTTGTAATCCATCCATTTCAACATCTTCACATTTCGTGATTTTTGCAATAGTACCCACTTTCTTTGGAGAGCTCCAGCCATTAACTGAATTTGTTTCATCAATCAAACAAACACCGAATTGACCATCTCCAAGCATACAATCATCAACTAACTGCTTGTAACGTGGCTCAAAGATTCTCAAAGGAAGTTCTTGCCTAGGGAACAATACCAAGTCCAAGGGAAAAATTGGAATTACTTTAGTTTCAGCCAATAATCATGTTGAAACGTCTCTAGATATATGGAATACGGATTCTAAAAGCCGTTTTCGTTTAATGTCAAGCCCAATAATGCAGCACGTGTGTATTTTCCATATTCAGCTTGCTCAAAGTATTTTGCATTTTTAGTTTTATCAATGTCGGTTGAGATTTCATCAATTCTTGGAAGTGGATGTAAAATGATACTATCATCTTTCATTTGTTTGAGCAAGTCCAATCCTACAACATAACTACCCTTTACTTTGAGGTATTCTTCTTCATCAGGGAATCTCTCTTTTTGAATTCTTGTTACATAAAGAACATCCAAGTCATCAATGTGTTCTTCAATGTTTGTAGATTCAGTATAGTCTAATCTCTGTTTGATTTCATATGTTGAATCAGATCTAATTCGTAGTGATTCTGGAGAAATTAAACGAACATCAACATCATAGTTTCCTAATCCATACAACAAAGAGTAAACTGTTCTTCCATACTTTAGATCACCAACAATTCCAATTTTTAGTCCGTCAATCTTTTTCTTTTCTTTTTTGATTGTAAACAAATCTTGAATTGCTTGGGTTGGATGCTCTTCAGTTCCACTACCTGCATTGATTACAGGCTTGTCTGAAACTTCAGCTGCGAATCTACTAGAACCATCTAATGTATGTCGTAAAACTAGAACATCCGAATAAATAGACATTATCCTAACAGTATCAGCCAAACTCTCACCTTTCTGAGTCGATGAAGAATTTGTATCAGCAATTCCCAAAGAATTTCCTCCAATTGATGCCATTGCAGAATCAAAACTTAGACGTGTTCTAGTACTTGGCTCATAGAACAGATATGCCAATGTCATTCCTTTACAGATTTCTCTCCTATCAGATGGATTCAATTGCATAATTCTATCAGTTGATGCAAAGATTTTTTCGAGTTGTTCCTTGTTATAGTCCTTAATTGAAATTATGTCTTTTTTGTAGAACTCGTTCATGCTCTCAATGATATATACAGGTGGGTATACAAAGTATTCTGATGGAACAGTCCGAACTTATGGTTCGACGAATTAAGGAAGGCACTGTAATTGACCATATTGATGAAGGTAAAGGTCTGCAGGTACTCAATGCTTTGAGAATAGATGGCAAGGACGGCAGTCTAATTACCATAGCCTTGAATGTCCCAAGTGGGAAATTTAAGAAAAAAGACATCATCAAAGTAGAAAACAAGTTTCTAAAAGATGACGATACCAACAAGATTGCAGTAATTGCACCCAAAGCTACTATCAATATGATCAAGGACTACAAATTGGTAGAAAAGAGAAGAGTATCACTTCCAAACGAGATTGATAAGATATTTCGATGCTCAAATCCAGATTGCATTACAAACAGTACTGAGCACATAGAATCAATCATGGATGTAATTGACAAAGAAGGAACGGTTCTCAAATGCAGATATTGTGCAAGAGTGCTAGATGTAAACAAGCTAAAATATTATTAAAAAATTTTAAAAATTGAAAAATATGTTGTTTAGGACTATTGTCCTAAGATGATAAACATCATAACTATACCGTAGATTGCGATTGATTCGACCATACCTACGAAGATGAACACCTTAGATTGTAAAGCTGGGTTCTCACTAATGACTGCAAGACCTGCTGCACCTACTTGACCAAGACCAATACCAGCGCCAAATGCTGCAAGACCGAATGCTAGACCAGCACCGAGAATCTTCAAAGAGTCTGAACTTGCTGCTGCATCTCCTTCTGCGGCATATGCAATACTAGTAGATCCTGAAATAGAAATTACAGCTGCTGCCATAAGTAACAAGACTATAGTTTTCATGGATGATGTGCCTCCTCAAAGTCCATATTTAAATCATGGTGAGATTGGATCATATTTTTTCTAAAGCTTTCTTTTTGAAAGAGTTGAGATCGTCTTTTACAGATTTTGCAAAATTTTCATGCTCGCTTTCTAGTGATCGTTTAGAATCTTCAATTATTTTTTTGATTTCTTCTTTTCCCATTATTATCTACTCTCCATCTTTGCCTTGACTTTTTTTAACTTTGCGAATTCTTCTCTTTCTCTTTCCTCAAGAGTTGCAATGATAAATCTCACTTTTTGTTGATATTGAGGTATAATGACATTCTCAAGTGCATTAAGTAATTTCTGAGTCTTCTCTAATGCCTTTGCAAGACTGAAAATTGAATTTTCATATTCTGCGGCTTTACAGATTTTTGGCAAGAGTTCTTTGATCTGTTTTGCTGCTCTATCGATGGAGGAGTTTGTATCAGCAAATCCATATGGCATTGATTTTGTATCTTTTTCAGTAACAGATAGTGCAGGAATTTTTACATCAACAACTCTTCTGACATTTACTTCTACTTCCATAACAGAAGGTGTGGATTCAGCAACAGAGTCTACAGTTGAAGAACCTAATGCCAAATATGCTTCATTAACAGAACTATAGATGTCTTGTAATGGTTCCCAGATTCCACCTCTTGCTTTTGAGGCTTCTTCAATCATCTCTTCAATGTTTTTTAGGAGGACTTTACGCTTATCATCTAGAATTTTCTGAACCATTATGGCTACTTGACTAGATTTTTTGTATTTGAAAAGTTCAATTTTTGTAGCAGCAACATTTTGTCCAAATGACATTTTGTTACTCTTCCTTGTAATACTGTTCTACGTACTTATCTTTGATTTTTGTAATTTCGTTCTTTGGTAGTTTGGATACAATCTTCCATAAGATACCTAATGTTTCTTCAATGGTTCTATTCTCATCAGTTGCTTGTGAGAGGAATTCATTTTCAAAGACATCACCTACATCCATGTATTTCAAATCAATTTCAGTAAGTCCTGCTTTACCTACAATTCCTGCAAGTGCTCTGACTTCTTGTGCTCTAGAGTATGCATCATAAACCTGATTTGAAATTTCACCATGATCTGCTCTGGTACTTCCTTCACCAATACCGTCTTTCATCAGTCTTGAGAGACTCATCAAGATGTTTACTGGTGGATAAACTCCTTGTCTGAACAAATCTCTACCAAGTACAATTTGTCCTTCAGTAATGTAACCAGTAAGGTCAGGAATTGGGTGAGTAATATCATCAGAAGGCATTGACAAGATTGGAACTTGTGTAACACTTCCTTTCTTTCCATTTAGTTTTCCTGCTCTTTCATAAATTGTTGAAAGGTCAGTGTAAAGATAACCAGGATAACCTTTTCTTCCAGGTACTTCCTCTCTTGCTGCACTAATCTCTCTGAGTGCTTCTGCATAGTTTGTCATATCAGTAAGAATTACCAGAACGTGCATTCCTAATTCAAATGCCAAATATTCAGCAACTGTTAATGCAACACGAGGAGTAATAATTCTCTCAATTGCAGGATCGTCTGCTGTGTTTAAGAAAAGAACACTTCTTTTTAGAGCGCCAGATTCTTCAAGACTTCTTCTGAAATATTCTGCTTCACTGTATTGCACACCAATTGCTGCAAAGACTACAGCAAAATCATCTTGTGTACCAATTACACTTGCTTGTCTTGCTATTTGGGCGGCTAAGAGATTGTGTGACATACCAGAACCTGAAAAGATTGGAAGTTTCTGTCCTCTAACTAGAGTAATCATTCCATCAATAACAGATACACCAGTTTGAATGAAATCTTTTGGATATTCACGTTGTTCTGGGTTCATTGGTTCACCGTTAATGTCAATAAATTTATCAGCAATAGGATCTGGTAGTCCATCTTTTGGTCTACCTAAACCATCAAAGACTCTACCAAGTACTTCTCTGGAAACAGGCATTTCCATAACTTTACCTACAAACTTTGCATTTGTTGCGGCAATTGATAATCCAGTAGTTCCCTCGAAAACTTGGACAATTGCTTTACCGTTTCCAACTTCGAGAACTTTACCTAATCTTCTTTCACCATCAGTAGTTTCAATTTCAACTAATTCATCAAATGCTGCATTCTCAACATCATCTACAATAACTAGAGGACCTTTAATTTCTGCAATCTTACTGTATTGGACTCCGCCTTCTGCTGTCAATTTGATACTTTCACTCCTGTAATTGATTTGAATTCTTCTTGCATGTCTTTTTCTAGTTGATCAAGTTTTGGCATCTCATCGTCTTTGACATCCATTCTAGCTTTGAGAAGTGAAGTAATACTTGACATTGCACGAATGTCAGCCAAAGGAGTTCCTTCCTTGATTGCTTGTTGGCCTTTCTTGTAAAAGTCAACTAGTAATTTCATTAGTTTGTATTGTTTCTCTGGACTACAATAAGTGTCAACATCATCAAATGAGTTTTGTTGTAATAGACCAATCTTTACCATTCTTGCAACTTCAAGAATTAATTTTTCTTCATCTGGAAGTGCTTCAGGTCCTAAGAGTCTAACAATTTCTTTTAGTGTATCTTCTCTTTGTAAGACACCATAAACTTCACTTCTAAGACTTAACCAATCTTCGTTGATGTTTTCTCCCCACCACTTTGCAATATCTGCAAGATAACCAGAATAGCTGTTCATCCAGTTAATTGATGGATAGTGTCTAGAGTATGCTAGCTTTGCATCCAAAGCCCAGAATGTTTTGATAAATCTCATGGTGTGAGTTGTAACTGGTTCTGTAAAGTCACCACCAGATGGTGAAACAGCACCAATCAAAGTTACAGAACCATCACGGTCTGGACTTCCTGCTGCTCTAACACGACCTGCTCTTTCATAAAATTCTGCTAATCTTGATGCAAGATATGATGGATAACCTTCTTCTGCAGGCATCTCTTCTAATCTACCACTCATTTCTCTGAGTGCTTCTGCCCATCTACTTGTAGAATCTGCTACAAGTACAACGTCTTTACCCATATCTCTATAATATTCTGCAATTGTTACACCAGTGTAGATACTTGCCTCTCTTGCTGCTACTGGCATGTTACTAGTATTTGCAACAAGTACAGTTCTATCCATAAGTGGTTTTCCACTACGTGGGTCTTTGAGATGTGGGAACTCGACTAGTACCTCTGTCATTTCATTTCCTCTCTCACCACAACCGATGTAAACTACAACTTGAGAATCTGCCCATTTTGCAATTTGGTGTAATGTAACTGTCTTTCCTGTTCCAAATGCTCCTGGGATTGAACCTGTTCCTCCTTTTGCAATTGGGAAGAATGTATCAATTACACGTTGTCCAGTAAGTAGTGGAACTGTTGGATCGTATCTATTCTTGTATGGACGTGGCTTTCTTACAGGCCATCTGTGATACATTTTGAGTTCAACGTTTTGACCGTCGCTCTCAGTTGTTGCCAATACAGTTTCTAAATCATAATCTCCTTCAGATACAATGTTTGCAATTTTTCCACCTTTGTGATCTGGTGGAACCATGATAGAGTGTTCAATAAGATCAGTTTCTTGAACTGTTCCAATTACATTTCCTGCTGCAACTTCATCACCATTACTAACTGATGGAACAAAGTGGTACTTTTTGGTCATGTCAACTGGAGTAGTTGTAATACCTCTTCCGATAAAGGAACCAGAAGCTTCAGATAATGCTCTTAGTGGTCTTTGAATTCCATCATAAAGTTGTCCAATAATTCCAGGACCTAACAAAACACTAAGTGGGTTTCCAGTACCAACTACAGGTTCACCTGGTTTTAATCCACTTGTTGATTCATAAACTTGGATAAATGCTACATCTCCTGTTAATCTAATTACTTCACCGACTAATTTTGAATTTCCAACAGTTACTGTTTCGTACATCTTTGCTTCAGACATACCATCGGCCCTAACTGCAGGACCACTTACCCAAACAATTCTACCTTGAGCTGCCATCTTATTCTCCTACCCCGAATTTGGATGCAATCTCTTTCCTTATTAAAGGCTTCAGACGTTCAATTCTTGCATCGATCGTATTATCAAATGTCATTGCACCATCTTTTGATTTTACAACAACTCCACCAAGACAATCGATTGTATCAGAAGACATTTCAGCTCCTGAGAATTGAGATAAAGTTGATTGAACTACATCTTTGTCTTTTGCATTTGTAATAACAGTAATTTCTGAAGTTCCCAAAATTTGAGTTGCTTCTTCAATCATTGTTTTAATTAAATTAGAATAATCACCACTGCGATCAGCATTTGCAATTTGTTCAAGTGCTTTTGAAAATACTTTGTCGACTGCTTCTTCTAATGCCATTAATTGCTTATTTCTAGCCTCAATATCGGCACTTCCCATAATCTGTTTTTCAATTTTATCGGCTTCTTTTTTTCCATCTGCAATGATTTTGTCAAATTCTTGTTCAAGTTTAGGAACAGAATCATCAAGTGATTTGAGAGATTCATTTAGAGCAGATTCAACATTTGAAATGACAGATTTCTCAGTTTGTTCAAGAATTTTGCTAATAGTGGTTTCTAAAGCAGAATTTGCCAATGAGTCGCGTAAATCCGTAATAGATTTTAATGTTTGGGAATTGCGTTTCAGAAAGATATTAAAATCAAAGGAGTTCCTGTTGGATTATCTTGGTAGTAGCCGATCTAAAACTTGGAAGCATAATTTTACCAAGAAGTGAGTCTCCAAGTGCAATTTCTAGACTAACAGAGTTTGAATGGTTTCATAAGATTGATACTGAAAATGACCTAGTCACACCAGAAATTGATGATCTTCTTTTAGAGGCACAAAAAACTTACCAATCAATTGATGATGTGATTAAAGGACTAGGAGTTCCACCAACTGTAGGAATTTTAGAAATTTTGTTCAAAGGAACTATCATCAAAAAGAAGGATTATGAAATTGGTGAAATTGAGGATATGGTAAATGATCTCCAAAAGAGAGCTCCATCAATAATTGACGAACCAGCAAAGCTTCTAGAAGAACAAGCAGACACAAAAAGAGGAATTGAAGAATATCGTTCATTAAAAGAGACTTTAGAAGTTGCTAAAAAACTCAATATTGATCTTTCAGGATTTGGATTGATGAAGTATTTCTATACAAATCTCTTTGTGATAAATTCTGAAGACTTTGAAGAAATTAGTAGAGCATTAGAAGGTATTACATTTTACAAATATGATTTAGAAAGTAAAGACAAAGCCGCAATTCTAGTAATTTGTGGAATTGATGATTCAGAAAAAGCACTCAAAGTACTTAGAGGCTTTAACGCAAATCCATTTTCCATTCCAGACGGCATGTCACAGATACCATCAGAAGCCTATACTAATGCTGAAGCAAAACTAAAAGAACTTACAGCAAAACAGGCACAAATTGCAAAGCAGATTGCAGGAATTAAGAAAAAGATTAGACGTGATATTCTTGTATTACACGAAGAAGCACTTGTTGCAAAAGACGTTCTTGAGACTTTAAGAAAACCAGGTGGGACTAAACACTTTGCAGTTATTCAAGGATTCATTCCAAGTAAAATGGAAGACAAGTTCAGAGACATTACAAAACAATGGACTTCACTAACTGAAGAAATTACAGATCCTAAACATAAAGAACAAATTCCAACATTATTTGATAATAAAAAATTCGTTAGAACTTTTGAAGTAATTACAGAAAGTCAAGGTATTCCAGGAAAAGGAGAAGCAGACCCTACACCAATGATTGCATTGATGTGGCCAATTTTCTACGGACTGATGTTTGCAGACTTGGGTCATGGTTTATTGTTAATGGGAATGGGATTGTTATTCAAATTCAAAGGACAAGGTAATCTTTCCAGATGGGGAATGTTAATTGCTATTTCTGGTGCAGCAGCAGCTATTGCAGGTGTAGGTGCAGGAGAAGCGTTTGGTTATCACCTTGATCATATGGGACCATTAGAAGGATTGTTAGAAGAGGGAGGAGCTTTACATTCAGTAAGTTGGATTGTAGGCATTCTCAGTGTTGCAGAATTAACATTTGAACAAGTAATCAATATTCTCAAAGTTTCATTATTCATTGGAATTATCCACCTTGTTTGGGCAATGGTTCTTAGAATCAAGAGATTAGCTAAAGAAGGTCACAAGATTGTCATGTACTTGGAAGCAATTCCAAACATCACACTCTATGGAGGTATTGTAGTTATCATGATGTGTGCAATTGGTTCACAATATGATGTCATGAACATGTATTCCAAAGTACACACAGAAGCAGTCCCATGGGTTACAATATTCTTAGGAGAATGGGCACAAGTTTGGATTGTTACAAGAATTGCAGTAGTAATTGTAATTGCATCTATGGCAATGATGATGGTTGGAGGAATAATGCATGCAAAGAGACATCCAGAAGATGGAGGTTCTGCAGCAAATGTTGTGATGGAAGTGTTCCTTGGTAAGACAGTAGAAAGTTTAGCCCACACAATCAGTTATGCTCGACTTGGAATTATGTTACTGGTCCACGCAGCACTGTTACTTACAGTAAATAATGCATTTAGTTCACTTGGAGGTTCAGAATCAGTTGGCGCATGGGCAATGATAATTGGAGGAAACTTAGGAATTATGATGATTGAAGGATTAATTGTATACATCCAATCACTCAGATTGCATTTGTATGAATTCTTTACAAAGTGGTATGATGGCGGTTCACAACCATTTAGACAAATTAGACCAGAGTTGATTTACAACCAATTCATTTGGAAAAGAAAATAAAATTTAAAAAAAGAATCTAGTCGCCTTTAGCTTTATCGTGTCCTTTTTTGGCAGCATCTTTTGTTCCCTCATATCCTTTGGTTCCAAGTTCTGCACCTTTCTCAACACCTTTCTTGCCAAGGTCGGCTCCTTTTTCAACACCTTTTTCAGCAGTGTCTTTGAGTTTCTTTAGAAATCCCATGAATTCTCTAGAGAATTTCTAACATAAAAGATTGTTTAGAATTTCCTAAGATTGGTTATGTCTCTATAAGATTAACAGAGATCTTTGTCATTGGTCTTGACAATTCATCAGGAACTACGATTAACAATCCACCATTCTTATCAACTCCACTACATTCTCCTGAGAATTTTTGGAAGTTGTTTGCATAACATCCATTATCAGAATAATGTTCAAAGTTTTCAGGATATAGGAAATAGTACCATTGTTGAACATATGATGGAACAAAATACACATCAAATCCTATAGTATCATCATTAACTGATACCGTATACTCGTAGTTTGTTGATTCTTTAGACGTGCAGATTGGTACAAATTGAGCAAATCCATTTTGGAGTTTTTGTTTTTGAGATTCATTTGAATAAGCAGAATTTGGAATAGATGCATCTTTTTTAAAGAAATTTAGATTGTATCCAATAAAATCAAGGCCAGTCTTTGCATAATGAAACCACTGGGATTCACAGTCTCTGTAATCATATTGTACTGCAACTACGGGTTTGCTGTTAACATACTGTAGACCATTTTGTCTTTGTTTTGCTCCGTGTTTTGTAATATCAGATTGTTCTTCTTCTCCGGGAATTACTTCACGCTCCCAAGTTGTTGTTACATCAACAATTAGATTTCTAGGATAGCTTTTCCATTCTGGTTGAAAGTGAACATAGTTTGCATATTCATTTGTTTGACTAATTTTCACAGTATCTCTAGATTCTCGAAAAGTTGCAAAAGCATCATCAAATACTACATTAATTGAAAACAGAACTGCTAGTCCCAACATCACAGAGATTATTGCCATCATCATTTTCGTTTCTCCAGATATACCATAAAGGACATTATTCTAATTAAAGTCATAGTAGAATTTCACGAATGTACCACTAATCAAATCTATCTGTGAAAACAACCTTGTCTAGTGGGAGTTGCCCACCTCTAGGCATAGCAGGTTTGATTTGCTTTCCAATTGCCATCATCATAACTATCACATGATCTTCAGGCAAATTGATAAGGTCTGCAACTTTTTCTGAATCAAATCCTATCATTGGATTTGAATCATACCCCATGGCTTTGGCTGCAAGCATTAGGGTCTGAGCTGCAATACCACCAGACCTCATTGCTTCATCTCTTTGCAATTGCTCTTTTCCTTCGTAAAACATTCCCATTGCAGGAACCAAAAAGTCACGAGCTTCCTTTGGAGCATCCTTCCAATATTGTCCAGGATCTTTTTTCCAAGATTTCAAGTCAGCACAAATAACCATCAATAATGAGGAATCAGTTACTTGAGCCTGATCCCAAGATGCAGAACGAATCTTCTTTCGTATTTCAGAGTCTTTTACCAAGACAAATCTCCAATTTTGCATGTTAAATGAAGTAGGAGATAAGATTGCCAAAGACATCAATTTTTCAATCTCATCTTCAGAGAGTTTATGAGTTGGATCATAGTGCTTTACTGCGCGACGTTCTTTTATTGCATCAAAAGTTTTCATAACTTTTATTGTTGTCACATCGTTATTTTGTTTTTGCAAAGAACTCACCAAAATCACTTCCTCTAATTATCTAATCTCACATTGATTGGAGTTGGTTGTGAGACAGTATTTGCAACAGGGGAGGCCTTTTTTGCAAGCTCAACTAATTCCTTCAAAGTTTCTTCAGGGGCATCAGATTTTATCTTGAAGGAAATGTTGATTCCCTGATATCCAGGATTTACACTTTCATCTAGTTGGAACAATCCATGAAGATCAATATCTCCTTCTAAAGTAGATTCAATTGAATCAATTTTGATTCCTCTTGCAGCAGCATGTGCAACTAGACTAGTAGTTATGCATCCAGCCAATCCTGCTAGTAAATATTCTACAGGATTTGCACCCTTGTCTTTTCCCAAGAGAAGTAATGGCTCATCTTTTACAAATACATGAGGAGTTTCTCTGATGTGAGTTTTGCATGCACCATAGAAATCACTTACAGTTGTTTGGTTTTCAGTTCCATCAATCCATTTGTTTTTTGCACGAAAATTGAATTTTGCAATTTTCTTGTTTTCTTTGATGTTGTCAATCGTTTCAAAAAGTTGAGAGACATTAACACCATTTATAATTGTCTGAGTTTGTGTTTTCATATTAATGCTATCATGATATCATTATATTAAGTTTATTTTATTTGATATCATGATATCATAATTTATATAATCTCACACACAAATGATATCGTTGACAAAAGATATTCTAGTTAGAGGGTTTGATGATTCTACACATTCGGATTTAGGCAAAAAAGCAGAGCAGATGGGAGTCTCAATTAATTCAATTGTAAAAGATGCAGTGGAACAGTGGTTAGACAAGAAAACAGATGCCCCACATGTACATGATCTGTTGATATATTCAGATGAAAAGTCAATGAATAATTTTCTAAAATCTCTAGATAGAATGACAAGCAATACAGAATGGTTCAAGTCATTTGCATCACCTCCAAAGCACCATGCAGAAAAAGTACTGTCAAAACTTGATTGGTTTAATGGAACACTAAAACCGTATAATCCACATGACAGAACTGACGGTTCAAAATATTGCGGAAGAGTAATTCAAAATATTGTAAAAGAATCAAAAAGGCAGCCATTATGCTGTGTTGATTTTGTAATTACTGATGTTGCAAACAATTCCTTTACTCATGCCATGAAACTAGAGCAAAGTTATGATAATGCGAGATTGCCTGGTTTGATGTTCTGTCCATACAAAGCAAGTGATTTGATGAATTCTGATATCACAGACATGATTGAGTTGTTTTTGATGCATGACAGAATCTTTGTTTTGAAAAATGACGACATCTACAAGTTGCACTTGACCAAGGAAAGTATTCATAAAATATTTCTGGGTTAATTTTCTACAGGAAGATCTAATCGATTTCCCCATTCTCCCCAAGAACCCAAATAGACCTTGACATTTGAGAATCCAAGTTTTTTTAGAACCAAAAAAGAGTTGGCTGCCCTATAGGCTCCTTGACAATATATCACAATTTCAGTGTCTTTTGGGTAATCATACATTTTTGATAATTCCTCATCACTCTTGAAAGTTCCATCTTCATTGAGATTCTGATTCCAATCAATGTTGATGGCATTTGGGATATGACCTGATTGAGCAGCACGAACTATACTACCATCATATTCTCCAAGCGAGCGAGCATCAAGAATTTTCAGATTTTCAAGATTATCTTGAATATATTCAAATCCTGAAATTATCTCAGAATTGATTTTGCCTGAAAAATTAGATGGCTTGAAGCCATTTGGTTTTTTCTCTATTGCAAGATTTTCTTTTTGCCACTTTGTGATTCCTCCATCTAGCATCATGACATTTTCATGAGAGAAATACATCAACATCCATACTCCTCTAGCTGCAAGCATCCCAGATACTGAATCATAAAAGATGACTTTTTTTTCAGGAGTTACTCCAAGAAAAGATAATAGTGTTTTTGATTGATTATTAAAATTCTCAATTCCTTGTTTTGATGTGTCAATCCAATGAAATGCAAACAAGTCTAAATGAACTGCTCCAGGGATATGACCTTCTGAATATTCTTTGAAAGAACGTGTATCAACTATTATGAGATTTGGATCATCTAAGATTGAGTTGAGTTCAGATGATGAGATTAGCATATAATGAATTTAGTATAATCAAATTAATTTCTTTGATTTATGGCAAATTTAGGCGTAAAGTACCTCTATTTACAATGATAATTCTATGAGATACTGGAATTCCTACTTTGGGTTTTTGAGTAATTCTATGAGATTTTGTTCCCTTTTGGATTGTTAATTTCAGTCCTTCTTTAGATAATCGTGTTGAATGATTATTTTTTACAAATCTATGGTGATGAGATTTATCAGAAATAAATGATTTAGTCCCCCTACAAGAATTCATTAAAACAAGACTCATGTAATCACTTCGTATCTATGTACTTATGTTTTTCATATAATATGAACTTATGTAATAATGAAAAATAAATTATAAATTCTTAATCAAAGATTAGAGAGATTGAATAATAAAAAGAAGAAAAGAAAAGGGTTTTTTCTATTCGTTGACGTATGCTCTTTCGCCGTGCTGAGCCAAATCGAGACCAATCTCCTCTTCTTTAGGAGTGACTCTGATTCCGCCAGGCCATACTGCGTCCATTACCTTTAGGATTACAATGGTTACACCAAATGCATATCCTATTGAGACTGCTGCTGCGATGATACTGATTGCTTGTTGCTCCATTCCTTCTGGAGTTCCAGTCCATGCACCAATACCGTCTCCAGTATCCCATACATGAGGACTTGCTAATGTACCAGTCAAAATTGCACCAGTAAGACCACCCATTCCATGTATTCCCCATACATCTAATGCGTCATCCCACTTTCTTGCATTCTTGAATGCTACACATGCATAACAAACTGTACCTGCGGCAATTCCCATAATGATTGCAGCCATTGGACCTACCCAACCTGAAGCTGGAGTGATTGTTACCAATCCTGCTACTGCACCTGATGCTGCACCAACAATACTTGGTTTTCCTGTATGTGCCCATGACATCAAGACCCAAGTAACTGCGGCCATACCAGTTGCTGTATTTGTAACAGTCCATGCGCTGACGGTAATGCCGTCTACCATTACTTCACTACCTGCGTTAAAGCCGAACCATCCGAACCAGAGAATACTTGCACCAAGTACTACCATTGGGATGTTGTGTGGCTCCATTGGCACTTTGCCATATCCAAGTCTTCTGCCAAGGACTAAGGCTCCAGCCAATGCTGCAAATCCTGAAGAAATGTGTACTACAGTACCACCAGCAAAGTCTAATGCAAACGTTGGTGATAAGTCTGGATCGAGGTCTAATCCACCTCCTCCTATGAAACCGCCTCCCCAGACCCAGTGTGCAATTGGATCGTAAACGAAGGTACCCCATAAGAGTACGAATATGACTAACGCACTGAATTTAATTCTGTCAATTAATCCACCAATGATAAGAATTGGTGTGATAATTGCAAAGGTTCCTTGGAACATTGCAAACAATTGGTGAGGAACAGTTCCTGGCCAAGATTGACTACAATAGTCACCTTCCTTAAATTCATTCATCTGATAAGCAGCCGACCATGTATCGTGACATGGGCCTAGTTCACCAATTGGTGCCCAAGCTGAAACCATGTTAAATCCAGCATAATCTAGACTTCCCATATACATATTGGCGCCTTCATCAGCGTTTGGAGCGAATGCTAGAGAGTATCCCCATAGAATCCATTGTACTGACATGAGTCCCATAACAATGAGAGTCATACCAAGAACGTTGACGATGTTCTTTGATCTGGCTAAACCGCCATAAAAGAAACCGACACCTGGAGACATGAAGAGTACTAATGATGTTGCGGTAAGCATCCATGCTGTGTCACCTGTATCTATCATACAAGGTAGCATGCCACCTTCGCCATCATCAAACCAACATTCGTTAGGGTTACCAGTGTAAATTCCACTGGTTCCTTTTACATATCCGTCCATACCATCTTCAACACTTTGTGCATATGCCTGTGACATTGCACCTGCTGCTGTGATGGATACTGCGGCTACAAGTAATAGAGCATACTTGTAGTTCCTAGAATTCATTGAATTTATCGAAATTGGATTTTATTTAAGGGTTGGAGACTCAAGAATGTCTAGAAAAGTAAATTATTATATTTCAGTATATTCTGATAGTAACATAAAATATGGAAATTATGTTATAGGTGTAAGAAATGGGAAAATCAGATACAAAGCTAGCAATTTTTGATACCTTCAAGACCAAAGGAGAAGAACTAACAGGAGAGGCACAACGACAAAGATCAATCATTGGAATTCTTGCAAGTGATGCCAATCCAGCTGAAAGAACTAGAACAGGGATTTCACAAAAAATGGCAAAAAGACAAGGAATAGCCTGGAAGAATATCTATTCAGGGATTTTCAGAGATCTAGACGAGATACTTCTTCCTATGAAAATTGCAGAAGAAGATGGCAGATTACCTCTTCAAAGAGGCCCCAAAGCTCTTCAAGAAAAAGGGATTCCATATTATCATCTTACAAAAAAAGGAATTTTGGTAGCCCTTTCAATTAATGATGTTAAGAACAGAGAAAATTTGCTAAAAGAGTTTTTTTCAAATTCAGAATCTGAAGAAAAAGAGTTTGAGAAAATACTATCGAGTCTCTTAGAGAAGAGTCCTAAATTCACATATTCTATTTTTCAGAAATATGTAAAGGCATTTTGTGACAATAAGATCAAAGAATTGCTCCCATTTGACCTTACAAAATTGAAAGATATTTCAGATGAATCATTGGCAATTCAAAAGGAAATTCTAATAGCTTTTGTAGAGCTCTCAAAGCAGGAAAAAGAGGACGCCATCAAATTTCTTGATAAAATCACTTAGAATTTGTTCCTGTTTAGATCGCCAAACATTAAAATCCGTTACTCATAAACAATTTTCAAATGGGCAAAAACGTCTACGCATCAGTAAAGTCGTACAGTCAAAGAGGAAAATTACTCGGTAGAGCAGATTTTCAGACTTTGGCAGAATCAAGAGATCTTGATGAATTTATGACTAGAATAAAAAATACAGTATACGGTGATTCAATTAATGATGTTCAAAAACCATATACTTCTCAGGGGATCGAATCAGCCCTTAGAGGACAATTAGCAGACGTTCATTACTCTATTGCAAAGACAGCAGGAGACTCTGATATTCTTGATGCATATTATATGAAATTCATTATCTCAAATCTAAAATTAATACTCAAAGGAAAAGTTTTAGGAAAATCACAAGAAGAGATTGAAAATCACATTAATCTTCGTGCTGAAGAATTAGTTAAACAACGTGACGTTATCATAAAATCTCTTGTTGCAAAAGATCTTGAAGAAGCAGTTGCAAGTCTAAATTCAGTTCAATTTGGAGATGAGATTGCAAAGGCTGCAACACTTTACAATGAAACTAAAAACATTCAAGTCTTTGACACATACTTTGATAAAATTTTGTACCAACAGTTAGGACGGGCTCTAAAGAATACAAGAGACAGAGATGTCATAAAGATTGTTGGAATGGATGTTGATTTTTACAATCTTCTCAGTGTAATTAGAGGAAAATTCTGGGGATTAGAAGAATCACAAATTCAAGATTTGATTGTAACTCAAACTCCAACTGTTCCAAGAGAACTTCTAGGAAGAATGATGGCAGTAGGTACAGTTAGAGATGCACTAAATGAGCTTGCCACAACCAAATACAAAGACATGATTCCACAAAATGAAAATGAGTTAGATGCAGTTGCTGAATTTGAAAGAGCATTTGAGATGAGCATCTATCATTCATCTGCCAGAGCATTTACCAAAATGTTTAGTTTTGCAACAATTATTGGAATCACAAAACTAACAGGATTCGAAGTAAGGAATTTGGCTGCAATTGCATATGCCGTAGAACAAAAAATCCCTACAGAAACAACTATGTCAAAATTGATTCTTGAAGAAGAATAGATCTGAAAATGATAAAATTTCCAAAGAAGAAAAACGAGATCACAACAGAGACAGTAATCAATACCATTTGGGTCAGTGCGTTTATGGCCATGATATTCTCATTGCCTCCTTTAGCATTATTTTTGGGAATTTACTTCTGGGCAGGTGAATTAGTCATAGGAGCAGTAGTGGGTTTTGGAGTACATTTTGTAACACTGGCATTTGCAGGCAAAATCTCAAAATTTTTGACCAATATTATGAGTTAACCTATAAGGATCCAATTATCTAAGTGATATACCATGATGGGAGATAGAGATTTTCGAACTACTATTCAAAATGCCATAAAATCAATTGGAAATGAATTAGAAATCGATATTGATTCTAAAGACTTTCAGACCATTCATCTCCAAGAAGTCGTCAGATGTATGAGACGTTCTTACTATGATAGGGTAGATCCTCAAGAAATTGAAAGAAGAGGGTTCAATGAGCTTCTTTCAGGATTATTAAGAAAATTAGAATATGGCAGTAATCCAAGAGATTTCGAAATTAACGATTTAAAGCTTCGGGGACAAGCAGATATGATTGTAGATGATGCCATTCTTCTATTTAGATCAGCTACTGAAGAATTAGAAAATCCTCATGCAAGTGATGTTTTGTATCTTAATGCATGTATGTGGATATATGACAAAGAAGATGGAATGGTTGTATACATCACAGGAGATAGAAAAGAATCAACATTTTCATTAACACGTAACAAAAAGATGTTTGAAGATACCATACGTAGAGTACGTGTTCTAAACAATCTTCTCAAAGAACAAAAAACACCAATCTTAGAACCATCTGCAGAATGTACTGAATGTCAATATTATGAGAGATGTTTTACAAAGAGGAAAAATACCAAACAGACATCCCTTTCTGAAATGTTGGGATTGGGCAAACAAGACTAATTAGATAAATGAAAAATATTGTAAAGGAAAAATTCCTTTTTGTTTAATCTAGTGGTTCTGGATGTCCTTTACCACGAAGAGCGAAACACACTACTGCTAGTGCAATTGCGACTCCTGCTGCTGCGCCATAAGCGGCCATTCCTGCTTCTGCCATTTGATAAAATCCCAATGAAATTGCTTTTATAACTTTGCCAATATTTTGCATCTAAAAACAAATTATCATAATTTTATGATTTTGTGATACTATTGAGTAAATTCAAACATGAGTTCGTTTTCTTGACCGCTGGTCATAGAACTCAAATTGTAAAATACAACACCTGAAACTTTCCAAGTATTTGTATTAGATTCAAAATTAGACCATAATTCAGGAGTATTACCAGAATTTTTCAATACAATTTCATCTCTTAGTATGATAGAGTTTCCACCAAGTAGAGTATAGTAATTTGAACCAAATTCTACCATTCCTTCAGCCCTGTGTCCAATTTGTCCTCCTCCAAGTTGTTCAGACTGAGAATATCCTGTTTCATACAATTGATAATCCATAGTTGTGACAATCATAGAACGATCATTAGGATTTTTTATTTCAAATGCAACATCAATTGTTGCAGAACGCTCTGATATTTTTGAAACTACAATTTCTTCTAATTCAATTTCAATAGGTCTAACTTGTGGAATATCTGAAGTACCAGAAGTTGATGTTGGAGATTCTATATCAATGGAAGGCCCCATAATTAGAATTCCACCCAATACTGCAGCAAGTGCAGCAACTGCGATTCCAACAAAAATTTTAGGATTCATAATTTTGTAAACTCCTTTGATTTCTTAAATGTTGAGATAGTTATTATACCATTGGGGAAGAAGAAAACTTGTGCAGTATTTTCAAGCAGTGCAACAGGGCAAACAGAGAGCAGGAAAATCTCAAATGAAGATGTTTGAGGCAGCAGGATTTGGAATGTTAACTTTAACCACAAAAAAAGTAGATGGAAAATTCCAACCTGTAGGAGATGAAGATTTCACAGCAGTTGTTAATTCAGAAGAAGGACATGTTGCAATTATAGTAGACAAGGATGGATATACCAAAGCTCAATCAAAGGCATTAGAAAAAGATGAAGCCTTGGCAATTTACAAGAAACTTCGAGATTCGGGAATTGAAGAATATCCTGGAAAAGAGATCCTGATATGGACTGAAACTAGACCTACAATTCAAAATGAGCCCTAAAATTATTTTGTTGGAATAATTATTTCAGTTCCCAAATTACCACCTTTAATGGCTTTTTCAATAATTTTAGGACTGGCTTTGAGAATTCTTGTTTTAATTTTTGAGCGTTCGATAATTTTTAGAGCCACTATATCCATTAGATCATATCCTCCTGCTACCGAATCCTCATGAACTAACATATTTTTGAGATTTTTCAATTCAATTCGTTTGAATTTTTTTGCTTTTTTGAATTTGTTTGGATCCATGTCATAAACCCCATCAACATCAGTAGCATTAAGAAATTGTTCAGCATTTACTTTTTCTGCAATCAATGCTGCGGTTCCATTGGTACTTTGGCCAGGATGAAGGCCTCCAGTAACAACAATTAATCCATCATCTACTGCATGTCTAACTTCTTGTAGAGTAGTTGGAGGATGAGAATATGCTTTATTTTTTAGAGCATAAATCAACAGTTTTGCATTTAATCTAGAAATCTCAATTCCCAATTCATCAAGTGTTGACTCATCAGCTCCAGAAGATCTTGCGTGGTTAATGTAGTGTCTAGCAATATTTCCACCTCCAGCAATAATTATTGGCTGACAAACCTTGCTGATTTTTACTAGAAATTCAGCCCAGTCCTTTAGGAGTTTTACATTGTCCATGGCAAAAACTCTACCAGATAGTTTGATTACGATTCTTTTTTTCACTCTAGTTCACCAATGATGGATTTTGCGGCAATTTCAACTTTTTTTCTATTCTTTTGATGGGTATAGATTCTTAGAATATTCATGTAGCCTGAAATTGCTGAAACCACCGGAATTTCAGAAATAGGCATCTCCTTTGCCGAAGATTTACCACCTTCATTTGTAATCAAGATTACCGATTTTGACTCGTTTTTAGATGGTGCAAGTGGAATTGATGGAGTTACTGAACTATCAACAAAAATCTCATTTTCTTCAATTTTGGATTTTTTAGAAATGGCAGATCTTAGTTCATCTGTTCTTATTTTCTTGAGATTTGTTCTACTTGTCAAAATACTCTCAAACACACATTTTAGTAATTTTCTATTTTGATAGTCTTGGGCAAATTTCCTTGCTCGTTTTAATTTAGAAGTTTTTGATGAAAGCAAACTGGATAGAACATATTCATCTGTTAGTTGGATAAATTCATCAAGATTAAAAGTGGAGAATCCAAACTCATCATCTGAAGATCTCAAGGCTTCAAGTAACATTACTTCAGCTGCTCTTACTGTCTTGTGAAAATAAACTGCTTTGAACATTTGATATCTAGAGTGCATCATTGATTCAAAAGAATACAATGCTGAACGTTCTAAAGCAAGTTTCTTTTGATGAACATCGAGGGATTGTGTAATTCTTTTATGATCAATTTTAGCATGTTCTGCTCCTGTAAAATAACCATCTCTAAGCAAGTAATCCATCATATCTGCACTAAGAGCCCCTGATACAATTTCATTCATGTATTGAAATTTTGAATCACCAAATGCGATTTTTGTTACAAGTTTTTTATCAAACCCATTTTTTGTCAAGATGTCACCGATTTCAGATTTTAGAATAATCTCTTTACCAAAGTCTTCATGAGAAATTTTCTTTTCTTGAATTATTTCTTCAAATAAATGTGAAAATGGTCCATGGCCAATATCATGTAAGAGACCAGCTAATCTAAGAATCTCAATATCATCATATTTGAAAAATCCTTTTTCATTAAGGACATGCCCAGCCTGACTAGCAATGTGCATGACCCCAAGAGAGTGCTCAAATCTTGTATGCTGTGCTGCAGGGTATGTCAAATGTGCTCCAGATAATTGTCTTATTCTCCTTAATCTCTGAAAAATAGGATTGTCAATTATGGATAGCTCATGATCATAAACACGAATGAAATCATGAATCGGATCTATGATGTCTAGATAATTTTTTTTCATAATCCTATTTTCTTTGAAAATGTTTTCATGATTTCATCATGAACTTCTTGTTTAGATTTTGTAGCATCAATTATTTTCCAACGTTTTTTCTTTGCGGTACTTTTATAGATTTTAGAAATTTTTCTCAAAAATTCTTCATTTTTTTCAAATTTGTCTCGGTTGGTTTTTTGTCTGTTAAAGGATTCTTTTTGACTGACATCAAGTAAAATTACAAGATCAGCTTTTGGCAGTCCCGCATCTAAATTCTCAAGCCATTTTTCTTTCATCCCATTTGCCAAACCATAGACAAGATTAGAATGATAATATCTATTCATTATAAGAACGGAATTTTTTTCTTGAGCAGTTTTGATTTGTTCTAACTTTTCCCACCTATTTGCAGATAATAGACAATGAATTACTTGTGGTGGAAATTTTCTTTTTCCATCAAGATATTTCCTAATTTCTTTTCCAATAGGAGTTTGATAATCTGGAAAATGAAACAGTTTGGTTTTGATTTTCCTTTTTTTTAGTGCTTTTTCGAGCATAGTTGATTGTGTTAGTTTTCCTGCTTGATCTCCACCTTCAATTACAATAATCATAAGTTATCAAAACAGAGAAAGTAATTGATTAAAAATCTATCAAAACACGGTCTAGAATTTACGAATTGTTTAATATCCTCTTAAGATAATTCAAAGTATGGCTGAAGAATACTCATGTCCTTATTGTGAATCAATTTTTGAGAGTAAAGATGATCTTTCAAAGCATATAGATAGAATTCACGGAGATTCTGGAATTTTAGAAGGCTCAAAATCATCCTAAACTTTTTTGTTTTTCCAATAATTCTCTCAAGGTTTATAACCAAAAATTTGCCACATAACACGAAATGGGATTAGTAAAAGAAGTGATAAAAGAAATCGGAAACAAATCACGAGAATTCTATGAATTTGTTTTACCACCAATTGACATGTATCTTGGTTCAGATAACCTCAAAGTAATTATTGACATACCAGGATTCTCAAAAAAAGACATCAAACTCACATTATGTGGAGACATCCTATCAATTCAAGCATGTAAAGAAGTAGATGAGAAAGAATCTGAATCATTAATTTCAAAGCAGAGACCAAATGTCATTGATAAAAAAATACGATTACCAATTGATATCAAACAAGGAGAAGAAAAAATAGATTCCGCAAAATACGAAGACGGTGTTTTAACACTAATAATTCCTGTAACTAAAAAAGGAAAAGATATCTCAATAGAATAAAACTAGTGTTTTCTAAAAATTGCGGAACACATCATTATCAAACCAGAAGTAATCATTCCAGCCATACCAAATATTTCATTTGTTGGATATAACAATACTGAACCAATAAAAATTGCTGATGAAAAAATACTACCACCAAGAAATACCATTGGCTTTCTTTTTTGCATAGAAATTTTTGCTTCATCCATAAATCTTTCCATTTCAGGTCCTAACCTTAATGCAGTATCAATTGATTTTGAAAATTTTTCAAATGAAATTTTCAACTCTTCGACGTAAGCTTTTGGAATCATGTTCTCCTCTTGAAGTATATTTCTTAGAACTTTAACGAATTTGAAATCAACATTATGTGTTTTGTAGATTCCTTCAATAATTGATGCCATCCTCATGTAAAGAGCCAAATTTTTTGGCAAAACAAAGGGAAATTTGCTCATAGTTTGATTTGCAAGTTCCATCAAACTTTGAACTTCCATCTCATCAGGTTTGTTTCCATGCATAGCACGAATCGATAATTCAATTCCTTTTTCAATTACTTGACGATTGTAATCAGGAGTAAGCATTCCTAGTTCTGCCATTGCATTAACTACTCTAGGAGGATTTTTTTCAACTAATGCAAGATATAGTCTAATGAGTTTGTATCTTGTTTCATTGTTTATTCTACCTACCATTCCATAGTCATACAGAATTAGTTTTCCATCATCTGTTACAGAGATGTTTCCTGGGTGAGGGTCTGCATGGAAAAGAGAGTGTTTGAGAAGCATTGTGAAAAAGACCTTATGTACATCAACGACTAGTTGTTCTCTATCAACTCCTTTCTCATCAAGTTCTTGTACGTTTGTAACCTTAATTCCTGGCAGATATTCCATAGTTAGTACATTTTTTGAGGAATAATCATCATAAACTGAAGGAACTATTACTTTGTCATTGCTTTCCATGTCTTGTTTGATTTTTTTGAGATTTTCAGATTCATTTGTGTAATCCATTTCTTCGCGGATAGTTTCAATAAATTGAGAAAGCATTGCTTTTGCAGAATATCTAAGATTAGGATCAACAAATCTCAGAGCCAGTGGTAGAATTTTCTTTAAGACTTTGAGATCTTCACGTACAACATTTTCAATACCTGGCCTTTTTACTTTGATAACAATTTGTTGTCCAGAAATTGAACCTCGATACACTTGGCCTAATGATGCCCCAGATATAGAATTTGTATCAATATCATCAAATTTTTCATTAATTGGTCCCAAATCTTTTTCGATGATTGGTTTTACTTGCTCAAATGGTGCAGAAGGAACACTATCTTGAAGTTTAGATAATTCTTCAAGATATGGTTGAGGCAAAATGTCTGCTCTAGATGACAACCACTGTCCTAATTTTATGTATACAGGTCCTAGAGAAACAAAAGTATCAAGAGCTTTTCTTGCATTTTTTCTAAATTGTTCAGAGTCAATTGTGTTTTTTTCTTGTTGTGACCATTTTTTTCTATCTTTACGTAATGCCAGAATTGATGGAAAAAGTTTGATCAACACATAGATTGTTCTTCCTGCAGACATAATTTACTCCAAATAATCTTTGATCTTTTTTGATGCAACGTATCCAATGTATCCAGAAAGAACCGAGGACACTAATCCAGATGTTAAAGAAAGTTTTTTTGAATTATTATTAAAAACAGATTTTGCAATTTTAGAACCGCCAAAAATTGCACAAGCTAAACCAATCAAAACTTCTGGTGCATCATAAACAAGATGACCAATAGGATCTTTTCTTGGATCAATTTTATCAGTATGTACTAAAAATTTGTCATCGTATTCTCTAATGTGTAAATTACCATAACGATATTGTTTTAGTGCACCATTTTTTTGTCCTAGAATAGTTTCTTCAGCTCCATCAATCATGAATTCTCGTAATTCTTTTGGAACCTCAATCTCACCAAATGGCATGATCGCAAGATCGAGTAATTGTTTATATTTTTAGTGTAAAGTATAGGATTCTCAGTTAATTTCTGAGCCTGTCTTTTGTAAATATTACAAAACTAATTCCAAATGCTATGAGCATTCCAATTCCAGTTGCATATGCATAATTGAATCCAACTCCAGGATGGGTTTCTTGATGATAGTTATTTATCAAAAATGTTGCAACTAACAAAATAGAACCAATTATTGTTAGTTTTCTATGAGTTTCCAATAATCATAATTTTTACAATTACTATATGAATTTAGAAAAATTACAGTAGTGGGGTCGTAATAAATCCCACAATACTACCAGCTAGAAATAGAAATATTCCCTTTGCCATACCGATTCCCAATTTAATATGACACAATTATGATATAAGTTTTGAATTGATTTTCAGATCAAGGATCAGATTCCATTTTAGATAATCTTTGAATAACTTGTTCAAGTTCTGCCTTATTGTCATTAATTACACGTTTTACAACTTCGATCTCTTTATTGATTTGTGCTAATTGCTCATTATCAGAATTTTTGATTTGATTTTCCAAGTCTTCTAAAACTTTTTGATTGTATTGATTAATTTTTTCTAATTCATTTTTGTATTTCTCTAATTTTGTATATTGATCAGAGAATTCTGAAAGTTCAGGAATATCTGCAATTTCTTGATTTGCCATAAAGCCAGAAATAGCAACAATACCACCTATTGCTAATGCTGCAATGATAACAACAATACTTAATCTCATCTTAAATTGCCTTTAATTCTCCAAAATAATATTAAAAATTTAATCACTGCCCGTAATTGCAGTTTTTTTACGCCTACGCATTAGGTAAATTCCCACACCAATAGCAATTACTATTGGAACGATAATCATTGAAGAATCAGGTCCAGATTCATTATCATTTGTAGGTTCATTTACAAGGATAGTAGTATCTTCAATTACAAAGAGTTCATCTCTAACACCATCTTTGTATCTTACAGTAATTGTGATGTCATGTTCCCCATACTCGGGTTCACCGTCAAATTCAATTGGAATGTTAAATGGTACAGGTGCATCCACTTCAATTTCATCAATAAATTGAGTATTTGGTTTGATGTTTGAATCACCACGAGGCTCAACACTAACAAATCCAAACAAACCATCTTCGTTTCCTTCATTGATGATTTCTCCAATTATCATCTGATTTCCAGATAATTCAATTACATCGACATTGAATATTGTAAGATCTATCAACCCTTTAATGTAAAAATCAACAATTTTTGAAATTACATGTTGGTCACCATGTGCATTATAGTATGATATGGTCAAAGGAATTCTAAGAGTGTCATCTTTCAATCCCTCTGGAACATAGACTGTAGCAGTAAGATGTCTAGCAGATTTTGGTTCAATGTTTCCAACATCCCAATTAGATTCTAGAATTACAACATTTTCTACATTGGTAGTGGAAGATGTAGTTGATGCCCGTTCTGTTTGTGTGTTGGATGCAACAATATCAACACTAGATATTGGTGCTGTTCCATCATTAGCAATTTCAATTACTACATTGTTTGTTCTAAGAGATGTAAGAAATGGTTCTAAGGCTCTTACGTTAATCACACTATCACCAGTTACCTTAAACTGAAAGTCTTCAAATGCAGTTCTAACACCAGACTCTCTTAATCTAGAATAATCAACTTTTACTGTTCCAGGATATTGTTGAATATTGACATTTTTATCGATATTTACAAAGAATGTCAAGTGGAAATTTTCTCCTGCTGAAGAGTTTGAATCACTGTCGGCTTTAATGATTGAGCCTGGTCCATCAGAAGCCGAAAATCCAAAAGGCAATGATAATTGTCCTTTGATTCCTGTAATGTCTTGAGTTCCAACATTTGCAAATACTACAGTAAATGGAACATTACTATCGCCTGCTTCAACTTCGATTTTTTGATTTAGTGTACCAAAATATGCATCTAAGAATTTGACATCACCAAAATCTCGCTCAAATGGAGAGTCTCCAAATCCACCAGATGTAATTTGGGCATAGGAATTCCCCATGATTAATGGAACTAACAAAACTCCAAGTAACAATGAGAGTAATTTTTGATTCATCATGCTAAAACCTCCATTTCAGATGGCATATCTCCTTCAAAGGCTTTACCATCTTTAATTGTGATTACTTTGTCTACATCACCAAAATGTTGACGATCGTGTGTAACAATAACAAATGTTTGATTGAGTTTTTTTGCCATAGATTTCATCAATTGAACTATTGTCTCAGATGTAACAGAATCAAGATTTCCTGTTGGTTCATCAGCCAAAACAATTGATGGTTTATTGATTAATCCTCTTGCAATAGCTGCTCTTTGAGCTTGTCCACCTGAAATTTTATTTGCGCGTTTATTGATTTGATCTTCTAATCCAACTGCTTTTAGTAAGTCTCTTGCATCCTTTTCAGCAGTTTTATTTGTTCCACCTATTTGTCGTGGCAATAGAACATTTTCTAGAACTGTTAGGTCAGAAAGCAAATTTGAGAATTGGAAGATAAATCCTAGTTTTTTATTTCTAAATGAAGAAATTTTATCATCATCAAGAGTAGTAGTATCAACTCCATCAATGAAGATTTTACCATTTGTAGGGCGGTCAAGCAAACCAATCATGTTAAGTAAAGTGGATTTTCCTGAACCAGAACTTCCAACAATTAAAACAATTTGACCTTGTTCAACTGAAAGAGTAGCATTATCAAGTGCTTTGACTTTATTTTCTCCTTCTCCATAGACTTTGCTCAAATTGTTAATTTCTAATACCTTAGACAGTTCTCATCGCCTCCACAGGTAATAGCTTAGTTGCCCTATACGAGGGATAGAGTGATGCAATAATTGCCAAAATAAACGAAGTCAAAGCGGTTTGGATAATCTTCTCCCAGTTATAGGTAACCTCAAGAGGCAAACTATTGTTAAACGACATTTTAGTTTCCTTTGCATAAAATGTATAACCCAAGCCTGCAGCTGTGCCTACACCAGCACCAATTGCTCCAATTATCATTCCTTGGAAAATAAATATAATTAGAATATCTTTTCTTTTTGCTCCAATAGATCTCATTACACCAATTTCACGAGTTTTTCCATTTACTAACATCATCTGAATAGTTACAATAGCAAAAGCTGAAGACATCATTCCAAAATAACCAATCATGTTAATCATTGCAATACCAGATCTAAAACCAGCTAGTTGTTCTTCAGCTGATTCTTCTATTGTTTCAGCTTTAAAATCATCATTTGGAAATGAACGTAAGAAGAATTCCTTTACTTCAAATGCTTTTGTTGGATCATTTAGTTTTACCATAAAAGATCCTGTATCACCAGGTCTATTCATCATGTCACGTAAAGTATCAATATGAATAACTGCTGTATAATCAAACCCTTGTCCACCAGGTGACTTTGCAATTCCTGAAACAGTAAATCTTCTGATTTGATCTTCTCCCCATCTATCAACTACTAGAACTTTGACACTGTCACCAACTTGAGCTCCACCAAGATCTCTTGCAACATTAGAACCTAATACAATAGAATTTCTTGAAAAAACGTAACTTCCTTCTGAAACAGTTTCATGAACAGTTGATGCTCGGATATCTCTAAAGGGATCAATTCCAACTATGGGTACACGTGTTTCTTCAATTAGTTTTCCATTTTTTGTCATATTCATTTCGGCAGTTGATGAAAGCCGCGGTGTTGCCGCCTCCACATATGGAATTCTTTCAAACCAACTTACAACAGATAAATCAGATTTATCGATATAGTCTGCTTCATCAGTAACAAGAATGTCACCATTTCTGTAATCGCTAATATCTCTAACAATTGCATCAAACAATCCTTGGAAAATTACAAAATTTACATGAATAACTAAAATTCCAATTGTAACTGCTAAAACTGCTCCAATCAAGCTTCCTTTTTTGTTGAATAGCATTCTTTTTGCTAATCTCAATCGATATTCCACGAGATCAGTAAAATAGTCTGATATTTAATGTGTTTCATACATAGTGCTAACAATATAGACAATTTTATATCATATTGGTTTTTTATGAATTCTAGAATAACATTGAAGGTTACAAAATGGACAATTTAGATATGAAAATTTTGAGCAGGCTGCTCAACAATTGCCGGGAATCAGATAGACAGATTGGAAAAGAACTAGGACTATCAGGAGGAGCGGTTCGAGCAAGAATAAAAAAAATGCAAGAAAGCGGAGTAATTGAAGAATTTGTCATCAAAATCGAACCACCAACTTTGGGTCATGGTGTATTGTACTTTGTAGTATCAGGAGAAAATATTCAAGAGATTTTAGAGCAAGTCAGTTTAGTAGGTGAGCCATACATTGTGGTTCCATGTATTGGTGGAGTAACAGTATGTGGTATTGCTATTCAAGAAAAATTAGAGCAAAAGATTGATCTTGCAAAAAAATTGATGAAAGATCTTAGAGTATTGTCAATTTTTGAAGCTGAAAATTCAGCATTTAATTCAAATTTGACAAAAACAGATTTAGAAATTTTAGAGGAATTAATTAAAGAACCAAGACAAAAAATTGAAAAAATTGCAAAGAATACAAATCTATCAACAAAGACAGTAACAAGATGTATAGAAAAACTACATGATAATGATGGTTTTCAATTCACTTTAATTTATGATCCTAAAAAAATTGAAGATTTTATCCCTCATGCAGTACTTACATGGATTGATGGAGATTTGAAAGATGCATTAGAAAATTTGAATAATACATTTTCAGAATCATATTTACAAATTCCATTTATTGCAAAAAACCAAATTGTGTTATTTTTGTATAGTGATAGTATATTCAAAATGGATGAATTAACACAAAAAGTTAGAACAAGTAAAAATGTAAAATCAGCAGACCTGTTCATCCCTAAAAAAATCTCATTTTATACAAATTGGATAAAAAAATCAATTGAAGAGTCAAAGAAATCACCAAAATTACATCTTACATATCAAACCAATTAAATAATAATAATTTCATGAAATCACATGAAGAAGAAAAAGATCTATGAAGGAAAAATCCTAGGTCTTAGTGTTTATGATGGAAAAATTGAAGGAAGGAAAGTAAAACGAGAAGTAATAGAACACAGAGGAGCTGCTGCTATGCTTGCCTTTGATGAAGATAAAAAAGTAATTTTAGTAAAGCAACATAGATTTCCACATGGATATGTTTTAGAGATTCCTGCAGGAACATTAGAAAAAAGAGAGCAGCCTATCAAATGTGCATTTAGAGAATTAGAAGAAGAAACAGGATACAGAGCAAAGAAAATGACTCCGCTAATCACTTACTACCCATCAATTGGCTATAATTCAGAGATTATCCACTGTTTTGTAGCCTCAGGATTGAAGAAAATTGCAGATTTGAAACTTGATGACGATGAGATTCTCTCAGTAATGAAAGTGGATATGAAAAAACTGCTTAGCATGATAAAGTCTGGAAAAATTCAAGATTCAAAGACCATATGCGCCGTTTTAACATATGCTGCAAAAAAGAAGCTATACTAACTATTCATTATAGATTGGTTGTACAAGATCTGCCACATCAGCCCAAGATTGAGCTATTCGCTCAAACATAAACACCATATCAAGAAAATCTATTGGAATTTCTTTTTTGTTGCCTAATGTGGTTCTAAGTTTACCAAGTTGTTCTTCGAATTTTTTGTGTAAAGATATTGCTTCAATTGCTAAAAGCCTATCAGGTTTTGTAAAAGCATCAATTGATTTTTCTGCTAATGTGTTAAAGTCTTTTACAACATCATGGATTTTTTTATATTGTTCTTTTGACAAAGATGAATTGTAAATAAAATCAGAAAGTTCTACAATAGAATCACCAGCATTCTCCAGAAGGTTTGCTGCAACTCTATAATCAAGAACATCGATGTTTTCTAAATTAAATGCATTTGCTAATCTTTTATCAACAAGTGTACTACGAATTAATCGTACAAGTAAGAAATATTGTCTATTTACTTCTGCATCACGTTTTGATAATGTTTGCAAATTTGATTTATCATCTGCAATTAATCCATTTGATGCATCATCATACATTCCAAGAGCAATAGAACTCATACGTTTGAGAATTTTTTCAGGATTGAGTGTTGTAGAATCTAATAGAAACTGCATGTTAATGTGAGAAGAATCCTCTTCAATTATTTCCATTCCAACAAGTCGTCTCATAGAATTACGAATTTTTTCTCTATCTTCACCTGGAATTATAGAATCAGAATTAATCTCAATAATATCATATCCTAAAAGATAAGCACCAGTAATGTCAGCTACAATATTTTCTTCTTTTGGTAAGGGATATGATATTACAACTTCTTTTGTCGGACGAGTTTCTCTGTTTGCAGAAATTGAAATACTGTCCTGACCAGTTTCAAGTTCAACTTGACTGCTTTTGTCCAGTTTGTTTGCATCAACCCATTCTTTTGGGAGTGAAACTAGAATGCTACTTCCTATTCTTTGCAGGCGTCTAACAAATTTAGTCAATTTATACTAATTTAATTAATTTAAGCCATATTCTTATATTTTGTGTAAAATTTAAACTCAGATCAATGGAGGGAACAGCATTTTGTCCTGCACACATTACAGGTTTCTTCAAGGCTCATTTAGAGAACAACCAAAACAATTTAGAAAATCTGGGCTCGATGGGGGCAGGTTTTTCAATCAAACAAGGAGTCACGACAAAAGTACGAATTGATGAGAGAAATAATCAAGAATCAAACTTTAGAATTACAACAAAGGGGTATCAATCTGACAAAACGGATGTCTCAGAATTTGTATTAAATGAATTTCTAAAGATTGGTAATTTTGAGGACAAGTTCTTTGATATTGAACATGAAATTTCAATTCCAGTAGGATATGGTTTAGGTTCTAGTAGTGCTGTTGCATTATCATTATCATTTGCATTAGATCAAGCACTTGAAACAAAATTAGATAGAAATACAATTGGACAAATTGCACATAATGCAGAAGTAAATTGTAAAACAGGATTAGGAGATGTTTTAGCTTCATTTCATGGAGGATTTGAAATTCGTGTAAAACCAGGAGCACCAGGAATTGGAACAGTTGAAAAGATTTCTACAGATAAAATTTCAATTATCATGATTTGTTTCTCACCAATTTCAACTAACAAATTCATCAAAGAAAGACTTTCTCAAATTAATGGACTTGGTGGAAAAATGGTTAACAGGTTATTAGAATCAAAAGATTATCAACACTTTCAAGATATGTCACTGGAATTTGCAAAATATGTAGATGTAATGACACCTAGAATGCAAAAAATAGTTGATGAATTGACTCAAAATAATATCAAGTGTGGAATTGCACTTTTTGGTGAAACAATTTTCTCGATGATTCCAAAAGAAAATGAGGATAAGGTTTTAGAAATTTTACAAAAATATTCTGAGGGAGTAATAATAAATTCAGAGTTGGATGATATTGGAGCAAGGGTTCTAAATAATTAATTGAAGTTACATGTCATTAATTCCAAAGTCACATCCAAGGGCAAAGTCACTTTTAATTCGTGAAAAACTTGTTAGTGGTTTTGACAAAGGATTAGTAGCTAAAGAAGGACTTTTGGCTCAAGGAAGAGGAGAGGCATTTGACTATTTACTTGGTGAAAAGACAAATCAGGCTGCAAAACGGGCCATAAAGGCAGCAGCTGCACAATTACTCCAGGCTCAAAGACCAGTTATCTCAGTTAATGGAAATGTTGCAGCCTTGTGCCCAAAGGAGATTATCAAATTATCAAAGCAAATCAAAGCCAAACTAGAGGTAAATCTATTCTATACAAATGAGAAGAGAAAGCAAGCAATTATCAAAACTCTCAAAAAAAATGGTGCAAAAGAAATTCTAGGTACAAATTCAGCAAATTCTACAAAATTACCAGGAATCGATTCAGCACGAAGAATAGTAGACAAGGATGGAATTTTTGCAGCTGATGTTGTAGTTGTTCCATTAGAAGATGGTGATAGAACTATGGCATTAAGAAATGCAGGGAAAATAGTCATAACATTTGATCTAAACCCCCTTTCACGAACTGCACAGACTGCCAATATTACAATTGTAGATAATGTAACACGAGCAATAGAGTTACTAATTTCTGAATCAAAAAAATTAGCAAAGAGAAATGAAACAAGTCTTCAAAAAATAATTTTAGATTTTGATAACAAGAAAAATCTGACAGAAAATGTGATTCAGATAAAAAATAATCTAACACGGAGGGCAAGGATTGCATAAATCAGTACAAGATATCATAAATATGAAAAAAGAAAAAAAGAAAATCTCTGTAATTACAGGTTATGACTATACATTAGCATCATTATGTGACAAAGCAGGAATTGATGTCTTACTAGTTGGAGATAGTGCAGGAATGGTAATGCTTGGTTATGAAAATACAATTCCTGTAACAATGGATCAGATGTGTATGTTTACTGAAGCAGTTAGCAGAGCACGAAATAATGCATTACTTGTTGCAGATTTACCATTTATGTCATATCAAGCAAGTATAGAAGATGCAATTAACAATTCAGGTAGACTAGTCAAAGCAGGAGCTGATGCAGTTAAACTAGAAGGAGGTTCAATTATGGCTGAAACAATTAGTGCAATCGTTGATGTTGGAATTCCTGTAATGGGACATATTGGATTACAACCTCAAACAACAATGCTTTCACAAGGTTACAAAGTACAAGGAAGAACACAAGATTCTGCAATGAGACTAATCCAAGATGCAAAAGAATTAGAAGAAGCAGGAGTGTTTAGTATAGCTTTAGAAATGGTAAGTCATGAGGTTGCACAAATAATTTCTGAAACAGTTAGTGTTCCAATAATAGGAATTGGTTCAGGAGTAAATTGTGATGGGCAAGTACTAGTGGTTCAGGATTTACTTGGAATGTATGACAAGATAAAACCAAAATTTGCAAAAAGATACATGAATCTCTCTGAAGACATTGTAAAATCCCTTGAAGATTACAAAAAGGATGTAGAATCAAGTACATTTCCTGCAGAAGAAAATTGGTTTTCAATGGATCCTGAAGAACTGAAAAAATTACGTGAGCAAATTGGCAGATAAAAAGAAAGTAAACGAACACCCATCACTAGATATTGTTTCATCACACGGTGTGGAATTAACAGGGAAAAGAATTGTTTTGTGTGTAGCTGGAAGTGTTGCAGCATACAAAGCAATAGAGCTTGCAAGATTACTCATGAGACATGGTGCAGATGTAACATGTTTAGCAAGTGGAGCAGTAACAAAACTGATCCAGCCTGATTATTTTAAATGGGCTACAGGAAATGATGTAATTACAAAACTTACAGGTAAACTAGAGCACATAAAATTGGCTGATTACAATCAATCAGACCTAGTAATTGTATATCCAGCTACAGCAAATACTCTGGGAAAACTAGCAAATGGTATTGATGATACTCCAATTTCAACGGTTCTAACTGTGGGATTTGGTTCTAAAATTCCAATTTTGATGTGTTTGGCAATGCATGAATCAATGTATGACAATTCTGCTGTAAAAAAGAACATTAAATTTCTAAAAAACAAAATTCAATTTCTTTCCCCACAAATGATTGAAGGAAAAGCTAAAGCTCCTGAACCTGAAGACGTTTTAGATTTTGTACTAAAGAAATTTGGATTTTCATCTACACTAGAAAATAAAAAAGTGTTAATGACTGCAGGTCCAACAATAGAATACATTGATCCAATTAGAGTAATTACAAATCTTAGTTCAGGAAAAACAGGAGTACTATTAGCTGCAGAATTAATCTCAGCTGGTGCCAAAGTCACTTTAATTTATGGTCCAGGAAATGAGGAACCACCAAAAGGTGCCAAAATAATCAATGTTACAACAAACAAAGAGATGTTTGATGCAACAAAAAAAGAACTAGAGAAAAAATACGATATTGTAATTATGGCGGCAGCTGTATCAGACTATACTCCTGAAAAATTATCAAAATCTAAGATAAAGAGTAACAAAAAATCACTTACAATTAGGCTCAAAAAGACACCAAAAATCATTGATCAAGTAAAAAAATCTCAAAAAAATACCATATTGGTTGGATTCAAAGCAGAAACAAATCTATCAAAATCTGCTCTAATCAAATCGGCTAAAACAAAATTAAAAGAATCTAATGCGGATTTAATCATTGCAAATGACATTGGTACAAAATATCAAAAGAATCCAAACAATAATCAGATCATAATTGTTGATGACAAAAAAACAACAACATCAGGATGGAAGAAAAAAGAAAAAATCGTAAAAATGATTAGAAAAGAGATTGAAAAGAAAATAAAATGAAAAATTCTGAACTAAGAAAACTAGTATCACAATACAAAGAAATTACAAATAAACAAAAAAAGAAACATACTGATAGCTCCAAACTAGCTGAAAAACAAAAGGAAATAGAACATAGATACTTTCATGAAACAGGAAGAACATTAAAATCAGATCTAAAAGAGTTTAAAGAAAATTGAAAGTAAAACCATTTGATTATAAAAAACGAAACATGTCAGTTTGGAATGAAGTTGCACCAAGATATCACAAAAGATGGGCAACAGCTAAAAGAGGTCCATTCCAAAGTACAAAAAAATTAGTTGAATTAATTGATGTTAAAAAAGGAGATCGTATTCTTGATGTTGCAAGCGGAACAGGTGTTGTTACAAAATTATTAAATCAAAAGGTAGGAAAATCAGGATTTGTAGTTGGTGCAGATACATCAACTACTGCAATTAAAGTTGCAAAAAATTGGAACAAAAAATCTTCAAATTTATTATTTGTAAATGCTGATGCTGAAAATTTTTCATTCAAAGAAAAATTTGATATCATAACATGCCAGTATGCATTATTTTTTTTCCCAAATGCCCAAAAAGCTCTAAAAAATATGAAAAATAGCCTCAAAGAATCAGGCAAATTAGGAATATCCGTTCATGGGCACCCTGATAGAGTCCCATATTTTGATAGTATTTTTGAGGCTGTAACTCAATTTATCCCAAATTATGTTCCACCTGGAACTCCTGATTTTGATAGATTTGGGACAAAAAAATCACTCAAAGATGAAATAAAAAAAGCAGGTTTTAGAAAAATTACAGTAAAAGATTACAATTTCCCATATAGTCCAGGTACATTTGAGCAATACTGGAATAATTATCTCAGATATGTAGCAAAACCAATCAAAGAAAAATTAGATGCGCTTGAAAGATCCCAAAGAAAAGAGCTCAAAGAGATGGTAAAAGAAAACACAAAACCATACACAAAAAGGAATGGAATAATTCAATTTCCTTGGGAAGTTTTAATTTTAACAGCAAAACACTAGAAAATTAAGAAGAAAATGGCTAAAGACAAGAAAAAGAAGGAAGAAGATAAACCAAAAAAAACAGGTTTAAAGGCGTTTCTTAAAAAAAGAGCACCATTTTATCTTGCAGCCATTGCACTAATAGCAATTTCAGCTCAAACGGTATTATCAGAGAAGAATTTTGATAACAGTCTACCAGAATTATCAAAAGAGGAGCAAAGAGTAGCAGATATTTTGTTGAACTATAATGCAGGTGTAGAATCAAAACTGACGATAAAAGAAGTGATAAAAAATCAAATAGATGAAGAATATCCAGATGAGAAAATCTATGAACATAAAAAAACTGTTCTAGATTTGTCAGTTACAAATGTAAATTCAGATGAATACAATGTAATTTTGAATTTCAAATCATACAAGGGAGAAATGAATTTTGATTGGAATGTTAATGTAGAGTCTCAGGAAATTACATCAAACAATCCTGAATCAAAACACATTATTGATGTTGTAACCTTTTCCTAGGCTCAAATTGTAATTAGATCTTTAGTAAATTTGTGCATTACAACAGGTTTTTTCTTAACAATTAGTGAATCTTCAATTCTAATTCCAAATTTATTTTCAATATAGATCCCAGGTTCTACTGTAATTGCCATATTTTCTTCAAGTTTTGTATCACTTCGGTACGAAACAGTTGGAAGTTCGTGTACTTCTAATCCAATTCCATGTCCCGTGGAATGAATAAAATATCGACCATAATTTTTTTCGTCAATGTATTTTCTACATGCAGAATCCACATCTTTACAATTTACATTTGGTTTTACAGCTTTTAATCCAAGTTTTTGAGATTCCTTAACAATTTCATATGCTTCTTTTGCTTGTGACGAAATATTTCCAATTGCAAATGTTCTTGTTGCATCAGAAACATATCCTTTGTATCTTAATGTAAGATCAGTTACAATTAGATCACCTTTTTTGAATTTTCTATTTGTTACTTGAGCATGTGGTAATGCACCATTTGGACCACTAGCAATAATCAATGGATTAAGAGTAGATTTGTATCCAGTATCAAACATTTGTTGTTCCATTGCATATGTCATCAAAATTGTTTGTAATTCTGACTCTTTTTGTCCTTCTTTGATCTTTTTTGTACAGATTTCAAACATTTCATCAATGATTTTAGATGCTTTTTTGAGGGTTTTGATCTCATTTTCATCTTTAATTATACGAGAATTGTAAAATGGTTCTGTAGAGGATTTTATTTTTGGAACAGATTTTTTTAAAGATGTCATAATAGAATAGTTTTGGCAATCAGTACAAACACGATTTTTCTTTATTTTTTTTACAAGTGAAGAAACAAGACCAGTTCCACGTTCTGCTGTAATCACATCACAATCTTTAGATTCATCTTTGGCCCTTCCAATCTCAAGTTCTGGAGCAATAATGGTAGTTTTTCCATTCTTTTCTAATAGACCAATAGCCTCACCCCAAAATCCAGTCATGTAAAAGAGATTTTCAGGCTCAAAAGTAACCAAGGTGTCACACCCGATCTTTTGGGCGTTTTTTAGTAGATTTTTCCTACGTTGTTTCACACACAAAAACACCTGTTTCTCAATTTATGTATGATGCAAAGTTTGTATATGGAAATTCAGTTTAGATCGCTGTGACTGAAGAAAAAGAGAAGAAGAAAGTTGTTGCATTATTGTCTGGAGGTCTAGACAGTCAGCTTGCTGTCAGAATGATGCAAGAGCAAGGATTTGATGTATCTGCAGTTGCAATAAAGACTCCATTTTGTGATTTTGATTGTGGAAGAGGTTGTGGATTTGAAATTAGAGAAAGAGCAGACGATCTTAATGTAAATTTGAAGACGGTGTATCTTGGTGATGAATATATCGAGATGTTAAAACATCCAAAACATGGTATTGGTGCGGGATTTAATCCATGTGTTGATTGTAGAACTATGATGTTTGATGCTGCAAAAAAACACATGGAAGAGATTGGTGCTGAGTTTATTGTATCAGGAGAAGTTTTAGGTCAACGTCCAATGAGTCAACATGCACCATCGTTAAAACTAATTGAAAAAGAATCTGGGCTTGAAGGAAAAATTGTAAGACCCTTATCTGCTAGATTACTTCCAGAAACAATTCCAGAAAAAGAAGGATTGATCAAAAGAGAAAATCTTGGAATGATAAGAGGTAGAACAAGAAGAAATCAATTAGACATGGCAGAAAAATATGGAATTGAAAATCCTCCTAATGCTGGTGGTGGATGTCTATTAACAGAACCACAGTTCGGAATTAAAGCTAAAGATCTTTTTAAACACGTTGAAAATCCAACAATTAATGATATTGATTTGTTAAAAATTGGGAGACATTTCAGATTAGATGAAGAAACAAAATTTGTTGTTGGTAGAAACAAAGACGAAAATGAAATGATTAAAGCAATTGCATTACCAAATGATATTTTACTTGAATCAAAAGATCATGTTGGACCAACATCAATTCTAAGAGGCAAGAATGCAAAAGATCATACAAAATTTGCAGCATCTGTAACTCTAAGATATTCAGATGCGCCAAAAAATCAACAAGAAATTGTTTTAGTAAAAATGGGAGACGTTAGTGAAGAAATTAGTGCTAAAAGCATAGAAGAAGAAGATTACATTAAATTTAGAATTTAGGCGTGAATTTTTAAAAAAATTAGTTAAAACTAAGGAAGAGTTTTTGAGGGAGTAGATCGCATTTTCAATTAGAATGCAAAAGCAAGAAAATACGACATTTCTAAAGGCCATAACCATTAGAGATATCAGTGATGTACACTCGATTCAAGAGGATATCAAAAAAGATATGATTTTGATTCTTAGAGTGACACCGCTAGCTCAAAAAGATGTGGAACAGCTTCGAAAAGTTGTTGAAGAATTGTATTCTATTGCAAAAAGTGCTGGTGCAGATATTGCAAGATTGGGTGAGGAAAGAATTATTGTTGCTCCATCAAACATAAAGATCTGGAAACCAGAATATGATCTAAAATAATTTTATTGCTTCTTGAATTTGAGGATAATGAGCAGGGACTCTGTGCATTCTTCTAATATTCATGGCAAGATTTTCGGATTTCTTTCTTTCACCGTGATTAACTAGTACTCTTCGCAGTTTTGGTCTTAGTCTTTGTACAAAGGACATTAGTTGATTATAATCACTATGTCCACTAAATCCATCTAGTTTTTCTACACCACAGTTAATTGTGACAACTTCAACTTTACCTTCCTTTCCCAACATGGTTGCCTGTTTTGATCCATCAAGAACTCTTCTTCCCAGAGTTCCGTTTACCTGATAGGATACAAAGAGAACTTTGCTCTTTTTGTCAGGAGCAATATTTTTGAAATATTCTAAAACAGGTCCACCTTCCAACATTCCAGATGTTGCTAAAATTATACAAGGAGAATCTTCTCTCATAGGTTCTTCTCTAGCATCTGCATGCTCAATGTTTGTGAAATATTCAGAATCAAATGGATTATCATCTGTTTCCAGAATTTTTTGTTTTAGTTCACGTGCAAGATATTCAGGGTATGATTCATGGATTGCTGATGCTTCTGAAATCATTCCCTCAGTAAATACTGGAGCCTCAATCATTTCACCAGATTTCATATAATGATCAATTACCATCATAATTTCTTGTGCACGGCCAACTGCAGGAATAGGAATTAGAACTTTACCACCATCTGCAAGGGTATTGTTTACAGCATTAATGAAAGCAGACTCAACTTCTTGTCTACTGGGTTGAATGTCTTCTTTAAGGCCATACGTACTTTCTATTAGTAATGTTTCTACTCTTGGGAAATTCCAACTGGCAGCTTCAAACAAAATACTTTTTCCAAATTTAATATCACCAGAATAAACAAAGTTGTGATCGCCATTTCCAATATGAAAGTGACATAATGCAGAACCTAGAATATGACCTGCATTTGCAAGGACTAGTTTAATGTCAGGAGAGATATCAGTTACGGTTCCATATGGTAAAGTAATTGTTTGTCGCATGATTTGTTTTACATCACGTTCAGAATAGATTGGAGTTCTTCCTTGAGCTGCTGCAACTTTGATTGCATCTAATTGGATTAGATTCATCATTGGTAATGTCGGCTCAGTACAATAGATTGGTCCTTTGTATCCATATTTACACAATGTAGGTAAGAATCCAGTATGATCCAAGTGTGCATGGCCAATAACTATAGCATCAAGATCATCTAGTGTGATATTCAAAGAGTCCAATCTAGGAAATGCATCCATTGGAGAACGTGCACCAGGATTTATTCCACAATCAATGAGTATCTTACTTTCAGGTGTAGAGAGCAATAATGAGGAACGTCCAACTTGACCAAATCCACCAAGAGTATAAAGTGAAACTTCTGTTCTTTGAGTTAATCTAGGTCTGAAAATTTCATCGCCAACTTGTTTTAGTTGTTTACTTCTTTCAGCAGAAGCTTGTTTGAGAGTTGCATTAATGGTTTGAATTGTACGAGATGGAACGGTTGTAGCCTTTCTTACACGTATTTTCCAGCCTGTTTTCTCAGTTACTTCAGCATGATTGAATTCTTTTGCATTTCTTTGTAACAACCAAGGTCGTTTTGCTTCAATTGAAACTTCACCAGTTGCAGTATCAAATAGAGTATTTTGTAATTTAGCATCATCTGGAACCAAACTTGCAATAATTTTTCTGGCATCATCTTCAGGCTTTCTAATTGATTCATCAGTTCTAACTACAATTCGTTTTTTGATTACACTTACAAGGTTTGAAATTGTTTCATTATTTTCCATCAAATATCGAGGAGAATTTGTATAAAGTGCAATACGTGGTCCCTCATATTCAATTTTTGTAACATTAGCTTCTTTAGGTATACTTTGCAGTATGGTGGCCATTATATTCTGGCTACTAGGAGGTAATTCTTTTTGTTGTTGTTTTCTTTGCATTAAATCACTAAAGTTCAATGACTGCTTTCTTTTGTTCTTCAGTCAAAAGACGGAATCCATCTTTATCCATTATTGCGATGTTAATTCCATCGCCGGTACCAATGTTTCTAACAATTGCTGCTTTTACAGCTCTCAAAGCAATTTTTTTTGCTTCTTCAACTGTAAGATCTTCTCTGTATTCTTCTTCAAGTAAACCATAAGCTACTGGTGAACCACTACCAGTTGTAACATATGATTTCTTTTCAACTGAGCCAAACATATCGATGTTAAACAATGCTGGACCTTCTGCATCATATCCACCAACCAAAATATCAGCCATGAATGGATATCCTCTGTTTTGATGGAAAATCAATGAGCAAAGTCTTGCAAGTGAATGAATGGATATTGGTCCATGTTTTTCAACTCTATGAAGATTAGAATGATAACGTAAAATATCAACAATGTTTTGTGCATCAGCAACACCACCGGCTAGGGTCAATCCAGCATGATCATCTATTTTTTGAATTTTCATCGTGTTATTGTTTGCAATAAAATATCCAGCGCTTGCCCTCATATCTGCACACAAAACTACACCATCCTTTGCCTTGATACCTACAGTGGTAGTCCCGTGCAGAATTTTTTCTTCGACATTATTTGACAAAAAATACACCTATTAAGATAAAGTAAATGGCATTTCACCCTTTTAAATAACTTTTTGATCTCTGGAAATCATAAATAATGACAAAAAATCAAGATCGCATGAAATCACATACAATGGAATTACCTAGGCAGATTGTTGTAGGTGAAAAAAACATAAATGAATTTGGTGAATTTTTACACAATTTAACAAAACCAAAAAAAATTTCTCTAATTTCAGGAATTCATGTTAAAAAAGTTCTTAGACAAAAAATTGAAAAATCATTAAAAACTAAAAAAATCAAATTTGTGTGGCACACATCAAAAGATAATCAAATTAGCACTCTAAATAAAATTCAAAAAGATGTAAAAAAAGATCATAGTGATATTATTGCAGGTATTGGCGGTGGACGATCTGTTGATGCTGCAAAATTAATTTCCTTTAATTTAGATATTCCATTTGTCAGTGTACCAACTGCAGCATCACATGATGGAGTATCAAGTCCATTTGTTTCAGTTAAAAGTGACAAACCACATTCTATTGTTGCATCTGCACCATTAGGGGTTTTTGTAGATATAGATATCATCAAAAAAGCACCGTCAAGATTACTTGCTAGCGGTTGCGGGGATCTGATCGCAAATATTATTGCAGTTAAAGATTGGCAATTAGGTCATCAAAAAACTGGAGAATATTATGGAACTTACTCAGCAGAATTGGCCATGATGAGTGCCATGATGGTACTAGACAACTCAAAGAAATATGCAAAAAAGGGATTAGATGCAAGAGTAATTGTTGAGGCTTTGATTAGTGCAGGAGTTGCTTCATGTATTGCAGGAAGTAGCAGACCATGTTCTGGTGCTGAACATCTATTTTCACATGCTTTAGACAAAATCGCACCAGGAAAGGGATTACATGGAGAAAAATGCGGAATAGGTTCTATTATGATTGGTAAACTTCAAGGACAAGATTGGAAAAAAATTGTTAAAACATTGAAAGATGTTGGTGCACCAACAACTGCAAAACAAATCGGTTTAACTGAAGAACAAATAGTTGATGCTTTAGTTATTGCACAAGACTTGAGACCTGAAAGATACACAATTCTAAAAGAAGTAGAGATGACAGAAAGAAAGGCAAAAAGTCTAGCTAAGAGTACTAAAGTTATTTAATTTAAGCAGCCTTTTGTTCAGGTGATTTTTCTTTTGTTTCAGTTTTCTTTTCTTGAGTTTGTTTGTTGACATGGGTTTCAACAAAGTTTACTTTTTCTAAAGTAGGAACAAATTTGAAAATATCTAATTGGATAAAGTGTTTCATTATTTGTAAACCATCTGCACGAAGAATTTCTTCAGGAATAGTAATGCTAACTTCTTTATCTTTCAAGTCAAATGAAATTTTTGAGTCTTCTACGGGAAGTCTATTTTTTAAAATTCCATCAACTTTATCGTTTGGAGAATCAAGAGATTTGATAACATTAACATCAAAAAGAATTGTTTTTCCTGCGTATCTATGATTATAATCAATTTGGACTCTTCCTGAACCAATAAAACGAATTATTCCACGTTTATTATCAACTTCAATTGTATCACCAACTGAAACTTTCTCTGCATCCTCACCTAGCTTTCTAATTGGAATCATTCTGACTTTACCAGAGTCTCTTTCACCAAAGCCTTTGTCAGGTGTAACTTCAACTGTAAGTTTGTCACCAACAGATGTTTTTGCAAGAGCCTCATCAAGTCCTTTTAGAACTGGATATGAAACTTCGCCAATTGAAACTAGTTTTGGTTGATATTTGACATTTTGCTCATGAATAGAATATTTTTTTGCATCTTCTTCAAGAGTTGTATCAAATACTTCTTCACTATCTTTGACCTTTGCTGTATAATCAACTAAGACTAGTGAACCTTTATCGAAAGTCAATGTGATCGGTCTCGAATTTCCTTATATTAAGTTAACACGGTTTTAGAGAGACTTGAGTTTTTCTTCAGCAGTTTTTAGTCCTGCTTGAGCATCTACCTCATATCCCATCATTGCTAATGTTGATGAGATTGCAGAAATTGTTCTCATTACATGATATGGACTAACTTCACCCATACATCCAACTCTAAACACTTTACCTTTGAGATTTCCAAATCCACCTGCAACAAGAACTTTGAATTTGTTTGCAAGTGTATTTCTAAATGTCTTATCTTCAAGACCATCAAGATAATTTAATGCAACAATAGAGATAGAACGATCTTCTTCTTTTGCAAATGGAGATAATCCCATTGCACTAAGTCCAGAGTACAATGCATCTGAACATACCTTGTGTCTATTGAATACGTTTTGTAATCCTTCTTCAAGTAGGATTGCTAATGCTTCTCTGTATGCATAAAGTAAAGGTAATGCTGGTGTGAAAGGAGTATGTTTTTCCTCATCATAATATTTGAAGTATCTTGCTAAATTGAAATACATTGTAGATGGAGGATTTTCTTGCATGTATTTTTTAGCTTTAGGACTAACTGAGATTGGAGAAATTCCTGGAGGAGCTGCAATTGCTTTTTGTGCTCCAGTCATACATACATCAATGTTCCATTTATCAACTGGAAGTGGTGCACCCCCTAAGAGAGATACAGAGTCTACTACATAGAATGCATCATTTCTAGATGTTAAATCAGATATTCTATCAAGATAATTGACCATAGTTCCTGTTGAGGTTTCATTATGAACAACATAGAATGCTTTGACATCCTTGTTATTGTCAAATGCTTCTTTTACTTGATCAAAAGTTGCATTTTCTCCAGGAGGAGTTTCAAGCTTTACTACGTTTGCTCCTTGGCCTTCAATTAATTGAGATAATCTATTACTAAATTCACCGTTTACTGGAATGATTACTTTGTCACCTTTCTTAACTAAATTAACAACTCCTGCTTCAACAGCACCAGTTCCAGATGCAGACAATGCTACAACATCGTTTTTAGTTTCAAAGACTTGTTGAGTTTTGTCAATGACATCTGTGTATAATTCAACAAAATCATCACTTCTATGGTTGATGATTGGTGCCAACATAGCTCTCATTACGCGATTAGGTACGTTTGTTGGTCCTGGAAGCATTGAAAGATATTCCATGTGTATCTACCTGTCAGTACTATACGGGGTTTATTTATAATTAGAGATTTTTTAGACGTTCTTTGGCATTATGATTTATCAAAAAATTTTCTGTACCTTTGGGAACTAGTACATTCCAATTCTGATCGCCAATAATCAAATCTCTAATATTTGTTCCAGATAATTCGTTTCTTTTTAAAAAAGGAATTGGAACAACTTGAATATCTCGTTTTGAATACAAATGATTAGTAAGTTCATCATTTGAGAAGACAATATCAAATTCAGGAACTATTGTATCGATTTTTTCAATCCATTTTACATGATTATCTAAATCCGGGATAAAATAGATCGAAATTTTTTCTTTCATGGAATCATCTATTGAAGATAGAATCATTTCTTTGCGTTCTTCAGCCGAAAAAGGGTTGTTCTTTTCTGGAGATTTGTTAGAACTTCCCAAGCCTACCCACAATTTATCAACTTTGGATAAAGCAAACCGTAGCGCCTCAAGATGACCTAAATGAAAAGGTTGGAATCGTCCTATTAGCAATCCATTCATACAAAATTATAGAAAATTTCTTTTTAAAAAACTATCATAAAGAGTCCTAGAAAGAAAAAATTATGAATTTTCTTAAAATCAACGGAGCGTTTGGTGAAGGAGGAGGACAAATAATTCGCTCTGCAATTATTCTTTCATGTATTACAAAACAACCAATACATATTGAAAATATCAGAAAGAACAGGAAGGTTCCAGGATTAAAGCCACAGCATATTACTGCAATTAAAATTTTAAAAAAAATTTCAGATTCAAAAGTTATTGGAGATGAAATTGGTTCTACAGAATTAAAATTCATTCCAGGAGAAATTAAAAATGCAAAATTATTTGAAGATGTTGGAACTGCAGGAAGTATTTCATTAATTTTACAAGTTTTAATCCCAATAGTTGCAATTTCAGAAAAGAAACTTGATCTTACAATCAAAGGAGGCACAGATGTACAATGGAGTCCTACAATTGATTATACTCAACATGTTCTAAAAGAGGTATATTCAAGAATGGGAATTCAATTTTCACTTGAGTTAAAAAAAAGAGGATACTATCCAAAAGGAAATGGGGAAATAAATTTGGAAATTAATCCATCAAAAGTAAAAGCTATTTCGTTATCAAAGCGTAAAACAAATCAAGTACAAATTATCTCTACATTTTCAAAACTATCACCTGAAAAAATTAAAAGTGAAATCAAAAAAATTGAAGAGAGGTTAACTAAAGAAAACTTTGTTGTTAAAACAGAAATTAAAGAACAAGAGGCGATAGATTCAGGTGCATCCCTACTAGTTTACAGTGTTGATGAAAATTCAATCATAGGGGTTGATTCATTATATAACAAAAAAACTCAAAAGTTTGAATTAGATTATGGGAAATTTTTAGAAGATAGGTCAGTAGATGAGAACCTAGCAGACATGATTGTAGTTCCAGCAAGTTTGGCCAAAGGTAAAACTACATTCCAAGTAAAGGAGATTTCAAAACATTTGGAAACTAACTTGTTTGTAACATCAAAAATTACAGGTTGTAGGTATGGGATAGGGAAATTACCAAATGGTTTTGAAGTAATTATTGAGGGAATATCATACCCCAGCATCAAGTAAGGCTGCAAAAAACAAGATTGCTACGGATAAAACTACAGTGATTTCTCCAAGAATTATAATTTTTTTTCTCAATTTTTGAATTTGGTGTTCAGGCATTTGATTTGACATTATTTTATCTTCAACATCTTTTCTAATTACTCTAACATGTACAATGTATGTAATAATTAATGCAATTACAAGAAGTATTTTGATTATAAGAAAAGTTCCATAACTTGTTGCAACAAGAAGATCTGGTTTGCTTAGTAACACATGTGAACTATACAATCCAGTTGCCATTAAAATAATTAAAGAAGGAACAGCTACTTTGTTAAATCGCCTTCCAACACGAATCATTATTTGCATTCTTTCTTCAATAGAATTTGTCATAGTTTTTAGAAGTGGAGAAAAAACTATTCCAATGAATAATGAACCACCTACCCATATTGCAGCTGCAACAAGATGAATCCAAGTTAGAATTGCTTGCTCTAATGCTGCCATGATTAATCATATTTTGAATGAAATATTATGTATTTGGATCTTGACAACCTTTTTTAGTTATACGTAATGTGATACATTGAAATGGCACTTCAGAGCAAAATGACAGTTTATGTTGCAATAGCAGGAGTTTTTGCCTTAATGGGAGGAATTGTTTTCTATGCTAGTTTAGACAATGCACAATTGGAACAAGCAGAAATTGAATTGTTTAGTGTTGAATTGATAGATGTAGATAATGTGAATAATCAAGCAAAGTTTGATGTTACATTTCTTGTAAAAAATCCAAGTGACAAAGCATTTACAGTTGGAGTTATTGATTATCAGCTTTTTACTGACGGAATTGAATTAGGTTCAGGTCAATATTCTGCAATGGATGTTGCATTACCAGGAAGAGCAGTATTTTCTTCAGGTGATCAAATACCATTGAACAGCATATTTGTTCTAACAAAATCTGAGACAAGTCCAGAAATTTACGAAGATATGATAAATGAAAGAATCAATAGTTTTTCGGCTAAAGGAATGCTCACCACTCAGACTTCTTGGAGTACTATTGACAAAGAATTCAGTACTGGTTTTTAATTAAAAAGTGGGCCGAGAGAGATTCGAACTCACGATCACCGCCGTGTCGAGGCGGTATCCTAACCAGCTAGACTACCGGCCCATTGAAATACAAAACTAAATGGTGGCATTATTAACGTTTAACAAAAGAAAGGATGAATAAAAAGAAGAAAGGCGTGAATTAGTTGAAAGATGATTTTACTGAAGAAGAAAAAAGAGGATTCTACAAGGCAATTTATTCAAGAAGGGATGTAAGATCTCATTTTACGTCAAAGCCCATAGAAGATAAAATTCTCTCAAAAATTCTTCATGCAGCACATCATGCACCATCTGTAGGGTTTTCCCAACCATGGAATTTTATTTTGATAAAAGATATTGAAACAAAAAAGAAAATTAAAGCGTCATTTGAGGAAGAGAAGAATCGTTCATCACAATTAGTAGAGGAGCCAAAAAGATCCAAATATCTTTCATTCAAACTAGAAGGAATTTTAGAATCTCCAGTTAATTTGTGCGTAACGTATGATCCATCAAAATTTGGTCCATTTGTGATTGGAAGATCCAGTATTCCAGAAGCAGGATTGTATAGTGTATGTTGTGCAATTCAGAATTTGTGGTTATCAGCTAGAACAGAAGGAGTTGGTCTGGGATGGGTAAGTATCCTATCAAATGAGACACTAAAAGAAAATTTGAATTTACCAGAACATGTTGTTCCTGTAGCGTATTTGTGTTTAGGATATGTGGATGACTTTGCAGAAAAACCAGATCTTGAAACTGCAGGTTGGTTACCAAGACTTGAACTAAAAGATGTTGTGTATTTTGAAAAATGGAATGATCAAGAAAATGAAACTTGGAAAAGTATTCAAGAAATGATCAAGAAAAATCTTGACTACGCTTAAATAATTAAGAATGTTTTTTTTGCTGGGCTTGTGGCGCAGAGTCAATTTGACGCGCAACATGGATAGCGTGGTAGCCTCCTAAGTTACAGGTCGAGGGATCGAAGCCCTCCAAGCCCGTTTCATTTTAGAAATTTAAATAGAAATACAATTGGTTGTAGATATGAAAGTTATAGTAATTTCTGGCAGTCCAAGAAAAAATGCTAATACACAGATCTTAATGAAATACGTTTACGAATATACTAAATTAAAAAATCAAGATACAAAATTTATCAATTTATCAGATGGAGAAATTGAATGTTATAGAGGACCTGATGAAGAATACAATCAGGCAACAAAGAATGCTGCTCAAGACATCATAGATTCAGATGTGTGGCTGATAGGCTCACCAATTTACAATTCATTTTTTAGTTCTGCCCTGAAAAATTTGTTTGAATATATCAATTACAAAGAGACATCTGGAAAAGTTGCAGGAATGGTAATTTTGGCTGCAGGAAACATAGGATTTGTTGATGTTCAGACGTTGATTACTCAGTTATTATCATATTTCAGAGTAATCACAAACCCAAAGGCGGTTTTTCTAACTACAGAATCAATAACTGAAAATAATATTTCAGAAGAGGGACAAGCTAGACTAAAAGAAATGGTTGATGAAACTTTGGAACTTGCAAAAAAGCTAGAAAAGTGATCTGTTTTATTTTCTAAAAATACATCACATATAGAATCAAGAATCATTTCTAAAAAAATTCTTAACAGTATAGAAATTTCAAAAATACAAAAATTATTTTCAGAAACTAATGGTTTAATGATAGTTGTTAGTTCTTAAAATTATCAATAAACATATTTTAAAAATTAATTTTGTAGATATAGATGATCTCTATTATGAATTTGTAAATAAAATGGTAAAACTGTAAAAGTCAAATACTAAGAAAATATAGAAAATATACAGTTGAGTGACAAAAAAGATCCTACAGAGTTATGTTCATGTAAATGTCATTATGGAGGTGCTGAAAGTTGTCCGGGTTGTAAGAGCAATCACGGAATTGTATGTTCTCATTGTAAGAATTAAGTTTCTAGTTTATTTTTTCTTAGATGCTAGCATTTTCAAATTAGCTAATTCAGTTTTTAATGATTCAATCTGAACAAGAGTTTGAAGATTAGAAATTTCTTGGTTTAGTCTTTCAATTTCACTATCTTTTAGTTTCACAGTTTCTTTTAGATTGTTTAATTCAGAAGATAATTCAGTCTGAACTTGTTTAATTTCTGAAAGACTTACTTGTGTACCAGTTGTTGTAGTTTGAATTGTTTGTGTACTACTCAAGCTTTTTTTTTCGCCATGATGGGCATGTTTGTGCATGTAATCTGTACTTTTTTGTGAAATCCAGCAAGTAAATACAAGGAACCATGTGATGGGTACTGCCATAATGAATACAAAGTTCAGTATGGGTGCAAAGTCTACAAAGTATGGCCAAAGTCCAGTTAATACTGCTGCAAAGACACCAGTGGAGATTGTTGCCAGGTGGTTACCCAAGTATCCCATAAATGATTTGAAAAATTCATTGTTTATAATAGTAATGGTAAAATTCAAAGAATAATAATAATTAAAAAGAAAAAAGAGCCGAATTTACTCGTCTTCTTCAGAAGCAATAGTTGCTTTAGGCATATCAGATTGTAGAATTTGGATTTTTTGTAATAATTCAGTTCTTAGATCCCTTGCAACTCTTCTGACAGTTGGTCTTGGAACACCAAGTTCATCAACCACTTTGGTGTAGATGTCTTGTTTGTCAGTTACCCCTTTGTCAAGATAAGAATTAATTGCTTCTTTAATGATCGTACTCTGATTTGTGCGATTCAACGAATTCTAAACTTTAATTGTTCTATATAAGACTATAACTTTTGAAATTACAAAATTTTAATTTAAAAGAAATTCATATTTTTTACTGCAAAAAATCTAAGTCTACAAAAATTTTATCTATCAACGAAAAACGTACAGAGGATTATAGATTTTTCAAAATAGATATACAATCTATAGGAATTATCTAATGAATTTTCGCAAAAGACTCTTATGATAATAGTACAAAGTATTTTCTGATGACTACTGCAAATATTGAAACAAATTTTGGAAAAATTTCGTTTAAACTTCTACCAGATTTAGCTCCTGAAACAGTAAGAAATTTCGAAAAGCTAGCTAAAGATGGATTTTATGATGGGACTCTTTTTCACAGAGTAATTCCAGGATTTATGATTCAAGGCGGAGACCCAAATACAAAGACAGATAACAAAAGTTCATGGGGAATGGGTGGTCCAGGATACAATGTAAAAGCAGAATTCAGTTCCAGATCACATCTACGTGGAATAGTTTCAATGGCTAGAGCACAAGATCCAGATAGTGCAGGCTCACAATTCTTCATAGTAACAACTGATAGTACTTTTCTAGACAGACAATACACAGTATTTGGAGAGGTTACTGAGGGTATGGATGTAGCAGATAAAATTGTAAATCTTGAAAGAGATGGAAATGACTGTCCTTTAGAAAAAGCACAGATGACTCGCGTAACTGTGGAATAAATGAATTCAAAGATTTTTGTAATTTTAGTTATTATTTCTCTTGTAACTGTTATTCCTACAGCTTATGCACAAGTCACAATTGCAGACAAAGCTAACCAAAAATTAATTGAAGTTAGAATAGATTCAGAAGGAAGTGTTCATGTGATACATGTTATTGATAATGCAAATACGCCAAAACAGGTTGATTTGATTCCTGGAACCGTTTCAAATATTTCAGTTACAGATGAACAGGGAGATAAAAAACAATTCTCAGTAATTGGAGATGATAATGCAGTGTTAATTATGCCATCTAATGATGACTCAATTTTACAATACGAACTTGACAATGTTATTTCTGAAATAGGTGATATATGGACGTGGGATTTTTTATATCTAGAATCAACTAATTTCATTTTACCTGAAGAAGTTGATTTATTATTTGCAAATGAACGTCCAGTTTTTCTAGATGATCAAAAAGGTATTTCATGTCACGGATGCCAAATGCTTTTAGAATATTCTATAAATGAATCAAGAACTTATGAAAATGTAAAGTGGGAAGAAAAAGAATTTACTGTAGAAATAAGAAATCAAAAAGGTATTGACAAATTTAATTTTGATCAACCATCAAAAAGCATTACATTTGAAACTGTAGGAGAAAATAGATTTGTCACAACCATAATTCCTTTAGAATTACTATGGGAACCTTATACAGTATTTATGGATGATGAAAAAATCCCAGCTCATCAATACATCAATAATGGAACACATGTTTGGCTTAATATCAAACCAGATACATCAGGACAGATTAGCATTATTGGAACAACTGTAGTACCTGAATTTTCCATAATGGCGCCGCTAATCATAGGATTTTTTGTAGTTCTTGCATTGCCTTTTATGAAAAAATTTAGTCTCCACTAGAACCACACGAACAAAATCCATATTCATCAATTCTAACGTCACAAACAGGGCATTTTTCACCATAATCTACTTCCCAAGGTTCTTTCCCAAATAATCTGAAATGATCATCAATCTCAATTGGAATTTCTCGTTTCTTTTCCAATAATTTGTATAGGTGTTGCAACTATACATACATTATCGGCGAAAAGTAATGAAAATTGAATGCGGATGTCATTGTATTAAATGCAAGAGTACTAATTTAGAATCCAACAGAGTTGGACAAATAGAGAAAGATGGGTATTTTGACATGCATCACACATGCAATGATTGCAATACACATTTTGATCATTTAGATGGAGAAATTTTTTCTAATTGTGAAAAATGTAATTTTTCTAGTTAGCTGTTAGGGCTTCAACAAAGTAATGAGCTCTGTTCTCACTAGAGTTTTTCAAAATCTCTTTGTTTGATGCCATTTTTGCTAATGCTTTTGAAACATCTAAAGGACTTGCTGCCCAACCATATTCACGTAATTGTTCAACAGTTTCTGTAACTGTTCTAGGGGAATCAAAGAATCTACTAGTTTCCAAAATACGTAATTTTGATTTTATTTCATTTGGAGCAATATGTACAGGTTCATTAAATTCTGGTTCAAATATTTCTGCATCCTCAAGTGATTCTAATCCAGACTGAACAGAGCTTTCAGATGACGTTACAATAGGTTCAGTTTCATAAACAACTTTTGCATGATTTTCTGGTAAATGACTTGACATATTTTCAATAATTTCTCCTAATGTTTGATTATCAACATAGAAATCTCTAGAATCAACCTCAATTTCATTCTCTCCTAACTTGAGTTTTATTCTAGCCATCAACAAATAGTCATATAATTTTGATTTATTTTGTTAGCTCTAAGGAGCTTAAAGAGTAGATCAAATCTTTTACACAATTTATTGGGATTTTTTCCCTTTTGTGTTAAAATGCAATTTTCTCAAAAATACTCATGAATTCATCAAAGAAGGCGGGATTAGTTGTTCTCTTCATTTTAGGAATGAGTATTTTTGGATATTCACAGTACGCTTCAGCATCTCAAATAGGAGTAAGCATTACTCAGAGTGAATTATTGAGCGAGAATGAAAAAGGAGCAGAATATAATATTGAATTACGGTTTGAAAATCCATCCTTACTAATACTAACTTCCGGTGCAACTGAGTTTTTTGTTATTGCAGATGACCAAATGGTGGGCAAAGGCCAGTTAGAACCATTTACAATACAACCTCTAGATAGCAGTTATGTGAAAGGAACTTTTCACACCGATTCACATGATAGCGATGCACAATCAGTAAAAATTACAGGTCTAACAAAATATGATGCATTCTTTACATCAATTGAAATTCCATTTGTGTACTATCCAACAGAAGAGCAAGCAAGAGAATTTATACATCAAAATTAATTTCTTCACAAATGCTTACTGTTTTTGGTTCGACTGCATTAGATACGATTAGAACTCCCAAAAAAACACTGAAAAATGTTTTAGGAGGTGCTGCAACTTTTGCAGCAATTTCTGCTAGTAATTTTGTTGATACTGGATTAATTGCTGTTGTTGGAAAAGATTTTCCCAAACAACATCACAAAACATTATCAAAATATCTTGATTTAGAAGGATTCTCCATCAAAAATGGAAAAACATTTCGTTATGATGGAAAATATGATGATACATTAAGTACTAGATCAACACTAAAGACAGAACTAAATGTCCTAGCAGATTTCAAACCTATTGTTCCAGAGGCATATAGAAAATCACAATTTGTTTATCTTGCAAACAATGATCCAGAACAAAATACCGCACTAATCAAAGAATTTGACAAAGTAAAATTTTCAATGTGTGACACGATTGATTTTTGGATTTCAACTAAAAGAGATGCTGTAATCAAGATGATAAAAGCTGTAGATGCTGTTGTGATTAATGATGAAGAAGCTAAACTTCTCACTAAAGAGTTCAACTTGATAAAATGTGCAAAGAAGATGATGCAGTGGGGAGCAAAATATGTAATTATTAAAAAAGGAGAACATGGTTCTCTCATGTTTTATGATGATGTAATATTTCCAACTGCTGGTTTTTCATTAGAAGATGTAGTGGATCCTACAGGTGCTGGAGACTCTTTTGCAGGTGCCATGATAGGTTATCTAGCAAGTAAAAAATCAACAAGTCTTTCTGAGATCAAAAAAGCAGTAGTTTATGGCAATGTTTTAGGTTCATTTGCAGTTGAAAGATATGGATTAGAGGGGCTGTTGAAGATCAAAAATGGAGATATTACAAAAAGAGTCAAGATGTATGAAAAAATGATCAGATTCTAAAAAGACTTAAGTTCAATAATTTCTCAAATTAATTTGTCATTGTCACAAGAAGTAACTGAAGACAGATTAGATACTATTTTTCAACTTCAAAAAGGATTATCAGAAATGATGAAGCCAGATAGATATCCAAAAGATTCTGAAGGTAGAGTGTCTGCATTGTGTACTGCAATAATGCATGAAGCAGTAGAATTGCAAAGAACTACCAACTGGAAATGGTGGAAAACACCTACAAAATTCAACGAATCTGAAGCAAGAGAAGAATTAATCGACATTTGGCATTTTGTAGTTCAAGCATCACTTGAATTAAATCTCACACCAGATGATATTGTAGATGAATACAAAAAGAAAAATGAGATAAATAGAGAAAGACAAAGAAACGGCTATTAAGGAATTTTAATTTTTTCAGAAATTACTTCAATATTGGTTTCACCAATTAAATCAACTATTGTAATATTTTTTTGAAAATATTCTATCATATCTTTAGAAACTGTAAGATAAGGATCAGGACTAGTTGAATTAATTATTCTAAAATTTTCATCAACTCCATTCTGGTGTAATTGTAATAATGAATGACCGGATTTATGGCCCCAAACTTCTTTTCCACATAGAATTATTTTTTTTACATTTTTGTTTTCATAAACATATTGTATCATGTTATCAATTCCCTTATTCTCTGAAAACAATCTACCAATAATTGCAACTCTAGATAACATTCCTGAATCTTTCAAATTATCAAGTAATGATATGCTTGCAAGCGTGCAGATTGCTATTTGTGAGTCATGATTTCCAGGGTAAAATTCCTGCTTTATGGGCAGAACAACCTTACATATTTCGCCAATTATGTTTCCAAGGCTATTCATTTACTAAATCACGTACAGTTTTTGCGATATATTCAATATTCTTGGAAGATACATTTGGATGAACAGGCAAGGACAAAACGTGTTTTGATGCCCAATCAGTATTTGTTAATTTTGATTTATTTTTGTAAATAGGAATTTTATGAACAGGTATTGGATAATAAACTGCAGCACCAATTCCTTTTGAGTTTAATTTCTTTAAAATCGAATCTCTATTTTTTGTTGCAATAGTGTATAATGACCAATTAAATTTTTCATGTTTTCTTTCAAAAGGAATTTTTATTTTTGTATCAGATAACAAATCAGATAATAGTTTTGCATTACGTCTTCTAGATTGAATAAATTCTGGTAGTTTTTTAATTTGGATTTTAGCTATTGCGGCATTAATTTCAGGCAGTCTTAGATTTAGCCCAAATATTTTAGAGTCATATCCTTTCACCATTCCATGGTTTCTAATCATCTGTAATTTTTCATAGAGTTTTTTGTTGTTAGTAACTATTACTCCACCCTCTCCAGAAGTTATTACTTTTCCCGGATAGAGGCTGTAACATCCAAGTTCAAAAAATGTTCCAGTTTGTTTTCCTTTAAAAGTTGAACCAAGAGATTGTGCAGCATCTTCAACCACTGAAAGATTATGTTTTTTTGAAATTTCTCTAATTCTATCAAGTGATGATATATGACCATACAAGTGTACAGGCATTATTGCTTTAGTTTTTCTAGTAATCTTTTTTGTAATTGAGTCAGGATCAATTGTAAAATTTTCTTTTAAAATATCAACAAAAACAGGTTTTGCACCAGTGGATGCAATAGCATTAGCACTAGCAACAAATGTAAAAGAAGGAACAATAACTTCATCTCCTTTTTTAATATCAAGTGCATATAGTGCTGCTTGTAATGCTGCAGTACCAGAATTTACGGAAACTGCATACTTGGTTTTGACAAAAGTTCTAACTAATTTTTCAAATTCCTGTACATTCTTTCCTCCATCTTTTGAGGCAGAAGTGAGTCCTCCTGATTTTACTACTGAAACTACTGCTGAGAGTTCTTCTTTACCTAAAATAGGCGTGTTGATTGGAATTTTCACAAATTTTGTCATTAGTACTACTGTATAAAGACAATCACTACACATGAATTTTTATATTTCAAAATTTGGCAATCGCATAATGAAACCACGTCATCTAGAAAAGACAGACAAAGGGTACAAAGTTTTTCTGTATATTTTCTATGTTTGTGGATTCATTATGGCATCATCATTAATCTTTGGAGTATATGTTACAATGATTGAATGGATGGAAAATGGAACATATGTAATGGGAGAAGCTATACACAACACAACTATTCCATTTGAAAATTTTGCAAGAGTATCAACATGGATATTTTTTTCTACAATAATTGGATGGTATTGTGTATCTAGAATAGGTTGGAGAAGAACAGCAGGAGACAAAATTGTTGGAACACGAATGGCATTATTACAATTAATGTTGTTAGGATTTTCTATTATCACTTTATTTGAAGTGATGTACAACTTTACAGTATTAACTGCTCAGGTTTCTGCAGGAATCGTGGATGGAGTATTGCCAGATATTGATAGATTATCCATTGCATATCCAGATCCAGAAAGACCATGGAATACAATTTTTGCGATCAAAATGTTCCTAGCAGCATTCATCATTAGCAGTCATGCTTTCTATCTTAGTACAAAGCCTAGAAAACCATTAGATGAACCAGAAGCGGATGTTTGAAAATTTTTTATTAAGACTTTTTTTCTAGTATAACCACATAATATCATGGGATTATTTGGCGGAAACAAAAATGAATTAAAATGTAAAAAATGTGGAACAGTACTCTCAGATTCAGAGAGATTAAAAAAACATCAAGAAATAGCTCATAATAAGAAAAAAGAAAAATGTAGAGTTTGTGGGACAGAATTTAATACTCAAGAAGATTTGAGAAAACATAAAAAAAATTGTAAATAGTTTTTTGATTATTCGGAGAGACCTGATTCATACTTTGGAGGTCGTTTAAGGGCTTTTTCTATGGATTCAAGATTTTTTATTTCATTTTTTGCATTCATAGTCAAAGTTTTGACCATTTCTGTGCCTAATTGGACGGATTGTTCAGGTAATGTCTCTAAGAATTTTTCAATACCTTTTTTGTAATTATCAATTAATTCCAATCCTTCTTCAAGAGTCATAATAGTAAATGAGATACCTCCTATTCAAAGGTTCTAATTTTTAAAAAATTCTTTGAATAACTTTATACGTTTACTACTCAAAAGTTGATTTGATTTGGACATAACTGAAAAAGTTGATTTGATTGAAAAACCACCAACTGAAGAAGTTGTTACACGTGACGAATTAATTGAATTATTCAAAACAAATTCATCACCAAAGCATTACATTGGATTAGAGATTTCTGGTTTTTTACATCTTGGTAGTCTAATTAGTACAGGATTCAAAATTAATGATTTTGTAAAAGCTGGTGTAAAGTGTACAGTATTTCTTGCAGATTGGCACACACTAATTAACGATAAATTGGGAGGAGATTGGGAAACAATTTCCAAAGTTTCAAAATATTATCAAGATGCATTCAAGTTAGTTTGTCCCGATGCTGAAATTGTTTTAGGTTCAAAACTTTATGAAGAAAAAACAGAATATTGGTCAGATCTTGTGAGATTCACAAAGCACATGTCATTAGCTAGAACAATGAGAACACTAACAATTATGGGACGTTCTGAAAATGAAGAGAAAATAGATGTTGCAAAATTACTTTATCCAGCAATGCAAGCAGTTGACATTCATTCTTTAGGTGTAGATATTGCACATGCGGGAATGGATCAAAGAAAAATCCACATGTTAGTCAGAGAAATATTTCCTAAAATGAAGTGGAAAGTACCAGTAGCTGTTCATCACAAATTATTACCAGGTCTTTCCAAGCCTGCAGACACTGATGATTCACAAGTTTTAGGAAAAATGAGTAAATCTGATCCAAATTCAGGTGTTTTTATTCACAATACAGATGAGGAAATCAAGAAAAAGATGAACAAAGCCTGGTGTGAAGAGGCAAATATACAGAATAATCCACTGTTAGAAATTGCAAAAACGGTGATTTTTCATGAGTTTGATGAGATGAATGTAGAAAGACCTGAAAAATTTGGTGGAAATGTATCATATCAAGATTATAACCAACTTGAAACAGATTTTGCTGAAAAGAAACTACATCCAGGGGATTTGAAGCAAACAGTTGGAAATTATTTAGTGAAAATAATATCGCCAATTAGAGACAAGCTAAACCTTACTGAAGAATTACATGAAGCAATTAAGAAGAGTTATTGAACTTTAAGATCTGGATTAGTCTGTTCTTCTAGATTGTATTTTGATTTGTATCCTCTTGGATTTATCATCAAATCTTTGTAAGAATATGTAGATGAATTTCCTACAATGACTGTACTAGTCATTCCTAATTTGTCTGAATGATTTGGTAGATTTTCTAAATCAGTCATCATAATTGATTGAGATTCTCTATATGCACCAACAATAATTGCAACAGGTGTTGTAGGTTTTCTGTATTTTAATAGAATTTTTCTAGTGTCTTGTAACTGATGAATTCTTTTCTTACTGGCAGGATTGTAAATCACAAGAACAAAATCACCTTTTGCTGCAGACTCTACTCTATTTTCAATAACTTCCCATGGAACTAACAAATCACTCATACTGACTACTGCAAAATCAGACATTAATGGTGAACCGACAATAGATGCACAAGAATTCAGTGCCGACACACCTGGAATTACTTCTACCTGAAGTCCATCTTTTGGATCCCAGCCACTCTCAGCTAGAGTTTCATAGATTAGTCCAGCCATTCCATAAATTCCGGGATCTCCACTAGATACAAGAGATACAATTTTTCCTGACTTTGCAAGATCAATACATTGATGAGCTCTTTCAACTTCTTGAGTCATTGCATAACGATAAACTGTTTTTCCTTCAATAAGTTCTGAAACTAAATTTACATATGTTTCATAGCCAATAATGATGTCACTTTCACTGATTATTTCTTTTGCTCTAAATGTCATATGATCATTATTTCCAGGACCAACACCAACAATGTTCAATTTTCCAGTCAATTTTAAAACAAATCAACTTGCAAGTAATTTATCCCTTTAGTGAATATTGAAAGGGATCAATAAACGGACAATTCACTATATGATCACTATTCGTTGGTCTTGCTATGCTAACAATAATCTGATCATCTTCTCTGAATGAATCAATATCAGATTTTGTTTCAAGAATTTTTGCATTTTCTGATTCATTCCATTCAATTAGATATATTCTCCACATGGGACTGTAATTCTCATCACCTAATGCAGCTGCGGCAATTCCAGCTTGAAATCCTAATGGGCCTGTGCCTTTAATTCCATTTTTGAATTGAAATAGATCAACTGCTCCTGAATGAGCAATCAGATTTGCTGAAGTTGGAGACGAAGTTACTCCCATCATTTCTGCAGGTCCAGATGGAGTGGCATCAGTTACAATATAGTAAATGGTTCTTCCATCAGGGCCCCAACCTCGATGAGCAACAAATGTGACAGTCATTTCTTCTTCATTAATTTCAATAATTTGGCCTCCACCATAGGGCATATCATCTGTTATTTCTTTATCTGAGCGTACTTGCATCTGTCCATCAGGCCAGACAATCTGGGGAGTATTGAGTACCACTCCTGTTTCATTGAATTCAATTCTTCCACCTTCTTCAGCTGCAATTACATCTGTAGCAGATTCAAATACAATTTCTTTTTGACCTATCTTCCATGTTACTTCTATTACAGAAGATAATGCACTGTATTTCGATTCTTGTTGAGGAGTATTGGAGAACACTTCATCTTGGAATCCATATAGGCCATCTCCTTTAACTCCATTTTTGAAAACAAAAATTTTTTGAAGGGCATCTTCTGGAATATCAGCTAGAACAGGTGCAAGTTCTACATTCCATTCTTGCTTTTCTGATAATTCTTTTGCAAATTCTTCATCACTCCCATCAGTAATAATGTACAAAACTTGTTCGCCGTCATAGATTCCTTGATGCATAGGAATTGTTGCTGGAACATTTGCTCTTGAAAGTAATGATGTAGGCTCTTCTTTTTCTAATTCAATTTTTTGCATAATGACTTCAGTTGGTTGTCCTCTTATCCATCCATCAACACTTACAGTAGAAGTAAATGGTTTTGAATTTGGTGAGTGTAACCCAAGTGCAGCTCCTGTAAATTCAAAAGAACCAGATTTTTCTTGTAAATCAATTAGAGATAATCCATAAACAGTATCTCCATCAATTGTCCATGTGGGCTGTCCTTTTGCATCATTTGAATTAATTTCATGTAAAACAACAATCTGAACAGGCTCACTAGAGGTAAATGTCATAGAACCATCATAGATCGTACCATCATTAGGCGACAAAATTAGAGATAGTTGATGATTTTCATGCCCTTGACCAGGATCTTGAGATGATGTAAAAGTTTGTGTAAAATGGATCTTTTTCCTAGAACCTGCATCAGCAAACTGATCAGACAGTGAAGATATGGTAATGATACTTGTTGCAAAAATTCCAATAATCAATATGGCAAGTAATTTTCTCAACAAATTTCATTGAGATTGTTCCCTTAAATGATTTTGTCTTAGTTGATCTTGTCTAATGCAAATGCATTATGCAATGCACGAACAGCTGCATTTGTATCAGAATTTTTAACAACAAATGCCAAGTTTAGTTCGGATGAGCCTTGAGTAATCATTGAAACATTTACTTTATTTTTCTCAGCAGCACCAAAAACTTTAGAGGCAACACCTACAGTTCCACGCATTCCTGAACCAATAAGTGCGATAATTGCAACATTTGTTGTTACTTCTAGTTTCTTGATAATTTTTCCTAAAAGTTCCATTTCAAGTGAACTTACTGCTTTGTCAAGATCAGCATTCTTGACTACTATTGTTATACTAGATTCTGATGGGTTTTGGGATATCATCATTACATTAATTCCAGCTTTTGCTAATGTTGCAAAAATTTTTGCAGCAGTACCAGGCGTTCCAACCATACTACCACCTTGGATATCGATTAGTCCATTGTTTCTAACATTACTGACACACTTTACAGTATTTTTCACAGATGACGAAGGAGAAGCTGTAACTAGAGTTCCTTCATTTTTTACATTAAAGGAACTTCTAATCTTCATAGGTATTTTCTTTGATAATAGGGGCTCAAATGTGCGTGGATGTATCTGTTTTGCACCAAATAATGCCATCTCGATTGCCTCAATGTATGAAACTTCTTTTAGTAATTTTGCATTCTTTACTATTTTTGGATCTGCAGTCATTAGACCATCTACATCACTCATTAACCAGATTTCGTCTGCTTTTATGCAAGTCCCAATAATTGTTGCAGAATAATCAGAACCTCCTCTTCCAAAAGTTGTAATGTGGCCATGTTGATCAGCACCAACAAAACCTCCAACAACAGGTATTGTTTTCTTTGAGAAAAGATTTTCTACAGTTTTTGAGACTCTTAATCTAGTTGTATCGATAAGAGGTTTAGATTCACCAAAGTTAGAATCAGTAACTATTCCTACATCTTTTCCAGTTAGAGGTATTGATTTCTTACCTGAATCACTAATTGCCATTGAAACAAGTTTTATCGATAATCTCTCACCAAAGGAAAAAAGATAATCCATTGTTCTTGGAGTAACTTCTCCCAACAACACCATTCCATCAATTAACGCAACAAGTTCTGCAAAATCGTCATCAAAATTTTTTAATAATTTTTTACGTAAATCAGATTTTTTGATTGTTTGTTTTGCTAATTGTTTATGTCGATTAGTTATTTTTGCTGCAAGTTGTTCAGCTTTTGATTTATTTTCTTTTTTTATTGATTCAGATATTTCTATTAGATCATCTGTTGTTCCACTGGTTGCAGAACATACAACTACAATTTGATTTTTCTTTGATAATGAATTTAGATGGTTAGCTACTCCTTGAATGTCTTTTGCAGAGGAAATTGATGTTCCACCATATTTTATTACAAGTCTCAATTCAAAATACCTGAATTAGTTAATCTTTAAATGCTTTAACTTTCCACGCGTGGAGCTAAGTAAAAGTGAATTCGACCAATATTGGCTACTTTGAATTCAATTCTGAGTGGTTTTGCGCTTGAAAATTCACATGTAATAAAGCCTGCAGTAGTTCCTACTGCTTTTACTACAGGATTAAGATACTCTAAACTGTAGGTTCCGACACTGTCTTCTTTAGAAGAAATCTCCTCAATATCTTCATCGTTTTTATCTAAATCAATTACAACTTCTCCTGAATCCCCTTTTCCTGAAAAATCACCTTTAGAATCAGCCGTATGTATTGTCAAATAGTCAGATACAACTTGAACATCACCTAAAATTTTATCAAATTTTGATGAAGACAATATGATTTTAGAATCATATGGTATCTTTGGTAATGGTGTATCTGTTGCAGAACTTTCAATCAAACGCATTTTGTATTTTTTATTTTTCCCAACTGTAACAAGCAACATGTTTTGTTCAGAGATACTAATCTCAATGCTGTCTTTTTTGTCTGCTCTTTTGATGAGTTTTGAAAATTCATCTATTCTTACTCCAAATTTTATATCACTATCACATTCGTATTTTTCAAATGCAGAATTAGGCCAGGAAATATCTATAAGAGCAACATGAGATGGATCCATTCCTCTAAAAGAAATTCCCTCTGCAGTTGCAACAAATGTTGCTTCTTCAACAAGTGTTGAAATTGCAGATATGATTGCCTTTAGATCATCAGAACCACTTGTTTTTGCTTCAAAAGTCAAATCAACTTTGTTGACTTTATGTTCCAGTTAAACGTTATGCGTAATTACGCCAAGTATTCTTACATTTTGTACAGCGATAGAATTGTGTGGTTGGTTCATCTGCACTTCTTGTTTGAAGCATCCACCAAATTGCTTCATCGTGTCCACATTTTTCACATTCTATTTTGATAGTTGGATGAGATTCCTCTCCTTCATTTCCTTCAAAAGCTAAAATTGATTCTTCATGTTCTTCATTTTCAATAATTTTTTTGGTCTGTTTTTCTTCTTGTCCTTCAGTATAACCACATTTGGAGCATTGAAGGCCAGAAGTACCTTTTTTTAATTTGACCTCACATTTGGGGCAAAACTTCAATTCTAATTTACCTTAAGTTTTGAATTAAATAATTGTTTGAACTCATCTGCCATTTTAATTGCTGAATCGGTAGCCTTCTTTATTTCACCTAGTGGTTTTGAACTAGAATTAATTCTCATCCAACATTCGTTAGTTAGTGGATGTTTTACAATAACACCTGCAAAATCAATATTTGATTCTTTTAGAAGCTCATGTTGAATTAGGTACAAAATTCCAATATCGGTTTCAGTGATTGAGAGGTTGATTTCTTTGGCTTCTGAACTGATTACTTGTGCGTTCATGTATTCAGAAAAAGCACTTATTGCGGATATAAATCATTATGAGCAGTAGAAATGGGCGAAAGTAGGATTTCAGACATAGAATTGGTAAAATCCAAGGATGAATACGCTTCAGATGAAAATATTGAGATAAATGTCCAATTTTCAGTTGAAGGTGACCTAAGAGATGCATTTAACGAGGTAAATTGGACTGATGCATACAACAAAAACGATGTTTCATTCAAATTGAAATACGGTTTGAAACTGACTTCAGGCGGCTTTAGGAAAAAAGAGCTAGGCAGAACAATTGACACCTACAGAAAGGCATCCATATTTTGGACAAGAAATCCTAAACTTGTCAATCCTATGAAAGACAGGAGAATTTGGGTTCAAGTAGCCAAAAATTTTGAACCATTTATCAGACTTACAGAAGAAGAAGTTAGACAGGAATTATTTGATTTTAATGAGAAATTTGTTTTCAAAGCAGAAGATTTGGGAAAAGGTACACACAAAATTAGTGCTGAGGCATTTGCATCATGGCAAAAACATGAGTTTACAGAGCCAGGAAATGTCAAGAACAATTCTAGAGAAATTGAAATAAAAATCAATTAGGGATATAAGGAACTTTTTGATGGAATCATTATGGCAAAATACGATGGTCTATTAGGACAACCAATTCTTGAAGTTGAGGATCCTGATAAAGAAGGAGGAATTACCTTTATCTTTAAAGACAACAGATTTTTGTTCATCAAAGCAAATGATGGAAAAATCGAGACCGTATCAATCCCAGAATAGGTGACATAAATGGAAAAATATGATGCAATCAAAATGTTAGAACTTGTAAAGATAGAAGATCCCGACTCAGATGGTGGACTAACCATGATTTTTCAAGAAAATAAAACCTTGAAAATCAAAATTGTTGATGGAAAATTAGTTTCAGAATTTGTTTAAACTAATTTTTTACATGTTTTTCATAAAAACCAATAGCTAGTTCTTGTACTTCAGATTGAATAGAACCAGGCCTTTCTTCACGAATCATTTCAATGGCTTTTTCTGCTGAAAATTTTTGGTATTTTACAAAGTAACATGCAAGTATTGTTCCAGCTCTTCCCATTCCAGCTGCACAATGAACCATTACTGCTTGATCATTTGTAATTTGTTCATGTATAAAATCAACTGCAGAATCAATCTTCTCCATATCAGGTGCAGTTAGATCAGGAGTTGGAACATGAAGATAATCAATATTTTGCGTCCAATTTTCAGGCAAAGCATTCTCAGTCATGGTAACAATTGATTTTACACCTTGATTTACAATCCAATCAAATTCATCAAAACTTGTAGGCATGCCGGAGCCTGCTAATTTTTCTTCAATTAACCAAGAAAAGTTTGTTGGTTTTTTTGTAATTTTTCCATGGACTTTTCTCCATAAATTACCAGGCTTACTCATACTAGATGTTAACATCTACTATATTTTTAGCATTACGAAATGTTTAGAGTGCAACTGCTCTTACGGGCGAACCTGTTGCATCTTTTAGTTTTAGTGGAAGAATTGTAAAATTAAATTCCTTTGATTTGATTTTATTCAAGTTTGCCAAGTTTTCCACTATTAGGATATTATTTTTTGATAAAATATGATGAACACTAAATGATTCATCTTTTCCAAGATCTATACTTGGAGAATCTATTCCAACAAGATTCGTTTTTTTTTGTACAAGATATGTAGCTGCAGATAATGCCAGTCCAGGATTTTCTGTAAAATAATTATCTTTTTTGATATTTTTTTGCCAATCTGTGAAAAAGAATACTGATGATTTGTTAGGAATGGTTCCATTTTTTTTCTCAAATTCAATAATTTCTGATTTTGTAATAGGAGAGTTTTTTGATTTTTTCATTTTGATTAAAATGGCTTTTCCCATTAATCTCTCAAGTGGAATTTGGTCAATTTTGAAACCATTCTTGACAAAGTGGAAAGGGGCATCAAGATGGGTTCCAGTGTGGGAACTGAGGAATAGAAGTTCAAGATTATACCCATCTTCTTTGAGATTTGACCAAGAAATGAATTGAGGTTCTGGAGAACCAGGAAAACATGGTATAGATTTCGATATTGTAAGTGTTAGATCTATGGGTTTCACATCAATAAGACAAAATACTAATTAATCAATTTTTGAATTATGAAAAGTTAAATACTCTTTGAGTAAAAATTTCGTGTGCCTACTGCATATGTTCTACTAAATTCTGATTTAGGATCAGATGAATCAATCATCAACGAAGTAAAACAAATCCTTACAGATGAGGATGTAACCTACGAAGTCCAAGGAGTTTACGGCGTATACGATATCGTCTTGAAATTGTCTTCAGATGATGCTGAGAAACTGCGTTCGATTATTACCAATAAAATCAGAAAGATTACCAAGGTACAGTCTACGTTAACCATGATGGTTATAGAAGAACAAGAAAATCTATAGTTTCTTTATTGCATCAATTACCAACATAATTTGTGATTCAGTATTAAAAAAATGAGGAGAAGCTCGTACAATCTTTTTTTCCATAATTTCTCTCAAAGCTAAGATAATGTTTTGTCGTTCCAGTCTATCAACAACTTCTTGTGAATCCATTCCATCTATGTTAAAAGAAACAATACTAGTTCTAGAATTAGGATCTTCAGGTCCATACAAAATAATTTTTGGTATTTTGGATAATTCTTCTCTTAAGAGATTTGACAAGTATTGATTTTTTTCACGGATGTTTTTGATACCAAAGTTAAGCAAATAATTTGCAGAAGATTCTAATCCAACAATTCCAACATAATTACGAAATCCAGTTTGAAATTTATCAGGAAGTTCCTTGAATGCTAAATTTGTATCATCATATATTATTGCAGACTCTCCACCAATAGTTTTCGGTTCTAATAATTCACTTGATTTTCTATTGCAATAAAACAGACCAGTTCCCATTGGACCACAGAGCCATTTTGATCCATTAAAGGACATAAAATTACAATTTATTTTTGAAACATTGACGTCAATACATCCTACAGTTTGTGCGCTATCAACGAAAAGAGGTACATCAAGAATTTTTGCTACTTTCTCCAAGGGTAAGATAGAACCAGTATTGTAAAGGGCATGACTTAGAGCAACTAACTTTGTATTATCATCAACTAACGATTCTAAATCTTCAAGTTTGAAAAATCCATCTTTGTCAATTGAAAGATTTTTCACAGAAATTTTTTCTTTTAATTTCAACCAAGGATAAAAATTTGAATGATGCTCATGAGTCATTCCACGAATGATTATGTTTGATTTTTCATCAAATGTAATACCATTAGCTACAATATTGATGCCATCAGTAGTACTTTGCGTAAGTACAACTTCATCAGGTTGACATGAGATAATTTTTGCTATGGTTTTTCTTGTAGCTCTTAGTTTTTCAGTTACAAATGGTTCTGATTCTTTTGAATCAGGACCAATAGAATTGTATGAGATTAGAAAATCTTTCATTGCTTCAATACTTTGATTAGGCATTAGAGAAACTGATGCATTGTTTAGATAGATTTTATCCGAGCTTGGAAAATCATCTGAAATATCCTTTGATACTAAATTCATTATTATATCTGTAAAATGCTAGATGGTTGTTGGATAAAAGTCCTGACCAGATTTTAGATAGTAAACTAGTTCATATACAAAATGAGTTTAAAGAGAATCTACCTAACATAGTACTTTGTTCAGAACCATTTCACAAAGCAGAGTTTCTCAATAAATTAATCAATTCTGTTGAGACTCCAGTAATTTTTGTAGATATGGATCTACTTTATACAGGATACATTGAGTCAGGTCTAATTCAAAAGAAACACAATCTTACAGTATTTCACCCTACAAAAGAAAGTTGGGGAGGAGAATTCACTAAAATAATTTCAAAAGTTTCTAAAGAAAAATTTCTTGTAATTATTGATTCTTTTAATGGAGTATACAACATGTTTGAAGATTTAGAATCTGCCATATTCATTAATTCATGTATTATGTTACTTGCATCCTTGGGGAAAGATGCTGATTCTTCTATTATCATAACTGCAATGGCTAGAAAAAAAGAAAATGAAGGTTGGATTCTTACTCCAGGAGGCAAACAAATCATAAAATCTACAAAAACAGGAGTGTACATTCTAAAGAAAATAGAAAACGATTTAGTTATTCGCTCCATAGATGAAGATTCAAAGGTTTTCAAGATTCAATCACAAATCTAACCTAAAATGCGATCAAAAATTCAAACGCCGTTATAAAATTTCAAACGCCGTTATAACACGATATTTTTAGGCAAATTATATTAATGCCAAATCAAGATTTTATTTTGTTATGCCAGTAGGAATTATTCCAGACATAAGCGAACAAATGTGTATCGGATGTGCACTATGTGTAGAAATCTGTACAACACTTGGTCCAGATGTCCTTAGAGTAAAACCAGTTGAAGGCTGGAAGAGAGGTAAAGCATTTGTCTTTTACCCAGAAAGATGTATTTCTGATGGTGCATGCATCGGTGTATGCCCAACAAAAGCAATCTTTTGGATGAGACCAATGGACTTTACTGTTGGACAACCAGTTCCACTCCACAAAGATTCAGTCTTCGTAAAAGGTTGGACCGAATTAATCGATTAGATTAGTTCAACTTTTAATTTCTTTTTCTTATTTTATATTTTAACAGCCCCAGGCTTGGTTTTTGGTGTATCTGGTTTCCTCTTTAACCAAAGTAATGCAACAATAAACATTACAGCTGGAACAAGAATAATGAAAATCATTAACTCGTAATAGGTAGTTAATCTTTGTGCAGGTTTAATATGATATGTTTCATGAGATGTTTTCTCCGGATTGTCATAAACTGCAGTAGTAAAATCAACTGATCTTTGTTCTTTACTTTGTACTTCTCCAAATACAGTAACACTTTCTTCAGCTAAAAGAGAGGGAGTTTGGATTCCTTCAATTCGAACAATAATTGAACCAGAATTTGTAAAGACATAATTTCTATAATCTCCACCTATTTGACTTAGTCCTTCATCTCGAAAAATTTCTTGTCCGTTTTGGAAAATTACAAAGTTGTATTTCATTTCTGCCAGATTAGAATTTGTTTGTGGATCATAGAATTGATATACAAATTGAATTTTTTCGTGAGTTTTAATGACTGGAGGATCCCACGCTAAATTAACTTCAATTGTTCCATCTGGAGTGTATTGCAATAAAGGAAATTGGATTTCTTTTCCTGTTGCATCATGAGGATAATCTGGAATTGCTTCTTCAACAATTACCATGCCATCCATCCATGGATGAATTGTACAAAAATATGAAAATCTGCCTGATTCCTCAAATTGATATGACCAAGATTCTCCAGGCATAAATCTACCACTATCAAAAATTCCATCAGGTGTTCCAAAATCTCTGTTATCCATCCAACCAAAACGTCCTGGACCATCACCACTAGTTACAGTATGAGCCTCTCTGTCATCATTATACCAAGTTATTGTATCTCCAACAACCACATTAATCAAAGGAGGATCATACCAAACCTCAGCAGGTGTATTTAGTTCAGGATTATATGCTCCAAATGGAATGTCAACAATGTATTCTTCTCCATAAACAAAAGATATAGAGCCTAAAATAACAAGAACCGAAAATAATACTAGAAATTTCACATTATTAAAAATACAAATTTTGTAATTAAATGAATCCCTTATTTTCACAAATAATAGTAATATCAACTTGAAGATTTTTTGTAAGCGTAATATACCCAAAAATACTAGAAGCCTTGATATTTACATAAAATAAACATAGAACAAAAATGCCAGTCTCAATAAATCTAGGTAAAAAACTTGTTTTGCTTGTCATGCTTGTAACAATGACTGCTTTAGGAATTACATCTTACATGAGTATAGATTATTCCTCTGAAACTCTGAAAGAAAGAGGAGGAGAATTATTACATGGTGAATCCGACATTAGAGGAGAATCATTAAGATTACTTTTTGAATCAAGAATTGAACAAAATAAAATTCTTGCAAATGATCCGATGATTCGATTGTTGGTTTCAGAAATGGATGGGATTTCAGGATTAGAATTAAAATCTATGAAAGAAGAAAAGCGTAGAGATTTTCTAATTCAAGTACAGGCATTTCAAGAACTTGTTGGATTTTCAATTGGATTTGAGGATACTAAAATAATTGGTAATAACGGAAATGTGTTTTTTTCATTAGTAGGAATATCTAATGAAGATTATTCTAAAAATGAGTACTTTCAAAGAGGATTAAAGGGATCTTTTGTTGATTTTGAACGTTCAGGAACAGGTAAAAAAATGATTGTTGTATCTCCTGTTTATGCTGTAGATAGTAAAATTGGAGATGAGCCAATTGGAGTTATCATTTCTAGAATGAGAACTTCTGCAATTGATAATATTTTACTTAATAGAAGTGGACTTGGTGAAACGGGTGAAGTCTATATTGTTAATAGAGACTATCTAATGTTAACTGAATCCAGATTCTTTGAAAATGCAGTATTTGAACAAATAGTAGACACAGTCGGTGTTCAAGAATGTTTTATCAATAATATGGAGTATGTTGGAATTTATCCTGATTACAGAGGAGTTTCAATATATGGATCATCTTACTGTATGCCAGAATTTGGAATAGTTTTACTGGCAGAGATGGATGAAAAAGAATTGGTTGAACCAATCAAAGTTTTGCAAACTAGAATTATCCTTACTAGTTTACTCATAACGATGGCAATGGGATTAGTTGCATTTTTTGCTGCTGAATCATTATCACATCCATTACGTGCACTCAAAAAAGCTGCAAATAAAATTGCAGAAGGAAATTTTGATGTCAGAACTAATATCAAAACAAGAGATGAGATTGCAGAATTATCTCATGCGTTTGATTCAATGGCACAAAAATTACAAGAATCATTAATTGAGATTAAAGAAAAGGAGGAAGTCATCAAACAGCTTGAAGGAGATATGGTGTTAAAATTCTCTCAGCGTGAAGAAAATGATTGTGTAGGAGTAATTGACATGGCAGATTCAACTAGAATATCATCAAAAGTATCTGATAAAGATATCAGCAAACTATACGAAATATTTTTGAATTTTATGGCAAAGATTGTTCTTAACCACAAAGGAGAGGTTATAAAAAATATTGGAGATGCATTAATGTTTAGATTCGCAAATGTGGATCCAACTAATGATAAAAAAATGAAAAATATTTTAGAATGTTGTTTGTGTATGGTTGAATCACATGGAAAACTACAAGAAGAACTTGAAAAAGAAAATATGCCTAGATTAGATTATAAAATCAGTTTAACATACGGTCCTGTAAAAGTAGCTGAAAGTACTACTTCAAAAATTAGTGATGTCTTTGGTCCAACAGTAAATCGGTGTTTCAAAATAAATTCACTTTGTCCAAAAAACAGTTTGGTGGTTGGTGAAAACATACATAATATTTTCAAAGATTTCTCAGAATACGAATTTTCCGAATTATGTATAATTGAATTAAAACAAAAATACGGTTACAATATTTTCGAAGTTAGAAGAAAAGGACTTGATAGTTTTGGAACAAAATCCGAATAAATCTTAATGATGTTTTGATCTAATTAGTTCTTAGAGAAGCCAAATCTGGATGCCCAACTTGATTTTTGCTTTTTTGTTGGCTTTTTTGAAAGATTGTTAAGCATTTCATAAGTAATTGTAAATCCATGGCCAACCATTGTTGCATCGTTTGCATAATTTTCTTTGTGGGGAACAAATTCATCAGCTAAATCTTTGATTTTTTTTGTTTTAAGATCAAATAATCTAATTTTTTTGCCATTTTCTAACTCAATTTTTGCATCACCACTTAATCCTTGAATTGAAAAATTTTCAAAGAACCGGATAGAACCACCTTCTTTTAATTTGATGATAGAATCATACGTAAATTTACTGCCATAAAATAAGACCTCACGTGCAGAAATTATAACATCATCTTCTACATTTAAAACAATAATTGTATCAGCGTTTAGTGATACAGTGTTAACTGCATTTTCAGCAACAATTTTTCCATTTGGAGCAGAAACTTGAGTTCTATGTTCTAGGATTTTATAGACACCAACTTTGCCATTAGGATCTTCAACTCTAAATTTTCTTCCAAAAATATTTCCTACTATTATATTGCCATTATCTACAGTGATTTTGGCTCCATTTTCAATTTTATACTTGTTTTCTATAGGATCAAGGAATTTGAAATCACCTTTTGTTAGATGAATGTTTGTTTGAAATTCTTGAGTCCAGGAGGGACTAGTAATGCTTCCTTGCATTGTAATAGGACCATCATAAGTTAGATTTCCTGCCATAAAATTTCCTTTAATAGATAAAGCACCATTAGCTTTTCTTTCAAATTCCATTTCACCCAGAGTCTTTGAACCAAATAGTCTTGTTCCAGTTGAATTTGATCTGTTATGTGCTGCTGCCCATTCTTCAGCTGTTTTCATCTCTTTAGATAATTGTTGACCAAGAATCTGATTTTTTCTTCTTACATCAGATTCAGATTCATCAGAATAAACTCTTGAGTTTTTTAGTTTTTCAATATCTGTTTCAGGATATTTTTTTCCAATTTTTAGATCTTCATATGCTTGTTTAATTTTTATGAATTGTTCATTTTCTCCACCACGATCAGCGTGATATTGAAGTGCTAATCTTCTGAATGCATCACGAATTTCTTTTTCAGTAGTTCCTTCAACGATTCCCAAGATATCATAATTACTTTCAACCATGTTTCAGTTCCCCCGCATATTTGCAGAACTCACTATACTTGTAGTTTATTACATTTATAGAATATTAGTAATTTAAAATAAAAATTGTAAAAGATGTTTATTTTACAATGAGTACTGGAATGTTTGTTTTGTGCATAACATAATTGGATGTACTTCCAAGAAATGCTTCTTTTGCTCCACCTATACCCCTTGCACCAATCACAATCATGTCAAATTTTCCTTTTTTTGCATATTTGACAATCTCGGAGCCAGTATGACCACCGCTTGTTTGATACTTGAATTTTGCACCAGCATTTTGTGCTTTCTTCATAGCAGGACCAATAGCTTTAACAGCCTTTTTTTGAGCCTCGTCTTTCATTTTTTGTGTGTATTTTATTCCAGCTGCAATAGGTAAGTGAAATACGTAAAAGCCGGTAATTTCAGCACCACTACCTTTTGCAATTTCTATTGCTCTATCCAAACCACGTGTAGAATTTGCAGAGCCATCAAGTGGAACAAGAATTTTTCTGAATTTTGCCATATCCCAATTTTTTAACCATATAATATAAGAATAATCAGCATTTCCAATGTTGAGACTAAATTACAATCAAAATTGAAAATTATATCTGGAGTTTTTATACAAAAAATCTTGTAGAGTAAAGATTGACAATTATTGAAATTTCAAACAAACCTATTACCATTATTAAAAATTCTACAATTTCAGATGCTATCAAAATGCTTCTCAATACAAAGATTAGTAGGTTAATTGTAAACGATGGCGGAAAACATATTGGCATAATTACTGAAAAAGACATAGGACTTTTTTTGTTCTCAGAGACCACAAAAAGGGGATTAGAAGAAATACCCATTACAGATATTATGAAACCGATTGAATTTGTTGAGCAAGAAGTAACTCCCAAAAATGCTGCAAAGATTATGATTGAAAAAGGGATTAGTTCATTGGCCATAGGAGAGGAACAAGAAGTAAAAGCAATCATCACAAAAAGTGATCTTGTTAAATATTTTGCAAGAAGACTACCAGAGAAAAACAAGGTGGTTGATTTTATGACTCATGATTATGAATCCACACATACAGCTGCACCATTGTATAAAGTTGTAAGAAAGATGTTAGAGAGAAAAATTTCAAGAATAATTGTAAAAAATCAGGAAGAAGAGCCTGTGGGAATAATTTCATTCAGAGATCTGTTCAGAATATCACTTGAATTGGGTAGTGAGGATGATTTTTCAGGAACAAATTTTGACAATGTTAGGCGTGGATTTCTCTCAGAAGAAGGATTTGGAGATATTTCATTGGCTAGAGATGTAATGACTAAAGGATTAATCACAATCAAATTTAATGAAGACTTGGCAGAAGCTTGTAATGTTTTATTAGAAAATGATGTGAGTGGATTAGTTGTTCTTGATGGAAATAATAGCATTGCAGGAATAATTAGTAAGAGTGATGTAACAAAAGCACTAGCATCATAATATGAAATGGCATTTTGATGATTTTATTTATGGTTCTATAGATGGTGCAGTTACAACTTTTGCTATAGTTGCAAGTGTCGTTGGTGCAGGTTTATCTCCTGGAATAATTTTGATTTTGGGATTTGCCAATCTTTTTGCAGATGGTTTTTCCATGGGTATTGCAAATTATCAAGCCTCAAAAGCAAGAAATGAGTTTATTCAAATGAAAAGAAAACAAGAAGAATGGGAAATAGATAATTTAGAAGAACAAGAAAAAGAGGAAATTCGTGATATTTACAGAAAAAAAGGTTTCAAAGATGAATTGTTAGAAGAGATTGTTCGAATTATTACTTCTAGAAGAAAGGTATGGGTTGATACAATGATGAAAGAAGAACTAGGTCTTGATGAAGAAGGTAAGAGTCCAATTGATGGTGCTGTAAGTACATTTGTTGGTTTTAATTTAATTGGAATAATTCCATTAATTCCATTTATGATTTTCATGATGATTGGAATAGATCCTAATTCTGAAGCTTTTACTTATTCAACAATATCTGTTAGTATTGCATTCTTTCTTGTTGGAGTAATAAAAGGAAAAATTGTAAAACGTTCTAAATTACGTTCAGGAATTAACACTCTGATTATAGGAGGAGGAGCGGCAATAGTTGCATATTTTGTTGGATATGGATTAAATGTTCTAATTAATTAGGAATCCAATAGAATGTCTGAATTACATCGCCACATGGGTCTTTTTCATCTTACCATGTATGGTGTAGGATTAATTCTAGGTGCAGGAATCTATGTCTTAATTGGAGAAGCTGCAGGGTTTGCAGGGAATTCAATGTGGATTTCTTTTTTGTTAGGAGCAATAGTTGCAATTTTTGCTGGACTAAGTTATGCAGAATTATCAGCTTTATTTCCAAAAGCAGCTGCAGAGTATACTTTTGTAAAAAATGCTTTCAAGAATAATTTTTTTGGTTTTATAATAGGGTGGCTTACGGCAATTACATCTATTATTACTGCAGCTACAGTATCTTTGGGATTTGGGGGATATCTAACTCAGTTTCTAGATCTACCAATCACAATTGGAGCTATCTTTCTACTTGTAGTTTTATCAATTGTAAATTTTATTGGGATTAGAGAATCTGCATGGGCAAATACAATTTTTGCATTGATTACTGCTGCAGGTCTTGTTCTGATAATATTCCTTGGATTTTCAATGGAACCCATAGAAACAATTGATTATTTTGAAGCGCCAAGTGGAATGACAGGAATAATTCTTGCATTTGTATTGATTTTCTTTGCATTTATTGGATTTGAAGATATGGCAAATGTTGCTGAAGAAGTTAGAAGACCTCAAAAAACAATTCCAAGAGCTATAATTTTGTCAGTAATCATTACAGGTATAATTTACATTCTAGTTTCTTTAGCAGCAATTAGAATTCTAAATTGGCAAGATTTAGCTGTATCTTCTGCACCATTAGCAGATGTGGCTCATTCAGCCATAGGCATTAATGGTAGTGTAACACTCTCACTAATTGCCCTTTTTGCAACAGCAAGTACTGTTCTAATTACCCTTGTTGCAGGAGCTAGAATTCTATACGGAATGGCAAAAAGTAAGTCTCTGCCAGAATTTTTGGGCAAAGTTCATCTTAAAACAAAAACCCCATGGATTGCAGTAATTGCAATTTTAGTTACCTCAATAGGATTTGCTTTTGTTGGAGATATTGTGATTGTTGCAAATATAGTGGTTTTTGCAGTAGTAATTACTTTTGCAGCAATAAATTTGGCAGTGATTGTTTTAAGATATACCGAACCAGTTTTAGAAAGACCATTTAGAGTTCCAGTAAATATTGGAAAATTTCCAATTTTACCATTATTTGGATTTGGAGCAACTGTTTACATGGCGTTACAATTCGATATAGAAGTAGTTCTTGTAGGATTAGCCATTATTGCAGTTGGAGCCGTTTTGTATTTAATTTTAAGAAGAAGAAAAGATTTTATAAATTCTGATTAGTTCTTTTTAGATTTTGCAAGTGCAACAACTGCAATTGCTAGTCCTATTAACCCCACACCAATGCCTACATAACCCATATCCATTTGTTGTTTAGTTTCTTCTAGAGTATTGACAGAATCTTTCAGATCACCAATATCTTCAATTAATGCAGTATGCCCATCAATCATTTGTTGTATAGTAATGTCTGATGGTTCTGGAAACTCAATGTATGCACGTTCTGCAACTTTTGGAGGATGCATTGATAAGCTAATTGGAGTATCTTTAATTGAACCTAACATATTTGCCTGATAAAATCCAGAAACAGTTGGATTAACAAAGGCATAATATTTTCCAGCAATATTGTGATCAGGTGAAAGTGGAAGTGTTATACTTTCATCTTTGTAAATTAGTTGCATCTTTACTGTTTTTTTCAAACCTTCTACTCCATTTTGGAATTCTTGAGATTCAGCACATTTGATTGGTTCTGGGATTTCCGGACAAGGAATTAATGGACTTACATAGAATTCAATTGCATTAGTATCACCGGAAACAACAGGTTCGTTCATCCATCCAATTTCTACTCTATATTCTCCAACCGCATCAACAGTATGACCATAGGCAAGACCAAATGAGCCTGGAATTAACAATAAAAGAAATAGAATCTCAAGTTTCATGTTAAAAAAACCAAATTTGATTTTAAAAATGTTCTATTATTTTTGAGAATCTATTAGATTCGACAGTTGTACCAATTATGCATCAGCATACATTGAAACTTCCCATGCAGTAGGAGTTTGTGCAAATGCAACATATTCTTTGTACTTTAATTCAGAATATACATCAAGAAAATCTTTTGTAAATATATCTTCAAGGAATTTTGAATCTGAGGATAGAGAGTCAAGTGCACCTTTTAGTGATACAGGTAATGCACCAATTTTGTATTCTCTTTTCTTTTCAGTAGAAAGTTTGTAGACATTTTCTTCAATTGGATCACCAGGATCAATTTTGTTTTTAATTCCATCCAAGCCTGCAAGTAATAATGCAGCTTCTAGAAGATAGATGTTTGCAGTAGGATCAGGAACTCTGTATTCAAGTCTCTTACTTTTTTCTTGATTTCTATTATACATTGGAACTCTAATTGCAGCAGATCTGTTGCCTAAGCCCCAACAAACATTGACAGGTGCCTCAAATCCAGGAACAAGACGTTTGTAGGAATTTGTTGTTGGGTTTGAAATTGCACATAAAGCTGATGCATGACTCAAAATTCCTCCAATATAGTATCTTCCAGTTTGACTCATTTGTGCAAGTTGATCATTTTCATCATACATTGCATTTGAATCTCCATTCCACAAGCTTTGGTGAGTGTGCATAGCTGATGCATTATCACCAAAAATTGGTTTTGGCATAAATGTTGCAACTTTATTTTTTCGTTTAGCTTTCACTTTTACTAAATTTTTTACTCCAATAACATGATCTGCCATTTGTATCATTTCATCATATACAAGATTAATTTCACATTGACCAGAAGTTGCTACTTCATGATGTTCAGCTTCTATTCTAATTCCAAAATAATTATACAAATCATCACAAACATCTTTTCTAAACCCTTCTAGCGTATCCTTAGGTTGGGATGGATAATATCCTTCTTTGATATCTATGGCTGTACTTACATTTCCTTTAGCCCAAGGTGATTCTTTTGATTCAATAGAATAACCAGAACCACCATACGAATGTGTTGCTGCATAGGGGGAGGGATAAACATTGATGGTATCAAAAACAAAAAATTCTATTTCAGGTCCCCAGTTGGTATGAGTAAATCCAAATTCTCCAAGTTTCTTTGATGCTTTGTGTGCTATACCTCTTGAATCTCTGTTATATCGGGAACTTTCCGCAGTACTACCATCATACAAATCACAGAATATTCTAGCATTCTTACGATTACCAGGATCATAATCGGATGGAAGAATCTTAAATGAATTTGGATCAGGCATTAGAATCATATCAGAGTTATTTACAGATTTGAATCCAACAATTGAGCTTGCATCTAATTTTTCAAGACCGTTAACAAAGCTATTTTTATCAATTGCATAGCTTGGCATTCCAACATTATGTAATTCACCAAAAATATCTACAAACCAAAAATCAATGAAGGAAATTTTTTCATCTTGTATAGTTTGTAATACTTGTTCTGCGTTCAATTGATATGTTTAGAAAATCAATTTACTAATGTTATCAAGTAAGATAGATTTGTCAAGATGGTCAGGTAAATTAAGATTCTGGATAATCATCAACTGGGTGTGATTTTTTGAAATTATTCATTTCATCTTCAAAGAAGAATTTTTCAGTTAATGCAGGTTTAAGATCATCCAACCAGATTGCATTTTCATCATATTTAGCAAAAAACGGAACTTGTACCCAATCAGGATTTCTGCCTTGTAAAAATCGTAAAACGATTACCTTTTGATCGTTTAGTTGAGCAGTTCCAATAACATGTACTTTACCAGGAGTTGCAGACATACTTGGTCCACGAACAGTTCGAGCTAAACCACTTACCGAGGAATAAGCTTTTCTAAAAATTTCATATGCTCTAACCAGAGGAACTCCAAAGTAATGTTGAGCTCCTGTATCTCTTACTACAAACATGTAGTATGGTATACAACCAAGTTGAACTTGTTTTGTCCACATTTTTGCCCACATTTCCGCATCATCATTGATATGAGCTAAAAGTGGAGATTGTGTTCTAATCTGGGCACCTGTATTTCTTACTTCTTTGATTGCAGATTTTACAGCATCGGTTGATAATTCGTTTAGGTGATTAAAATGAGCCATGAATGCAAGATGTATGCCGCTATCAGTGATCTTTCTGAAAACTTCTAACATTTCTTGAGAATCTGAATCTGTCAAAAATTTGTATGGCCAATAAGAAAGAGATTTTGTTCCAATTCTAATTGTTTTAAGATTTGGTAATTTTGATTCAATTAAAGCATCAATATATTTTGAAAACATTTTTGCCTTCATTATCATTGGATCACCACCGGTGAAAAGAACATCAGTAATTTCAGGATGTTCGGAAACGTATTGAACAAGTTGTTCACCTTCTTTCATTGCAAATTTCATTTCATCCATTCCTACAAATTGTGGCCATCTAAAACAAAAACTGCAATATGCATGACAAGTCTGACTTTGACTTGGAAAGAATAAACAAGTTTCTTTGTATTTGTGTTGCATTCCATATAATTTAGTACCATCTTTTAGAGTTGGAACATTTAGTTCCATTTGTCCTGCAGGATGGGGATTAAGTTGTAAACGAATTTCATTTGCAACTGCTGCAATTTCTTTTTTATCAGTGGTATTATTTAGAACCTTTTCCATTTTTGAATAATGTTCAGGCTTTAACATTCCTCTTTGAGGAAATGTTAGAACGTACATTGGATCAGTTGGAATGTTTTTCCAATCAATTAACTGTTCAACAACATAGTTGTTTGCCTTAAATGGCAAAACATTTCCTACAACTTCCATTTCAAATTGTTTTTCTTCAGAGAGATTCTGAATTTGTGGAAGTTCACGAAAATTTGATAGTGTATAAGATTTTAGTGAAGGTGAATCACCCCAAACTGATTCTTGATGGGTCATTTAGTAAATAGTAGGTTTACCCTTGTTAAAGGTTACAGGCTCATTACGCATAGATTTTCTATAAATAATGATAATATGCCTTAATGTTTTATTCAGAAGAGGTTTGGAGAAGATAGTGATTAGATATGGCTGAAGAAGTACTTGATGTAGTTTCAGAACAAGTAGTACAATTTGATGCGATTCCACAGTTGATTGCATCATCCGCATCGTTACAGATTGCTATTGCCGTGTTAATCATAGGTATAATTGGAATTGTTATAGCTTACAGAGGTTTTGCAAACTGGACAAAAAGACAAAAGTTTTCGTATACAAGACCGCATTTTGCTAGATTTGTGCGAGTTGCTATCTTGCCTTTTTTTGCTATAGCATTAATTTCATCAGTTAATGTGTATATTCAAACCACAGAATTATTCAATGACTCAGAACTAACTATAGAAGAATTCTCAGCATCAGATACGTTTGCAAAAACATTAAACACGATTAACATCCTAGTAATAGGCTATACGATTTCACACATTATCCCAATACTACTTACTAAAATAGAAAAATCTAATCTTGAAAAAGAAGACTTTGGTCAATGGAAAGAACTTCGTGGTTTTAAAGATGATAATGAAGACTTGTTTCACAGATTATTTGAATGGATTCCTCCAAAAAATACTCCTGAAGGGTTAGATGAAAAAGAGTTTAGAAATCTATTAGAAACAGTTGAAGGTAGAAGAAAACTCGAATTACTTCGAACAAGAAGAGGTAACCCTATAGGCTCATTTCAAAATTTAGTGAAAAACCCATTTGAAGAATTTAAGAAATCAGAACGTGAAAAATATGAAAAATATTACAATGATTGTTTTTCAGGAAATAACGAGTCAGGGAAAAGCCTAAAACCAGGTCAAGAACCTGAGGAAATTTATCAAATTGATATTTGGAGAGAAGAAAAAAGATTAAATCATTTTGATCCAATAATTCCAGGTGCACGTCCTGCAGGATATGCTGAAAGAAAACGAAAAGATCTTCCAAAATCATATAAACAAATTCTTCCAGTTGGAATTTTTGTTGCAGTTGTATTAGGTGTAGTAAGTTGGTGGGGAGTAGATCTTTTTGTACTAGCAACTGCAACTGGTGGTTTTGCAATAGGTCTAGGTCTTGCATTACAAGAAACAATGCAGAATTACTTTGCATACATAATGATTCGAAAAGACAAAATTTTTGTTGAAGGAGACAGGATTCAATTAGAGACAAATTTTAACGGGTACGTACATAAAATTACGCCTAGAGTTACATACATTAGGCATGCACTAAATGAATCATATGCAGTAATACCAACTAGAAATTTGGTAAATTCTCAGATAATAAATTATTCAAAAGAACTCAAAACAGTTCCAGCAATTGTACAAGTTGGAGTATCATATTTGAATAATCCTAAACAAGTTGCAGCAATTCTTGTAAAAGTTGGAAAAAAAGCAATGAAAGAAACTACAGATGAAAGAGGCAGACATCTTGTTGTACAAAATAGTTGTCCATACTTGGAGCAAAATTTGCCAAGTTGTGGATGTGATAAAGAAGTAATAGAAAATTTAAACCAACCAGTTGTTCGTTTTAATCAATTCAATGATTCGTCACTTGATTTTTCAGTTTGGGTATATGTTAGAGATTACGGTTCACAATTCAAAGTTCAGACAGATATGCGGATGATTATGTATGAACAATTCAAAAAATATGATATTAGAATTCCATGGCCAATTCGAACTGTCTATCAGGGAGATGAAAAGAAAGAATTTGAAGAAATCAGTAAACTTGATTCAAATAGAGACAAAGTAATTGATGAATACGGAATAGGAGATATTGGACGCGGTGGAGGAGAGGATTAATCTCAATCCACTTCTCAAAACTTAAGAATCCCATTAATTCACATTTTCTTGTTGAGTAAACTATCAGTAATTTGTGGAAAGTCATCAGAAGATTTAGGAAGGAAATTAGCTAGAAAGACTAAAGCAAATTTTGTAAAATCTGAGGTAAGGGTTTTTCCTGATGGAGAAAGTAAGATAACACTCAAGGGAAATATATCTAAAAAAAGATCAATTGTTGTTCAATCAATTTATCCACCTGTAGATACAAATCTAATTCAAGCATTATCATTAATCTCAAAAGCTAAAGAAACATCATCTGAAGTTATCGTTGTAATTCCTTACATGGGATATGCAAGACAGGACAGGGAATTTTTGCCAGGAGAAATTGTTACCATGAAAGTTCTGGCTAAATTATTCAAAGGTGCAGGTGCATCAAAACTAATTGTAGTTGATATCCACAGTTTGATTGGGCTCAAATATTTCACCATAAAATCCAAAAATGTATCAGCAGTGCCAGATCTGGCAAGATATTTCAAAAAAATGAGCCTAAAAAACCCATTAGTTGTTTCACCAGATCAAGGTGGAAAAGAAAGGGCAAAAGAATTTGCCAAGGAAATGGGAATAGAATTCATTGCATTACAAAAGAAAAGAGATAGAAAAACAGGCAAAGTACAGATCAAGACAAAACAAGCTGATGTCATAGGACGTGATTTGATTTTAGTTGATGATATGATAAGTACTGGTGGAAGTATAGTTAATGCAACAAAATTTCTTAAAAAAGAAAAATGTAAAAGAGTTTTTGTAGCATGTACACATGCACTATTGATGAATGATGCTGAAAAGAAAATAAAAAAATCCGGAGTTACAAAAATTGTAAGTGCAAATACTATTCCAGGTAATACATCAATAGTAGATGTATCAAATACAATTGCAAAGGCAATAATATAATGCCAGAAAGTTTTTTTGTACTATCCAAAGATCAATTACAAATTGCAACAGATGAAATTATTGCAATAGCCAAAACTTTTGATAGATTTTCAAAAATTAAAGTTATTTCTAATTTAGTAATTGTTCAATCAAAGACTAATTGGCATGAAATTTCAAAGAAAGCGACATTTGTAAAAACCTCAGGACAGATATTACGAAAAATGTCTGGATTATTTTTAGATGAAGGAAATTTTGAAATATTAAAAAATGCAAAAACATTTGTTTGTAGAATTATCAATTTATCTTCAAATCAGTTTGACATACCAGAATTAGAAAATTCAATGGGTGATATGATTTCAAAATTCTCTAATGCAAAGGTAAAACTTGAAAATCCAGACATTACAGTTTATCTGATTTTTACAAACAAAGAAAATTTTTTCGGATTTTCTAAAAAAACAAAGGAGAAAAAGAGACCAAAAAAAGCAATATCACAGCCGCATGAACTAGATTGGAAGTTAACAAGGGCAATGATCAATCTGATTGGACTAAAAAAAGGAGAAACAGTTTGTGATCCATTCTGTGGAACAGGTACTACACTTCTAGAAGCTGAATCAATGGGAATTCACGGGATTGGCTTAGATTTTGATGAAAAAATGGTTGAAATCACAAAAAAGAATCTCAAAGAAAATGGATACAAATCAAAAGTAATTCATTCAGATTTTCAAGAAATTAAGAACATGGCTGATGAATTTGACGGAATTGTAACAGATTTTCCATATGGAAAAAATACAAAAACATCAGAAAACCCTGAAGAGATCATTAAGAGATTTGTGACTATTGTCCCAAAAAGAAAGAAGATGGCTATAATGTACAAAAAGGAATTCGGAGACAAACTGAAATTAAAAGGATTAAAAAAATATCAAATCTATAGGCATAAAAGCTTGACAAGGACAATTCTGATAAAATGAAACTAGTATTTCTTGGAACTTCAGCTGCACAACCAACTGAGAATAGAGGATTATCATGTATATGTTTGGAGAGAGAAGGTGAAGTTCTCATGTTTGATGCAGGTGAGGCTGCACAAATTTCATATATGAAATCAGGGTTGGGGTGGAATAAAAAAATGAAAATATTTGTTACACATCTTCATGGCGATCATTGTGTAGGGATTTTAGGATTATTGCAAACAATGTCTATGCAAAACAGAACAGAGCCATTAGAGATTTTTGGACCTAGTGGAGTTGAAGAGTTTATTGCAGCAAACATCAAAGTCTTGAATTTTGGATTGTCATTTCCAATTTTGATCAATACAATTAAAGATGAAAAAATTTTTGAAAATGAAAAATTTTCAATACGTGCATGTAAAGCAAATCATTCGATTGTTGCATATTCATATCTATTTGAAGAAAAAGATAAACCTGGTAGATTTAATGTTGAAAAAGCTAAGGAATTAGGAATACCTGAAGGAGAATTATGGAATAAACTACAAAATGGAAATAAAATTACGGTTAATGAAAAAACAATAAAACCAAATGAGGTCTTAGGTGAAAAACGTCCAGGCAAAAAAATAGGTATTTCAGGAGATACAATGCCTACAAAGGAATTAGAAGAATTTTTTGAAGAATGTGATTATCTTGTGTTTGATTCCACATTTCTTGAGAATGAAAAACAAAAGGCCCAAGATACATGTCATTCAACTGCAAAACAAGCTGCAACAGTAGCAAAAAATGCCAAAGTGAAAAATCTAATCTTAACACATTTTTCAGCAAGATACAAAGATGAAGTTGAACATTTGAAAGAAGCAAAAGAAATTCATGACTCAGTAATTACTGCAAAAGATCTTTTGAAAATAGAGATCAAATAAGCATGTTTGAATCAATTAAAGACCAAATTGAGAATGCAAAGAAGATCGTATTTGTAACTGGTGCAGGGATCTCACAAGAGAGTGGAATCCCTACGTTTAGAGGCAAAGATGGCCTCTGGAGAAACTATGATGCTATGAAATTAGCCACAATTGATGCATTTTATGATGATCCAAAATTAGTTTGGGAGTGGTATAATGAAAGGAGACATAATATTTTTTCAGCAGAACCAAATCAAGGACACAAGGCAATTGCAGAACTTGAGAAATATACAGATGTTGTAGTTTTAACGCAAAATATTGATGGATTACATCAAAAAGCAGGAAGCACTAAAGTTTTGGAATTACATGGAAGTATTGTAAAAATAAAATGCACTGTTTGTAATTTTCATGATGAAATTATGACAGAGTTTTCTGAAAATCCTCCTATATGTAAATGTGGAAATATTCTAAGACCAGATGTTGTTTGGTTTGGAGAATCTCTTCCACAAGATGTTTGGGGAAAAGCAATAATTCATGCAAACCAATCAGATTTAATGATAATTGCAGGCACATCACTTGTAGTATCACCTGCAAACACTCTACCAATATATGCAAAACAAAACAATGCAATTCTAATAGAAATTAATCCAGAAAATACTGAAATGTCGTCAGAGATGGATGTCACAATAAGAAATACTAGTGCAAATGCACTACCAGAATTTGTTTCATTGTTTAAGCCAAATTAATTAAAAACTTCTAGAAAAAATTCCAATTTGCAAAAATATTTTGAATTGATTCTAATGGATTAAAATTTGTGATTGCTTTTTGAGATGATTCTTTCACATCAGAAATTTCACTTTGAATAGTTTTTTGAGATGATTCTTTCACATCAGAAATTTCACTTTGAATAGTTTTTCCAACTTCGTTTATTTCATTTGTGATTGCATTACTTGTTTTTTCAGTGATCTTATCAACAGAATTATCAATTCTTTGTTCTACAGAATTTACAGCCTTAGAACTAAGATTTGATACATCACTCTTTATGGAATCGACTACAGTAGCAGATGTTGATGGGAATATAGTTTCTATCTCATTTGAAAAAACCATTCCTGCAAGAATAACTATTCCTGCAATTATGCCTAATTTTATGAACATTTGCTAATAATCAAAAAAAATAGATTTTAGATTCATACTAAAAAAAATAGTCAAAAATGATTGAATTTTCTTAGCTAATTCTCATCGCCATACACAAACCAATCAATAATTTCATCAATTTTTGATGAAGTAAGAATGACTTTGATGGGTCCCAAGGGAGATTCTGCAGATTCTTCACAAATAGCTATTTTGTCTACAAATGCTGCTTGTTTGTTGAGATAAAACCAAGTTGAATTATCTCTTAGGTTTTTTTGTAGATTTCGTCTGTAGGTTTTTTGAGATTGTTTTGAATGAATTGCCTCGTATATTTTTTCTAAAGAATTCAGGTCTTTTGATTCTGCAGAAATTGAGAAATTTTCAGTTTTAATTGTGGAATATGGAAAAACGTTCGAAAGTATTTTTTGAATTTTTTTAGGATCTTCTGAAGGGTTAATTGCACAAAACATCTCAATTTTACAATTAAAATTTGGAGTTTTCATTCTACCCAACTTTGGATAATTTCATATGCAGATTCTATTAATTCATCTTTTGTTAATCCAATATTTGATATTGCATAATCAGATAATGCAATAGAGTTACTAATTCCAACACCTAATTCACGATTGTCTCTTTCTTCAAAATGTTCTTTAGTTTGAGGATCATCTGATCTGCCTCTTTTCTGTAAGAAATCAAATCGGGTATCAGTTGATGCATGAATGGCTAATAATTTTACATTTCCAATTTTTCTTAGAACTTCAATTTCATCATTTGAACGAACGCCATCAATTAAAATTACATTAGCGGTAGATGATTCAATTTGTGGTTTTACTAATTCAGCTACTGCACCAGGTCCATTTTTTTCTCTAAGTTCAAGCATCAATTTTCCAAGATTTGATCTTGAGGGTTCCAAATTTCTTTTTTTAGCTTCTTCTCTTACAGCATTTCCCATATTGACAATATCATAGCCTTTTGGTTTTAGTCCTTCAGCAATAGTGGATTTTCCAGCACCAGGCATGCCTGTTAAACACACAATTAGTTTTGTCATTGTACATCAAAAACTAAACTCGTCTATGAAGCTACCGGAAATTATTATAAAGATAGATCAAAGAAAATTGTAATGCGTACTTTTGTGGCAATTGAAATTTCAAATAATGATGTAAAAAATGCAATAAAGAATTTTCAAAATAATTTGAAAATTGATGCAAACCCAATAGACGTAAACCAATTACATTTTACATTACAATTTCTGGGTGAAATTTCCGAAGATTTGCTAGAAAAGATTAGTGAGTCGTTGCAAACAATCAAGTTTTCTGAGTTTAGTATAAACTTGAAGGGTATAGGAGTATTTCCTAAACCTAAATTTCCACGTATAATTTGGATTGGAACAGATGAGAAAGGTGGAGAAAATCTAATTGAATTAGCAAAAAAAGTAGAAAATGTGTTAAAACCATTAGGATTAGTTCCAGATAAACCATTCAAGCCTCACATTACAATATTTAGGATTAAAAAGAAGATTGGAGATATAACAAAAGAATTGAATGAACAAAAACTAGTCGATTTTGGAATACAGAAAATTTTCAGTGTAAAATTGAAAAAAAGTGAACTTACATCTAGTGGACCAATCTATTCTGATTTAGAGGAGGTAATTGCTGTAAAATGAAGAAAACTATTTCCAGTGTAATGAAGAGTGTTATTCCTACAAAAACAGCAGAGAGATCAAAAAAAGAAATTGCAGAAGCTGCATTAGAATTAGTGAAGAAAGAAATTACAAAATTTCCTGAAATTGTTGGGCTAGAGTTTGGAGGTTCATTTGCTAAAGGTACATGGCTATCAAAAGATGCAGATATAGATATTTTTGTAAGATTCAAAAAATCTACATCAGAAGATAAATTTGAAAGAATTTCTAAAAAAATTGGTTTTGATGCGTTGAAAAAATTTTCGCCATACGTGAGATATTCTGAGCACCCATATGTTGAGGCTAAAATGAAGGATACGAAGATCAATGTTGTCCCATTTTATGATGTTAAAGTTGGAGAATGGAAGAGTGCTGCAGATAGGTCACCATTTCACACGAAATTCATGTCAAAATCATTAACACAAAAAATGAGAGACGAGGTTAGAATTTTGAAAACATTTCTAAAAGCAAATAAAATTTATGGTGCAGAAATCGCAAAGCAGGGATTTAGTGGATATGTTTCAGAAGTTTTAATTTTACATTTTGGAAGTTTTGAGAATATTATAAAATCAATTTCTAAAATTGAAGAAAATCATGTAATTGGAAAAACTTCAAAGAAATTTGATACATCATTGGTAATAATTGATCCAATAGATAGTAACAGAAACTTGGCTGCTGCAATTTCTGATGAAAATATTGGAAAATTCATTCTTATCTGTAGAGCATTTAAAGAAAATCCAAAATTAGAATTTTTTAAGAGTAGGAAAGCAAAAGCTTCAAGAAAGTATTGGAAAAATTTACTATCAATAAAATTTAGTTTCAAAACTAGAAGTCCAGATATAATTTGGGGACAAATTAAGAGAGCTACTTCATCATTAAGTACACAATTAGAATTAGCTGGTTTTACAGTACTAAGAAGTAAAGCTTACACTGACCAACAGAATGATGCATATCTCTTTTTCTTTTTAGAATCAACTAAAATTTCTGACACATATGTAAAAAATGGACCAGAGTTTTTTAGAGAAGGTAGTTCCAAAAGTTTTATTTCTAAAAATCTTTCAGGTGCAGAATTAATGTGGGTAGGCAAAAATAAAAAAATCATTTCTCTAGAGAAAAGAAAGTATACAGATGCTGGTAAATTCATGACTAAATTTTTGAAAAATAATCTTCACACAGGCATACCTAAAGGCCTTGAAACTGACTTTAAACATGGTTTCAAAATTAATGTTGGAGAAAAAGGATTAAGCAAATCAATTAAAGAGGTTGCAAGTGAGCTGATTTCAACAGATGGTACATTCATTCATTTCAATTAAGAAATTTGTAGATGAGCCGTACTCAGAAATTCTTGGATATCCAAAAGCAACGTCACGTCAAATAAAATCTCGAATTAGTGAATTAGAAAAATTAGAAATCAAATCAATTTCCTTAACTGGTCCAATGACATTAGGAAAATTAGAAATTCTTGGAAAAGGATACGTAGGTGTAGTTGTTCTTGCAAAAAAAGGAAGTAAAGAAATTGCATTAAAAATTAGAAGAACAGATTCACAAAGAAAAGAAATGAAAAGTGAGGCTAATTTATTGAAATTTGTAAATTCAGTTAATGTTGGACCAAAAATGCTTGGCGTCAGTAAGAATTTTTTGATTATGGAATACATAGAAGGAGAGAAAATTATTGATTGGGTAAATTCGTTAAAGGGTGTAGGTAGTACAAAAAAATTAAAATCAACAATAAGAAAAATTCTTGAAGACTGTTTTAATTTAGATCAAATAGGTTTTGATCATGGTGAATTGAGCAATATCTCAAAACATGTTATTGTTGGAAAAACAAAATCAACTCTAATTGATTTTGAAAGTTCTAGTGTTAAAAGAAGGCCATCAAATGTAACATCAGTTACTCAAGCAATTTTTATTGGTTCAGGAATTTCAAAAAAAGTACAAAAAATTTACAGGAATCCATCCAAAGAAAAGATTATCGAGGCTCTAAAACAGTATAAACAAGAAAAATCTCTTGAAAATTTTGAAAATCTCTTGAAAATTTTGAAATTATAATGGGACCGGCAGGATTTGAACCTGCGACCACTAGTCCCCCAGACTAGTATCATACCAAGCTAGACGACGATCCCTTGTCACAGAGGCACAAAATGAAATTATTAAATCGTCGTATTAACAAACAGAAATTGTGAAAATTTGTAATATTTGTCATAAGATCTCTGCGACTGGTGAAGACCATACAGATTGTGTTCAAAAAAGAAGTATAGAATTAGAGGCTGAAGATTTTAAGAATAGTATTCCCGAGAAATTGAATCTTTCTAAAAATGATAAAGATTTGAGTGTAGAAATGAGGGCTGTTTTGGAACACTTAGCAAGAGAGAAAGATAATTCTGATTGATTAAAGCCATTTTGAGAGTCTTTCTTTTTCAAATTCAAGTTTACTTGAAAGATTTTCAGAAGTTTGTTCAGAAATACTAGTGGAAGGTTTTGATTGTGAAAACATATCTACTTCAATAACTGAAGCAGTATCTCTACCCGATTCGATAAAACATCCCCCTTTTCCATCAAATAATTCAGATTCTTCTTTTGATTGAAGTTTTGAAATAATATTTTTTGCAACAGTAATGCCTTCTCCTTCTGCAAAAACTCCTGCTTTGGGCACTGCTATATTTTCAGTAACAACTAAACTAGTTACATCACCTATTGCAAATACATCTTCAAAAGGAGTTTTGCAGTCTCTATCTATTGCAATAAATCCAGGTTCTTTTGCTAATCCAGAATCATAGATGATTTTTGGGGCAATATGAGGTGGAACTGCTAATAGTAAATCAAATTCAGCTTCACCATTTTCAAAAATTAATTTGTTTGATTCAACTGATTTTATTTTAGATGAATTATGAAAGTTGATTTTTTCAGAATTTACTAATTCAAGGATTTTTTTGCTAACTTCTGGTCCAGCTGCAGGTAATGTAATTGGAGCTGGGCTGTAAAAATCAATTTGAACATCATCACGTACTCCACGCTTTCTGAGCATAGATTCTATCAACAGACTAGCCTCAAATGGTGCTGGAGGACACTTGTATGGCATTCCCATTATAGAAATAGCAATTTTTCCAGAATCAATATTTGCAAGTTTATTATGAATTTCTGAAAGTTGTTCATGATCATACAAATTGAATCCATTTTCTGTTAATCCAGGAATTTTTTCTGGAGCTAAAACTGCACCTAATGATATCACAAGAAAATCATACGATATGTTTTGTTGTTTTGTTTTGACATTTTTGTTTTGCAGATCAATTGATAATATTTCATCTTGTATGAAGTTGATTTCTTTTTTTTCAAGTTCATTCAAGTGACCAATAGAGTTTTCAAAAGTTCTAGTTCCATTGATGATCCATAGTTTAGCAAATCCTACCATAAACCAGTCTTTTTTATCAATTATTGTGATTTTCACTTTAGATGAAGGCAATGAATTTCTTATCTCATTTGCAGTAGAGAGTCCACCAAAACCCCCTCCCAAAATAACAACATGTGGAATATCTGTCAAGTTAACGTTCTTGTGTTGTAGGTCTTATTAGAATTTCATTAACATTAACGTATGATGGTGAATCTACTGCAAACAAAATTGCATTTGCAATATCGTCAGCTTGGAGAGCTTCCATCTTTTTTGTATTCTCTACAAAACCTTTCAATGATTCATCAGTGATTGTATCATTAAGTTCTGTTGCGACAACCCCAGGTTCAATACTTGTCACCCTAATGTTTGAACGAACACTAAATTCTTGTCTTAATCCCTCACTAAATGCTGCAACTGCATGTTTTGTTGCACAATAAACACTACCAGCAGGAAATACAATTCTTCCTGCTACAGATGATAGATTGACAATATGGCCTGATTTTTTTTCCTTCATGTGTGTGATAACTGCTGCAGTAGAATACAACACACCCTTGATATTTACATCGACCATTCTATCCCATTCATCTACTTTGAGATTCTTGAAGAAGCTTAGAGGCATAAGTCCTGCGTTGTTTACTAAAATATCAATAGAATTCCATTTTTCTAAAACAGCTTTTGCAAAATCATCACATTCGGATTTTTTTGTGACATCCAGTTTTTGATAAAATACTTCTCCACCATTTTCAGTTATTTTTTTTGCAAGTTCTTCTAATCTATCAACTCTTCTGGCACCAATAGCAACTTTAGCACCTGCTTTTGATAATGCCAATGCAGTGGCAAACCCAATACCGCTACTAGCTCCAGTTATTATTGCTACTTTATCTTTAATCAAGTAATCACACTAAATTTTCACATCGTAAAAACGTTTAGACGACAAAACAATTCTAAATAAAATATTGGCAACTTTATTAAAAGAAAAACAGTAAATGAAATTATGAAGTCTGAAAAATGTGCATATTGTGGAGATTTAACGGATTTGCCATTTCAATGCAATTACTGCAAGGATCCATTTTGTTCAGAACATAGGCTTCCTGAAGAACATCGATGTGTTAAACTAAGCCAAATCCGAGCAAAACGATTTGGTGAAAAGAAAGTTATCAGAGATGGAGGAAGAGATAGACCAAATATTTTTAGAAGAATTTTTGGACGTTTTTAGTACGGACTTTTTTCAGGAGAAATTTTTGCACGTCGTCCTTGATAAATTAGTGCAATAGCAAGTGCAAACATTACCAATGCAGTTAGTGGAAAGTTTTGTGGTGCTGGTAAAATGAACCAGTAGTATACTCCAAAACCAATTGAAACTGCAGCTTGAGTCCATAATTTTATCCATTTAGGGGCCTTTACTGCTCTGCTAATACCCTCAACAAGAAAGATTCCAATTACAGGATAAATTGTATAGAATAAAAAATCAATTACATCAACGCCCGTATGAGACATTCTAATTAGAAATGAATAAGGTGTAATTTCTATCTAATCTTCCAAACGAACTTTCGTTGCAGCATTTTTGGCAATTAATGCCTGTGCATTTTCATATGGAATAGTGGCAATATCCTCTGTTTTGAATGGTCCATATTTTTCAAGATCAGCACCTACAATTTCATCTACTTCTTGCAAAAATCTTACTGCAACTCTCTTTGTTTTGTGATTTTGAGATAAAGATTCAAGGAATTTTGATTTTCCATTAATTGTTGCAGAAAGAATCATTTCTTTTCTATCTTTTTCTTCTTCTTGTGAGTCTAGAATGAATTTTTCTTCATCAAGCAGAAAACCAATTTTAAGATCTTTTGATTTTAAGATTTTTTCTAATCTAATATTTATCAACAAAGATGTTAGTTCTGTGGCCATTTCTATCATAGCATCTTTAATTTTGCTTTCAACACCATCAAATTCTTGTTTCTTCAGATTTCCTATAAAGTCAGATAGATTTCTGTAAAAGTTTGGATCAATTTCTAGTAAAGAATCATCTTCAATTTCACGTAATACTACATGGTGTAGATAGTTGATATCGATTTGATTTGTTTCGGACATTTCTTACCTAATCCTTAAATGCTGGATGTATTTGTGTTTGATTGAAGTATAAAATTGCCCTATAAAGTCAGTCACGGAAAAGCAATTCAAGTATCGTATTCATCTGACGAGGTTTTCTCAAGAATTCAACATGAAGGAATTCAGTTCATTGATCTTCAATTTACTGGCTTAACTGGTCATTTCCATCACACTACAATTTCTGCTAATACTTTTACTCCCGAACAGATGAGAGATGGGTTACCAAAATTAGATGGTTCATCAATTGTTGGATTTACAAGTATTGATGATTCAGATTTACTCTTAAAACCTGATCCAAATACATTTGCAATAATTCCATGGATGACCGAAAATAAAACTGCCAGATTACTATGTGATGTTTATTGGGGAGAAGACAGAGGTAGATTATCAAGAGATCCCAGAGGAATTTCTCAAAAAGCTGAAGAGTTCATCAAGACACAAGGATTTGATTTTAGTACATGGGGTCCAGAGGTAGAATTTTTTGTTTTTGATAAAGTACATTGGGATGTTCTAACGCCATACAAAGGACAATCTTACTCAATTGAATCCAAAGAAGCTCCATGGAATCAATCAGGTGATGGATATCCTATGGGATTACAAGAGGGATATTATCCTAGTACCCCTGCAGATACTCTTACGCCATACAGAAATGAATGTGTAAACATTCTCAACAAAAATTTTGGAATTTTATGTGATAACCATCATCACGAAGTAGCAACAGCAGGACAATGTGAAATTGATATCAAATATGATTATATGACAAATGCTGCAGACGCTGCCCAATCTTACAAGTATGTAATTAGAAACGTTGCTCAAAAGTATGGTAAAGTTGCAACAATGATGCCAAAACCAATTGCAATGGATTCAGGTTCAGGAATGCATGTTAATGTTAGTTTATGGAAAGGAAAGGAAAATGCATTTTATGATCCAGATGACGAAATTGAATTAAGCCAACTTGGAAGATACTTTTGTGGTGGAATAATTAATCATGCAAAAGCATTATCAGCAATTTGTAATCCAACTACAAACTCCTACCACAGATTAGTTCCAGGTTACGAGGCTCCAGCATACATTGCATGGAGTTCTGGAAATCGTTCAGCAATAGTTAGAGTTCCAAAACATTTGAAAGGCAAAAATTATTCAAATCTAAAGAGATTAGAGTTTAGAGCCCCTGATCCTTCATCAAATCCATATCTAGTATTTGCAGCAGTTACTGCTGCAGGAATGGATGGAGTTAAGAAGAAGATGGATCCTGGAGATGAAGTTCGTGATGATATTTTCAAGATGACAAAAGGTGATAGAAACAAGAGAGGTATAGGAGTTCTTCCAAAGAGTCTTGGAGAAGCACTTGACGAGTTAGAAAGTGACAGAAAATTCCTTAATCCGATTTATACAAATGATGTAATTGATAAAATCATTGAATTAGAGAGAAGAGATCAGCGTGAGATTTCCATCAGACCACATCCACACGAGTTTTATCTGTATTTTGATGTTTAGACTCTTCCACTAAGTTGGAAAATATAGTATAATGAAATTGACATTAGAGCAAATCCACCTCCAAGAAATATTCCTCTTCTTTTCTCTGATGTTGCAGCCTTGTACAACAATACACCGCCTGCAAGACCTACAAACAATACCAAAACCCCTACAACAACACTATCAAAACTGGTGTTAGTAATTAATGGATGAAAGAATCCTGCAAGTAATGCAAAAAATGCAACCAAATAGACATACTTGAAACCAGTAAGGAACTTTGAAGAGGTTTTATTCAATGTTGTTCGTAAAGTTGGTTATCAAATAAACTTTTGAAATTCTTTTCAAAATAATTTACATCATTCCGCCCATGTCAGGCATTCCACCCATTCCAGGCATTCCACCCATTCCAGGCATTCCACCCATTCCAGGCATTCCACCTTCGCCACCACCAGGTGGACCACCAGCAGATTTCTGAGTAGCAATTACATCATCAATTCTAAGAATCATACATGCAGCTTCGGCAGATGCGGATACAATTTGGAGTTTTACTGCAAGAGGTTCAATGATATCACTAGATTTCATGTTACCAATTTTTCCTTTCATGACATCTATACCAGTCCATTTCTCACCTTTCTGTTGTTTTGAACGTAACAAGGTAAGAGTATCAATTGGATCCATTCCAGCATTCTCAGCAAGTGTTAATGGAATTGCTTCTAAAGCATCAGCAAATTTCTCTGCAGCTAATTGTTCTCGTCCTTCAAGAGATTTAGCCCAGTTTCTAAGTTTTGTAGCAGCATATGTTTCGGGAGCTCCTCCACCGGCTACAATTTCTGGTTTTTCAATTACATCTTTTACAACCATTAATGCGTCATGAACAGAACGTTCTACTTCATCAACAACTCTTTGTGAACCACCACGAAGAAGTAATGTTACAGATTTTGGATGTTTACATCCTTCGACAAATACCCATTTGTCTTCCTCAATCTTTCTTTCCTCAACAAGGTCAGCATCACCAAGATCTTTTTCAAAGAGATCATCAAGGTTTGTAACTATTCTTGCACCTGTTGCCTTTGCTAGTTTTGTCAAGTCGCTTTCTTTAATTCTTCTAACAGCGATGATTCCAGCTTTTGCTAGATAGTGTTGTGCCATATCATCAATTCCTTTTTGACACAAGACTACGTTTGCGCCAGAACCAATAACTTTGTCAACCATTGTTTTTAGCATTCTGTTTTCTTCATCTAGGAATGATTTCAATTGTTGTGGATTTGAAATATTGATTTTGGCATCAGTTTCAGTTTTACTGATTTCTAATGCAGTGTTGATTAAAGCAATTTTAGCCTCATTGATTTTTCTTGGCATGCCACCATGAACAATTTCTTTATCCAAAACAATACCTTGAACAATCATTGAATCTTTTATTGAACCACCAGCTTTCTTTTCAACTTTAATGTCATCAATGTCAACATCATAACTCTCTGAGTCTTTTTCTGCAACAGCAAGAACTGATTTTACAATGATATCTGCAAGTAGATCAGAGTCTTTTCTAACAAGTTTTGTTTGCATAGAAGTTTTAGCAATTTTATTTAGAATATTCTTATCATTTGGTGAAATTTTATCTGAGATGCTCTCAAGGAATTGTTTGGCTTTTCTTGCAGCCTTTCTGTATCCATCAACAATAATTGTTGGGTGAACATCTTGATCAATTAATGATTCAGCATTTTCAAGTAAAGCACCTGCCAAAACTACAGCAGAGGTCGTTCCATCTCCAACTTCATTATCAGTTGTTTTAGAAATTTCAACAAGCATTTTTGCTGCTGGGTGTTGGACATCAATTTCTTTGAGAATTGTTGCACCATCATTTGTAATAGTAACATCGCCTAGTGAATCAACTAACATCTTATCCATTCCTCTAGGACCTAAACTGGTATGAACAATTTCAGCTACTATTTTTGATGCAGCAATGTTGTTCTTTTGTGCATCTCTGCCTTTAGTTTCTGAACCGCCTTCTTTAAGCAATACGACTGGCATATTTCCTTTGGAAGTAGCTTGCATACCCATTGATGCAAAAACTCCAGATTCCCCTTTTATACCTTCCAGATCAAGAGTGAGGAATTTGATAGTCTATCGGTGTTTTTAAATTGGGAAAATCAAGTTGCAAAATATGGCAAAATCACAAAATAGAGAATCTTACAATAAAATTTTTACAAAATTAAAGGAACACCACAAATGGTTTGAAAATTCAATTCCATTAATTGCCAGTGAAAACATTCCCAGCCCAGCAGTTAGAGAAGCCATAATTTCAGATTTTGGTAATAGATATGCTGAAGGTTGGCCTGGTGAAAGAGTCTACGCTGGTTGTATCTACATTGACGAGGTAGAGTTTGAATGTATGAAATTAGCTAAAAAACTTTTCAAAGCAAAATTTGCTGATGTAAGACCAATATCAGGAGTGGTAGCAAATCTTGCCGTATATTCTGCTTATTCAAATCCAGGTGATGTTATGTTAGCTCCTTCTATTCCAGCAGGAGGTCACATATCACATGGTAAAAAAGAGCATTCTGGAACTGCAGGATTGGTTCATGGTTTAGAAATTGAATTCTATCCATTTGATGCAGAAGAGATGACTATTGATGTTGACAAGACAAAACAGAAAGTAGAGGAGTTAAAGAAAAACAAACGACTGCCAAAAATTGCAATGTTTGGAGGCTCATTATTCTTGTTCCCACATCCAGTCAAAGAGCTATCAGATTTTCTAAAGAATTATGATATGCACATCAATTATGATGCAGCCCATGTTGCAGGATTAATTGCAGGAGGTAAATTCCAAGATCCACTTCGAGAAGGAGCAGATACAATGACAATGAGTACTCATAAAACTTTGTTTGGACCTCAGGGAGGATTGGTTTTAGGTTCTGAAAAACATGAAGAGCCAATCAAAAAAGCAACCTTCCCAGGACTTACCAGTAGCCACCACATCAACAACATGGCAGGAAAAGCAGTTGCATTTGCTGAGGCATTAGAGTTTGGAAAAGATTATGCTATACAAGTCATAAAGAATGCAAAAACATTAGCAGAGGCATTAAGTGATGCAGGATTCAAAGTCTTAGGTGAAAGTAGAGGATTTACACAATCACATCAAATTGCTGTAAATGTCTTAGATTATTCTGATGGTGGAAAAGTTGAGGCCGATTTGGAGAAAGCCAACATAATTGTAAATAGACAACTAATTCCAGGAGATATCAAGGCTGGAAGAAACTATTTCCATCCAGGTGGAATTAGATTGGGAGTTTCAGAAATTACTAGACTCGGAATGAAGAAAAATGAGATGCAAGAAATTGCTTCATTCATCAAACAAGTGGTAATAGAAAAGAAAGATCCAAAGAAGATTCTTTCCAAAGTAAAATCATTTAGAAAGAATTACCAAAAGGTAAAATTCTGTTTTGACAACAAACTGGGCGGATACGAATACGTCAAATTAAGATAATTAGGCATAATCAGTAAGAAGTGATTGGTCGCCTGGACTTTTCCCAAATACTAATTCAATTTCATCAGAAAGTGCATGGATTCTTCCTCTTTGATATTCACTAACATCATATTTGTCAACAAGTCTTTTTGCAAGTTTTAGATATTTTTCAACAGAACCACGAGTTATTGTGGGAATTAGTTTATGACCACAAACACAAGTTTGGATCAAAGGCATACGACGGTATGATTTACCACAGCCAGTACACCTAAAGTTTTGTCTTGCATATGCCCTCAAATTTCCCATAATGTCAGGTACAAGATGAGTTGAAATTACATCTGAAACAATTTCTGAAGTATTTACAGCATCAATTAATTCGGCATTTCTAACTTGCATATCAAATTTGTCAAGCATTGAACCAAGAGTAGAATATGCACTACGTGATTTTGAAGTTGTCAGAGATGAGGTGGAGTGAGTAAAATAATAATCATAGAACTGCCTTTCTGTTTCAAGTCTAGATTTGATTATCTCAACTGATGAGATATCAGATGCTTTAACTTGTTGTGATGTTGATTCAAAGAATTCCAATGGAAGTGATTTTGTGACTTCTAAATTGTGTGCCTGTGGTTGAGATTCATGTGGCAAAACAAGAGGTTGAACAAGTAGTGGTGCATCCATTAATCCACCTATTGCATCTGAAAGGAATTGTCTGGAGAAATTCAAAAGACTATCCATGAGGAGCATTATAGAGTCTGCATCACCGTCTGCATCTCTTCTTTTTGCAGAATGCCAGTTTGGGGTTGCAAAACATACATGAGTTTCAGAGTACCCAATGATTCTACCTACAATTCCGACTGAAGTATGAGGAGCAAGACCAATAATTAGATGTCCAATTAACTCCTCAGAATTACTGACATTATAGAATGCAGTTTTTCCATAGAATTTTTCTAAAAGTGTATCAATGTATTTACAAATAGAAACAAGATATCTCCCACTCTCATATGGAATAATCACATCTTGCATACGAAGTTCAACTATCTGTTCAGAGTTTTCAAGTGGATTACCATCAATATCATGAGAATATCCTAATTCCTTGAGTTTCTCAATAGATGTTCCAATCCATGATGGTTTGAATTGTGTTAAAGGAGAATTTGTTGCATCAAATCGAACCGTACCATCTTTGAATACTGTTAGTCCAAAGTTTTGTCGAACCAGTCCCTTTTCTAGAGGTTCAGCAATCTTATCTTGGCTGATTAGTTCCTTAACACCTTTGAATGGTTCTTGGGCACGTAAACGGATTTTTTCTTGAGCTTCAAGAAGTTTTGATTTTAATGGAAATTCTTTATGAGAATAAGCTAGAGCGTTTCGTTTACATTTCTCACAAAAAGGCTCCTCAAGCGTATCTCTACAATGAGGGCATCTATAGGTAACAGTTGTTTTTGTACCACATTTTGAGCATTTAATTCCAATTGATGGAATATTACATTGAGTGCAATGTCTGTTGTGAATATTAGTGAAAAAGTGTTCATTTCTAGATGCCTTTAGAAGGTCTCGTGTTGGTCCTCCTTTATCATTAATAGGAAACAACACATGAGTTGGTGGTTTCATCTGTCTAGGTGCTGCTTTCTCAGGTCTTCCAATCCTCACACCAATAGATGTAGAAAATTTATTTCTGATTCTAATTCCAGAAGATTTTGAAATTATTTGAGGAACAGAAGAATCATCAATTTTGGGTTGTTCTCTAAATAACAAATTAAAGAAGATTTTAGCTTCAATGTTTTCAAGGACAATTCCATCATCTCCAACTACATGTGGAGTCCCTAAGTTTTCAAGAATTTTCTTTATTTGTGTAGGATATTGGATTGATGTTTCATTGATTTTTTTAGGTTCCAAAAGTGACTCAAGTTCTTTAGCAGATATCTTATCCCAAAAATAGAGATAGCGAGGGTGAAGAGCCATATCAAAATCAATGGAGATTTTTAGTGCTTCATCTATTGTTGGAATTTTGTTGATAAATTGGGTTAGATATTGATCTTCAGGCTCATATTTTTCGATTTTTTGTTTTAATTCTTCTATCCAATATTCTTCTACATATCCTGATGGAACAAGTTGTGCATTGTTTTCAAGGAAGTCTCCAAAAGATATCAAAATATCTCCAAGGTGAAGTATTTTTTCAATATCATTTTTGATTTCAATTCCATGTTTCACATCCCTGATTTTTACAACATTACCGTTTTTCAAACGAACTACAGGGGTTTCAATTGAATCAACAAATGCTACAGTTGCGCCTTTTCCTGGGATGTCAATTTTGATTTGAGTTCCAACTGCAATCGTATGATCAAGTATCTCAGCTATCACAGGATGTATTCCAACTGCAGCAAAACCAGTATTGCATGATCTGCCATATCTTAGTCGAAATCCGCCTAGTTTGTTAGGCATGGACAAGACTGATCTGCCTGTAATAACTTCATGCATTCTTTTAGTGGCAGCATCCTCTTGTTTTTCACCAGTCTGAACAGCACCTTTTAGATCATTTAACCACTCCCAACCATCAAGATTGTACATTTCAATTCTTTTGAGTAGTTTTTTGGATCTTCCAATAAGACCGTCATTTAGAACACGTAAAGCTCCTCCTCTTACTCTATCGGTTTTGATTCGTGTCATAGATTTATGATTTACAACTTCATAAGGGTCCGTATCTACGCCGTCTAGTTCTACTGGTAGGTTTGAAATCACATGTTCAATATCTTCATCTAAGATATGGAATTGAAAACTACTAGCTTCTCTTTCATAGATTCTTAATTCTTCAACAAATCGGCCAGTTTCATCATCAAAAGAATTGGCTTGAAATTTTGATAATCCTGCAGTCTTTCTGACATGATCTGCTATTAGCATAGTTACGGCAGATTCTGTTCCACCAGCAGAACGCATGGGACCTGCAATAGAGACTGATAGATATTCAGAACCATCCTTGTTTTTCTTTATTTTTACCTCGCTAATTCCTTGTAAAGGGGCAATGGTGACACCTTCTGTAACAATTGCTAATCCAACACGAACTGCCAGATCAAGTTTTTCTTCTAATGTAGAATCAGGTAGGGAGTATTTTCCTTGTGCAATCTCTTTTGAAAGAATAAGTGCAGAGAGTTCTTTTCCGTTAATTTTTAAAAGTTCTCTAAGCGGTTCAGCGATATCAATTTCGTGCATTTTTGCCACACGATCTGCCAGATCAAATGCGATTTTCGGCTCAATTATGCCTGAGGAGTCAACCAGACTTGATTTTGCTGCAGCAGCATTTTCAAAAATAGAGTATGTTTCTGTAGATAGGCTAGAATAGTAATCAAGATAATAGTCAGGCATTTTGATGCCACTAATACGAGAAATTGCGTCGTTTTCAGACATAATAGAGTTCTATTACTTGCTTCTTTGAATTGCTTTTGTTATTTCTTCGAGTTTTTTGAGACTACCGCCTTTCTCAAGGAAAGTACCAATTACTAGAGCGTCAGCTCCTGCTTTTACCAAATTTTGGGCAGTCTTTACATCCTTAATACCACCACCTACAATCAAAAATCCGTTAAACATGTGTCTTACAGTCTTGACCATCTCAGGAGTAACACTAGACTTTGCACCAGAACCTGCCTCAAGATAGACAAATCTCATTCCAAGGAATTGGGCTGCGAGTGCATATGCTGCAGCAATTTTGGGCTTTTCAAATGGAATTCCTCTTGCAGAGCCAACAAACCATGCAGTTGTACCATCACCTATCACCAAATATGCAGTAGGCAGAGGTTCAAGACCAAATTTCAGGACACTTGGTGCCCCTAGGGCCTGTGCTTGTGTGATAAAATATGGGTTTTCAGAGTTCATTAAGGAACTAAACAGGATGGCATCAGCGTCAGGCACAACACCTGTAACGTTTCCAGGGAACAGGATTATTGGTATTTTGATGCCTTTTTTGATGCCTTTTACCACCTGTGCCATCTCTATCTGATCTGTAGCAGATGAGCCACCAACTAAGATTGCAGACGCTCCAATCTTTTCAACATCTTTTGCTAGTTTAGCAGATGCCTCTAGATTTGATACTTCTGAATCTATTAGAACAAACAATAATGCATTTTTCTTTTTTAATTCTGATTTTAGGAATGTTTCAACTTTATTTCCAGTCATAGAAGTGGTTTGTATGTCGCTCTTTAAAGTTTAATTGGAATGCCATTATACAGATTTGTATAGCTATGTCGGAGTTTGAAGGATCTAATTTTAACAATATAATTAAGAAAATTATCAAAAAATCTTTGTTTACAGAGCGACAAATTGAAATTATTTTAAATCAGAAGAATCTCCTTGAGTCAGAGTTTTCAATTTCAAAAGGTGCGTATTATAGGCAAGTTGGGCAGTCTAGGGAGAAATTAGTCTCATTATTCTATTCAATCATACTTTTACGCGGTTTAGGCATCATTTTACCTGATGATATTGATGTGATATCCAAGTTATCTGAGCAGATTAGTGTGATAAATGAGAGTGATATATTCCCAGAAAGAGAGGAAGAGGTCATTAGTGTGATAGATAGGCTCGTTAGGCAGGCATGTAGTATGTGATGTTGTGATAATTCTTTAGTTCAGTTGATTTGATTGATTGTGATAATTGTGTGAGTTTGTTAATCTAAAGTGTGAAATAATGTTGGTCTATCACGATAAATCACAATATAGGCATAAAATTTGTGATGTTAGTTGAGATTCCTGACCCAGAAGTGATTTTGGGTGTGATATTGGCCTTCATTATAGGTTTAGGAGGTTTGTATGGATACTATAAGATTCGCCCATTCATAAAATCAAAAAGTGACATGGTTGATGCATCACAGTCTGAGCGTTTAGAATATTATGAAAGGCAGTTAATTGACATGAAAATACGCCTAGATGCATTAGAAATACAGGGAATTGAGCAAAAAACAGAGGATCCAAATTTAGAGTTAAAGCAGTTCTTAGAAAAATTAGCAAAAAATGAAGTCCAAGAAAAGGAAGTCACAATATCACAAGAGTCTGAAAAAGTTCCTGAAAAACCAGTTCCCACGCCTAAAATTCCCAATATTGAGCACACAAATCCTACCAACTATGTGTTGCATCTAATCACAAACAAAGCTATGACATCACGTGACATACAAGTCACATTAAAGAAGAGTAGAGAGCACACTTCAAGGTTAATGAAGAAGTTATTTGAAGAGGGTCTTGTTGAAAGAAATACTGAAACTAAACCATATACATATTCCATTACTGAAAAGGGAATGGCAAAGGTTGAAGAAGTTGAAGTAAACCCAACTGTTGCCTAAAAGATATCTTTCAAGTTTTTTCAAAGTCATTTTATTTAATTTTAGGCAAAAAAAGTAGTTTTTTATTATCAATTATAATCAACATAATTTATTAAATTATATATATTATTAATTTATAGTCATAATATGTCCATTCAGGAAAACGAGGTCTTGGTAAAAATTACATCAGCTGGAACCATTTCCATTCCAAAACAGTTTAGAAAGTATATGGACATCCAAAAAGGTGAATATGTCAAATTAATACTTGGGAAAGACCGTCTAATTGTGAGAAAAATCACTATTTCTTGATTAATTTAGTGTTGTTTTTGGCCGATTTTTATGGTTTGATAGGTCCATTCTCTACCATTTCTAATCCTATCCACCCTGCCTTTTGATGAAAATCTTGAGAGGTATGTCGAAATTACACTAAGTTTGATAGGTTCATTGAATTCATCTTCGTATTTTTCAAGAATGTTAGTAGATGTGAATTTGCCCATAGGGAAGAATTTATCCACAATATGCCAAATTTTAGAGCCTACAGAATCTATGTTTGTTGTCTCTTGTTCTTCTTCAATATTCATCAAATCCATCATTTCAAATATTTTCAAGACTTTATCTCTGGTTACATTACCTTCAAGTTTGATATCATAACGTGCACCGTCAGAGTCTTCCATATCTATACGAATACGTTTTTTGGCCATGTTAGGATCTAATCGATCTGATGTTAACAGTTCAAATGATCCGCGAAATTTTGTTAACTAAATGGTTTGTTAACGTTGACTGCCTAAGTCACGCCTAACCATTTTTTTGTTATTAACAATTAACCATAATTAAGCCCCCTAAATTAGAAATTAATCATGCCTGGAGTGGAAATAAAGGGGTTAGATTTGAGATATTCACAGTGTTAACATCGATCTTAACGCCTGGAATGGAAATTAAGGGGTCAAAATAACCTTTTTGGGTATTTTCTTAACATCATGTTAACAGTCTGTTAACTTATGAACCAACCCACACACCTTTGTTTCCACTCTTCTTTTTCTTAATTTTTTTTTTGAGAAAAAACAAAAACTAACTAAAAATAATTAATTACAAACTAAACTACAATTACTATTCTATTCTATACTCTCTTAATTCAGATATGGATATGATGATATTGATAGGAAACAAAGGTGTGTGAGTATGTCAGATCCGATTGATAGATTGTTAGACGCAGCTGAATCTGGAAAATCAATTATCAAAAATAGAGAAATCCTTCATTTTACCTATATCCCAAAAACCATCCAACATAGAAATAATGAACAAGAACAGGTTACCCAATCTCTCTTACCAATTCTCAAACAATCAAGACCGTCAAACCTTCTTGTCTATGGTAAACCTGGTACTGGTAAAACACTTGTCGTCAAAAAAGTCATCTCAAAAATCCAAGAGAGAGTTGAAAAATCAAATTTTCCAATAAAACTAATCTATTCAAATGCAAAAAAAGAGACAACACTTTATGGATTATTGGTTAGTTTTGGGCGTCAATTAGGCCTAAATGATAAAGAATTACCCTCAACTGGTTTGGCTATTAGTGAGGTATTCAAAAGAATCCTAAACAATATTGATCAAGAAAAAACCAATGTGGTCTTTGTAATTGATGAAATTGATTATCTAGCTGAATTAGTATCAAAAACTGGAAAGGACATCCTCTATCAATTAACTAGAGCAAATGAGAGCCTTGATACTGGTTCGCTGACTTTGATTGGAATATCAAATGACCTTACATTCAAAGAAAAACTAGATCCTAGGGTGATCAGCAGTCTGGGTGAGGAAGAGATTGTATTTACAAATTATAATGTTGAACAAATAAAGAAGATTCTAGAGGAGAGAATATCAGAAGCATTTGAGGTTGATTCTGTGGATGAATCTGCCCTGAACCTATGTGCTGCCCTAGCTGGCGGAGAGCATGGCGATGCAAGGCGAGCAATTGATTTGATTAGGGTTGCAGGAGAATTAGCTGAAAGACAACAATCAGATAAAGTCACTGAAATTCATGTTAGGGACGCCTCTCAAAAAATTGAAGAAAACAAAGAAGAAACATCTCTCAAATCATATCCTCTCCACGAAAAACTAGTCATACTTGCTATAATGAAAGCAAACGGTTCATCTACTGGGGAAATCTACTCATCATACAAAAACCTCTGTAAGGTAGTAGGACGAGATGAACTGACACAAAGAAGAATCACCCAAATGCTTAGTGAGATCGAACTTTCTGGAATAATCTCTGGAAGACTTGTCCATCAAGGAATTCATGGTAGAACAAAAAAATACAAACTAACAGTTTCCACTGAAATGATAAAAAAAACCTTCAAAGATGATCTAACTTTGCAAGATATTGTCTAGATTAGAATTGTAATTTTGGTGGAAAACCTGAAAAGTCTTCAAATTTACTAACAAAGCAATTCCAGGATTTGGTGTCATTCCAACACTTGCCTGAAATGGTGTCTGTTTTTGCCAAGAGCCTGAATTAACTAACAAAATACCCTTGTACATGTCTAATTGGGCCTTGTGGACATGACCTACATGAAAAATATCTGGAATATCCTCAATGACCATCAAATCTTGCATTTCAGGAGCAATCGGAGTCTGACTACCGTAAATTGGACTCAGGTGTCTTGCCCTAAGAAGATGCTTCATCACATTTGTTGGTTTGTCGTAACTGAGGCCTGGAGTTGTCTTTACAATATCATCAATACTTTGCCCATGAAACATCATTACTTTCACACCATTTAATGAGACGACAGCTGGATTTCCAACCATTATGACATTTTCTCTATCCCATAATCCAGAATTGTATTTTTTTGGTATTGCTGGTTGAGGAAGTGCCCTCCTTCCAGGATCATGGTTTCCAGGCATTATGATAATTTTGATATTTTTTGGAATTTGGTCAATCAAACCTTCAACTTTTTTGAGCTGTTCTTCTATGGTTTGACAAACCAATTCTTTATTCTGATTTGGGTATATTCCGACCCCATCAACTACATCTCCACCAATTAAGATAAATCGAATTTTTCTTGCAGTAGGGTCTGGACTAGATATCCAAGAAATGAATTCTGTTAGTTCTTCTTCCATGAAGTACTTACTTCCAATATGTAAATCAGACAGAAATACAGCATATGCTTCTGATTCAGACTTGTTTGTGGCCTGATCAGGAATATCAGGTAAAATCAAATCTTTTATTATGAATCCTGAATTTTTCCCTACACTAACTCTTGCCATGATAAATTGGTCTGCTAGAAGCGTATCTGCTGTTTTTTGCAGCTCATTATCAAAGATTATCCCTTCAAATGAGCCTGATGGGTCCTCCAAAACCAATTTTGTGACATTTCTCTCACTATTTCTTGTAGTCACTAAACCACAAACATACATGTCATCCTTTGATCTTTCATTTTTGACAAAAGTTAGAGACTTTAACATTCGAGCCTCTGGTCTGTCTGAAATTATTCGTTTTAGTTTGTTAAATCTACTAGAAAATAATGCGTTATACCCCTTTACTCCCTCACCAGTAGTTATCTTATCTGTTGGATCCAACAAAACCTTGACTTCATTTTCTAATGATGGGTCATCCTTGATTCCAAGATATGTCTCTAAATCATCTTGGTTGATTTGAAATAATTTCTGTTTTGTTTTCTCTCTAACAATTTCCTTTATTATTTTCTCTAGTTTTTTCACATCTACATTTTCTAAGATTTTAAAAGCATCTGGATGAATCTGGAATCCTTTGTTTAATGCATAGTTTAATGCAAAGGATAGTTCCTTTTTCATATCAAAAAATATGATATGGTTTAATTAAATCTGCGCCTACGAACCCTCAAATATTGTTCTAATTGTAGTGTATTGTGAATAAACTTCGAATCTCATTGTTTTTCATTTTCATGGGAATCTTTGCAGCAACATATCAAATTGGTTCAATGTCTACTGTAAGCCAAGAAGAAGCAGACGTTTTCATGTCAGAATTTGAAGAACTAGTATTGGATATTGACGGATTTGGAATATTTACTCATAATACAACAATAGCACTTCCAATGTTTATTCCCGGATTTGGTGTTGCGTGGGGGCTTTTTTCAGCCTGGTCGACAGGATTTGCATTTGCAGCAATAACTACAACAACTCCAATTTTAGAACAAATTCCTCCACTAACAATCCTATTTTTGTCTCCATTCGGATTGATGGAACTAACTGCATATTCTTTAGGAATTTCTAGGAGTTTTATTTTGATTAGAGGAATTACCAAAAAAATTGATCTTAGAACCTTCATCAAACCCACGATAATTGAGATTGGAATTGTAGTTGGGTTGTTATTATCAGGTGGATATTTGGAATTTTATATGATTGAGCTTGCCCAAGAACAAGGCCTCCAAATGCCTGGATTGGATATCTAACACCCTTAGGATTTGCCTATTGAGTCTAAAATAATTTAGTAGCAAATTATAAACCAAATTAGAGGACAAATCTATTGTGAAGTTAGTAATATCATTAGTAGCATTATTGATAGTTTTTTCAGGATTTCTTTTCAATGAATCATTTGCAGAAGTTTCTAAAAACCAAGCGTTTCTTTTAGAGGGATCTGGGTTTGCGGTAACTGAAGAACAAATTAAATTTACAGAAATTGATCTAGGTTTATCCTCTCAAGACCAACGTGGGAGTACCATTAGTTTTGTAATAGAAGATGGATTTCTCACACTTGATGATGAGGAATTCATTATTTCAGATCTAGAAGGAAAGTTTTTGCGTGAAGGCCGTTATATTCGAATTAATGGAAATATAGAAAGTTCTAGTGGAGATGAAACAACAATCAGTTTCTTTGGACGACTAGTTGCAGAAAGTAAAGATGCATCAATTTATGGTTTTACTGGTAGAATTACAACATCTGATGATACTTACAAAATTATCTACACTACAAAATTATCTACCTTATCAAAAATTAATTTAGTATCAACAATAGAAGAACCAAAAAATCTTGTAATTAGAATTCTTAAAGGTTCTTCTTCACAAGGAGGTGCTGATAGTTATATTGGACTTGATACCACCGGTTCGGATTCAACAAGATTAGGGTATTTTTCTAAGGATAGAATTTCAGTAGAACCGGGTTCTACAATAACTTTAGTAAATAATGACGTTGTATCTCATAGCATTCTTAGTGGAAAAGAAAACTATGGTGACAGACATGATCCCTTTGATCCTGATGGAAGAATTTCAACTGGTAATGTTTCACCAGGAGATTCTATCAACATAACATTTGATGATGCAGGATTTTACAGATTGTATGATCCTGATTATCCTTGGATGAAAATTGTGGCATATGTTTTCCCTAGTTCAGATTCTCTAGTTCTCGGACAAGGTCAAAATCTAGGAAATTAGTTTTCCCATTGCCATCTATAATTCATGTAAGAGTCTAGGCTTGTTTGATTAAACACCATTACTGACAAATCTGAAAATTCCTTTCCTTCCAAATCTTTTACAGTTCCTTCAAAATTAGTTTCGTCTTCAGTCGTTATGGCTTCAAAGACATGAACCTTAATTTTCTCAGTGTCAAAACCATTTTCACGAAGATAAACTGCAATTTCTGACGGCATAAAATGCTTGTCTGGTTGTTTTGGCCAAGGTCTTGGAACTAAAACAACACTAAACCCATCAATCAACGCCTTTTGCAGCTCCAATTTTTTGTCTTCAATTGGAGTTGTTACATGCATTGTGATTACTTTAGATTTATCAAGTGGTACTTGCGCTCTTGATGCTGCAACTTGGATTGAACTAATTCCTGGAACAATTTCCACTTTACCAAAAATTTCTATTAATCTATCAACAACCTCTGATTCTGAAAAATTCACATCTCCTGTAAATGGAATTACTAGAGTTTTGTCTCCTAATCTTGGAAGAACTTCTTGATAGGACTTTTCTTGATTATTCATAGTAATTTCGTGAATTTCTTTTCCTTCAAGAAGATGTTCAATTGTTTTTAGGGTGTATTTGTAACCAATTACAATATCACAATTTTGAACTATCTCTTTGACAATTTCTGTTACATATTTCGGTGAACCTGGACCTACACCTACAGCGAAAATTTTTCCCAATTTTACTTTGTAAATTTCTGTCTGTCTTTAATATATTGCACAAATGGTGCCCAATCTACTTTCATGTATTTTGTAGGCTCTTTTGCTGGATATTTTACCCAATCTTGAGCAATGGAATACTGAAATTTTTCTTTTTTACCGTTTTTTTCATATTCTAACTGTAGAACACTTCCCCAAGTCTTTTCTTCAAAACTAATATCAGAAATATCATCAAATGATAATTCTGTGTTTCTTTTATCCTCTACATCATTCATTAATTCTTCTTCGTCATAACCATCATGACGAATCATTGTGTTTTTTGATCTGATAAAATTTATCACTTGTCTTTGAGTAATTGCTTTCCACCATTTCATCTTGGCTTCTGTTTTATGAATAAACATTAGATGTTTATCGGTAAGAATCAACATTCCTTCTTTTCCACCAATTGATAGAAATTTTTTTGATTCTCTCCATACTGAAACAATATGTGCCTGAATCTTTTCATCAGGTTGCATAGGAGTAATCTTTTTGACTTTGTTAAAAACTAATACAATTGGCTTTTAAGTGAGATTCTAAGGGGGAAATATGTTGAAGAAAATATTTCTTGCAATTACATTTTCATTATTATTTTTAGGAATTGTTAATCAAGCAACAGCCCAAACAGTTGAAATTAACCCAATTAAGATAATGGATCCTATAGTAATCATTGAAACTAATTTAGGGAATATTGCAATTGGCTTTTTTCCAAATGATGCACCAAATCATGTCGAAAATTTTCTAAAACTATCAACTTCTGGATTTTACGATGGAACACTTTTTCATAGAATTATTCCAGGGTTTATGATTCAAGGTGGTGATCCAAACACCATTGATGGAGATCCAAGCACTTGGGGCACAGGTGGTCCTGATACGAGATTAAATGCTGAGTTTAACAACATTAAACATAATCGTGGAATAGTTTCAATGGCAAGATCTACTGATCCAAATAGTGGAGGTTCACAATTTTTCATTGTTCATCAAGATTCCAATTTCCTTGATGAACAATATACTGTATTTGGAAGAATTGTAACTGAAGAAAGTTTCGAAACACTTGATAAAATTGCATCAGTTTCTACTGGAAATAGAGATGAGCCTCTGAATCCTGAACAAGTCAGAATTACTAAAGTCACAGTTGTTAATGAATCTGAAATTTCTGATTTACTAGAATTGTCTGAACCTGAAAGAATTCAAACAAATGTAGAACCACCTACTGGAACTCAACAATTTGAAAATGAAGAATATGATATTGCATTTAATGTGCCTGAAGGATGGATGTTACAACAACCCGAAAAAACTCAAGAAAATTCCCCAGATTTTGTTGCAGTAGGACCTAAGGTTGGAGAGATGAACCCTGTATTCTCTTTAACAATTTATCCAACTGAACAAAAAACTTTAGATGATCTTATTGAAGAAAAATCTGAACAATTAACAGAAGTTATTGAATCTGGACAGTTGAATGTAATTTCAAAAGATAAAACCACAATTAATGGAAAGAGTGCATATGTGATTAACGCAGTGGGATTGTTTTCTGCCAATGGCCAAAGTTACAATGTAAAGTTTAAAGAAGTCATGATTTATGATTCAGAAAATTACTACACTTTTTCATACAGTAATGGAGTAGACGATTTTGATTCTAAACTAGAAAGATTTAACGAAACAATAGATTCTTTTAAAAAATTATCTGAAGATTCTACTGAAGAAAATGGTGGCTGTTTGATTGCAACTGCAACATTTGGCTCTGAGATGGCTCCACAAGTTCAGAAGTTAAGGGAATTAAGAGATAATACTATTCTTACAACAGAATCTGGAACTGCATTTATGAGTGGATTTAACCAACTGTACTATTCATTCTCTCCAACCATAGCTGATTTAGAACGTGAATCTCCATTATTCAAAGAAATTGTAAAACTATCAATCACTCCAATGTTATCCACACTCTCAATTCTAAACTATGCTGAGATCAATTCTGAACAAGAAATGATCTCCTATGGAGTAGGAATTATTCTAATGAATGTTGGAATGTATTTTGCAGCACCTGCAATAATTATCTATAAAATTCGAAAACTAAACTAATTACCAAACATCATCAACTTCATCAAGAACCTTGTATTCTTTTTCTGGTTCACGTCTCATGAACTTTAATCTTGAGATATCCCTATCAAAAATTGCATCAGCTGTCCAATCAAGAAATACTCTAAATCGTTTGTCCCATGTTGGAATTTTTGAGAGGTAAATATTTCTCCAAAGAAACCATGCAAAAATTCCATGAATATTCATTCCTAAAAATGATGCAATACCTGTTCTCTTACCAATAATTGCCATTTGGCCTTTTGATTCATATGTAAATTCGGTTTTTTCTTCATTTCTAATCAAAGCATGAAGGTTTTTTGCAGCAATTTTTGCTTGAGCTTCAGCAATTTGTGCAGTTGGTGCAAATGGTCTTTGAGTACTAGGATCTAAAAATAATGCACAATCTCCAATCGCAAAAACACCTGGAAAATCATTTACTTCTAAATTTTTATCAACAATGATTTTTCCTTTGTCTGTTTTGAATAATGATCTTTTGATTGTATTGACTGGAGTAACACCTGCAGTCCAAATTACAGTTTTTGATTGAATTGAACTTACTATTGAATCATCTATGGCATCTTTGTCTACATCTAATCTCTTTATCATTACTTCATCTCCATCAAAACTAGTCACAGCTGTTTGCAGTTTGATTTCAATTCCATGCTCTGTCAGTTTTTCTTGTGCAAATTTTGCAAGACTTTCAGAAAAACCCGGCAAGATATTTGGTAATGCTTCTAACACTACAACATGAATGTCTTCCTTTTTGATATTTGGATAATATTTTCTTACATCTAACAAAAGATCCATGATCTCTCCGGCAGTTTCAATTCCTGCAAAACCTCCACCTACAACAACAAAATTTAGAAGACTTTGTTTTAAGATTGGATTTGTTTCATTTTCTGCTTGTTCTAACATGTCTATCATTCTGTTTCTAACCATAACTGCATCATTGAGTGTCTTCATTTGATAGGCATTTTTTTCAAGATCATTCATTCCAAAAAAGTTAGTTTCACTTCCTAATGCAACTACAAGAAAATCATAATGAAGTGAAATTCCTCTCTTGTTTCCACTCCCCCATAAATTTACTATCTTTCCATATGGATCAATGTTTTTGACTCTGCCCTCATAGAAGGTTGCTTTTTTTGTAATTGTTCTAATTGGCATTACAATATGTCTAGTTTCAATAGTTCCAGATGCTACTTGAGGTAACATTGGAGTAAATAATAGAAAATTATCTTCACTGACTAGAACGATCTCAATTTCTGAATCATTCTTGAAATATTCCTCTAGTTTCCTAGTGCACTCTACACCTGCAAAACCTCCTCCTAAAACGACAATTTTCTTCTTATTTCGAGCCATTTGCTTACCCCAGAAAATTACTGAATATATCCCTATGAGTTTACTTTCAAAAACTATGCGTATGTGCCTATTTTCAGGCTCTCATTATGTCAGAGTGTAAAATCTCATATGCTCTAGATGCATCTCTTTCATTGAGAATAATTATGATGTTATCCTGACTGAAAAAAGCATTTACAAGTTCAATCCCATTTGCATGTAATACCTCGGCAACATAGGAAACCACATCTGATTGATTTTGTGAGTTTGGTATGGTGATTTTGATTTTTGCAAGACCTGTACTAAATATGTCATCTCTATTTGAAACATCATCAAAAATTTGTCTAATATCTTCCATGTCTTCTGTAAGAAATCTAAATGAATCAGACATTCTGAAAAATTCATAATTGTTTGTAATCTTTGAGAATTTATCTAAAATTGCCATAGGATCCATCTGATTGGAATCTTTAATTGAAAATTTAACATCCATAATTCCATCAGTCAAAACCAACCTCGCATTTTTCAAAACTGGTTCTTCCTTTACCTCATCTTTGATCTCAAATGAATCTGCATACCTCTTGATTGCTACAACTATTGTATTGAGATTAACACTGTTTCCAAGAATTCTTTCAATTTCTGGTTGAATCTTTACTGCCAATGCTGTATAATTTATCAAATCCATCTTCATACAATCATAAATTGAACGATTTCTGGTAATTATCTCCCTGACAACCTCAGGCACAGACATACTTGTTAATCTCATTAAAATTATTATAATATGTCAGTTATAATAGGATTATGTAAGAAATCAAAGAAATTTCAATAATCTTTATATAATGTCATAGATATTACATACTATAGGTGAATATGACAATGTTCTTTGATAGTGAATTTGATAGAATCTTCAAGAGAATGTCTAGATCTTTTTTTGACACAGAAGACATGTTTGAAGAATTCAAGGGAAATGGTTCTGAATCTGGCCCATTTTATTATGGTTATACAATGACCGTGGGTCCTGATGGAAAACCTGTTGTAAAAGAATATGGAAACGTCAAACCAGGCCAACTTCCAACCTCTGATACACGAGAACCAATAGTTGACACAATTGTTGATGAAAAAGAAAAAGTTGTAAAACTCATAGCTGAGATGCCGGGAGTTGAAAAAACTGATGTCAAAATTGTTGTTGACAACAAAGTTGTAGATCTATCTGCAGAACATGGTGAAAAAAAATACCATGTTAAAGTTCCAGTACAACACAAAGTTGATGAGAACTCTGCAAAGGCTTCATACAAAAATGGAATTTTACAACTAGTCTTCAAATTAGTTGAAGAAAAACCAACTGGCAAAAAGGTGGAGGTTGAATAAACCCCCTTTGATTTTTGAGGTAAAAAAATGAGTGAAATTATTTTAAAAGTTGATGAAATTCCGCAACAACATGTTGGACGAGGAAGAGCAATAATTGATCCAAAAATTATTGAAGATCAAAAATGGAATACTGGCCAAATCTTAGAATTAACATATAACAAAAAAACACATGTAAAACTTTGGCCAGGTAATCCTGAAGAATATGGAACAGGAATTATCAAAATTGATGGAATGACAAGACAAAATATTGGAGCAGGAATTGGTGATAAGATTTCTCTAAAATCAGTTGAAGCTTCCAATGCTGAACAAATTGTCTTGTCTCCTACTGAGAAAATATCTGCTGAAGGCTTACAAGAATACATGATTTACAATTATCTTAATCATGTATTTACAACTGGAGATACATTATCTCTTAATACTCAAATGGGTGGAAGAGTTCAATTCATTGTAACTAGTACTAAACCATCAAAACCAGTTATAGTTACTGAAAATACAGTTTTCAAACTTGGCACAATGACAAAATCAGTTGATGCATCTGTTCCAAGAATAACCTATGACGAGTTAGGTGGCCTCAAAAACGAAGTCCAAAAAATTCGTGAGATGGTTGAATTACCAATGAGACATCCAGAATTGTTTGATAAAATAGGTGTGGAAGCTCCAAAAGGCGTCTTATTGTATGGTCCTCCAGGAACAGGAAAGACTTTACTTGCTAAGGCAGTAGCTGGTGAAACCAATGCTCACTTTATCTCACTTAGTGGCCCTGAAATCATGGGAAAATACTATGGCGAAAGTGAAGAGAAAATACGAGAAATTTTCAATCAAGCTGAAGAAAATTCTCCTAGTATAGTCTTCATTGATGAAATTGATTCTATTGCTCCAAAAAGAGACGAAGTTTCAGGCGAAGTTGAAAAGAGAATAGTTTCTCAACTTTTGACTTTGATGGATGGAATGAAATCTAGAGGCAAAGTTGTAGTAATTGCAGCTACCAATAGACCAGATTCTATTGATCCTGCTCTTAGACGACCTGGTAGATTCGATAGAGAGATTGAAATTGGAATTCCTGATGATGAAGGAAGATTTGAAATTCTTTCAATCCATACACGTGGAATGCCAATAGATGAAAAAGTAGATCTTAAACAAATCTCAAAGACAACCCATGGATTTGTCGGAGCTGACTTGGAAGTCCTATCAAAAGAAGCTGCAATGAGATCACTCCGCAGAATTCTTCCTGAGATAGATCTTGATGAAGATAAGATATCATCAGAAATTCTTCAAAAAATAGAGATTACAAGTGAAGACTTTAGAGATGCACTAAAAGAAGTCAGACCAAGTGCATTGCGTGAAGTTCAAGTACAGATTCCTAATGTAAGTTGGGATGATGTTGGTGGTCTTGATGAACTAAAAGAAGAATTACGCGAAGCAGTTGAATGGCCCATCAAACACAAAGAAGCATTTGATTATGTTGATGTTGAAACGCCAAAAGGAATCTTACTTCATGGCCCGCCAGGAACTGGCAAAACATTGATTGCAAAAGCACTCGCAAAAATGACAGAATCAAACTTTATCAGCATAAAGGGACCAGAACTACTCTCAAAATGGGTTGGTGAATCTGAAAAAGGAGTCAGAGAAATCTTCAGAAAGGCAAGACAAGCAGCACCATGTATCATCTTTTTAGATGAAGTAGATGCACTTGTGCCTAGAAGAGGTAGTGGAGGCTCAGAATCCCATGTCACAGAAAGTGTAGTGTCTCAAATACTAACTGAGATTGATGGATTAGAAGAACTACATAATGTGTTGATAGTTGGTGCAACAAACCGACTAGATATTGTAGATGATGCATTACTTAGACCTGGAAGATTTGACAGAATTATTGAAGTTCCAAATCCAGATGCAAAAGGAAGAAAAAACATCTTTGAGATTCATACCAAAAAGAAGCCACTTGCAAGTGATGTAGATATTGCAAAACTTGTAGAATTAACTGATGGATTCAGTGGAGCAGAAATTGCAGCAGTTGCAAACAGAGCAGCAGTTGCAGCTCTCAAAAAATATGTTGGTGGTAAAACACAAAATATCAAAGACATCAAGATATCTCAACAAGAACTAATTGACGCAATTGACAAGGTAAAGCCTCAGAAAAAAGAGGCACCACTTGCTCAATCCATAAAATAGTCTAAATACTAAGGAAAATGAGACAAAACATGAAACTGTATCTTGACTTTGACCCTTGCCAAGAATGCAATACAATGATGGCAGAGCTTAGTAGCCCTGAGATGTTATTTGCAGATGAGAAAACTAGAGCAGATGAATCTGCAAAATTTCTCCGACATTTGACATATAATCACAATGAAGTGGTTCAAGCCGTCATGAATGATCTTCCAAAACAAAAAAGAGATCAAGAACCTGATTTCTACAAATAATCTTCTTTTTCATTCTTAACAACCAGTAATCATATTCATATACAAAATTATCCTAAACTTTTTGATATAAAATGAAAATAAATTTTCTATTTGGTTTGATTGCAATTACCTTCTTGTTTAGCATGCCCTCTTCGTTTGGTGTTGAGACTGATCAAGAACCTGAGCCCCCAGGACTTCCGGAACCTTCACCTGAACCTGAACCAATTCCACTTCCTGAACCTGAACCTGTTCCAGATCCATTTCCAGGAGAAACTGAATCAGAAAAAATTCAAAGACTAACTGAAGAAAATGAAAAACTAAAACAACAAAACAAAAACCTTCAAGGTCAAGTATCTACTTTAAAAAATGAAAAATCAGGACTGCAATCTCAAATATCTCATTTGCATGACAGGATAAAGGATTTGGAACAAATCACAATGGAGCAAATTCGTGTAATTATGGATCTGGTAAATAGACTAAAAGATGTTTTTTATGAAAAAATAATTTCTCCTACAATTAACATGTAGGACTTTTTTGGATTTTCTACTCATCAAGCTTTAGTATTTTCTTAATCAAAGCAGTTCTGTTTCGAATTGTTACATCACTTACTCCTGCTTCTACTGAGAATTTCTTTTGACTAACTTTTTCTCCATTAATTATACATGAAATGTATAACGAAGCAGCTGCTTGTGCTACTGGGTGTTTTCCAGCAGTAATTTCTTCTTCTTCACAGCGCTTTAGTATCTCAAATGCTCCACGCTTTGTTTTTTCTTTCAAATTCATGTTGTTTGAAATCTTTGAGATAAACGAGGAAGTATCATACTGATTAAGATTCAATTCAAGCTTTCTGATTATGGTTCTCAAATCTCGGGAAAGTATTCTTCTTTCCACATTACCAGCTTCGGCAATATCGTCTAATGTTCTTGGGATGTTGTTTTCTCTACATGCTGCATATAATGAGGCTGAGATCAATGATGCCATTGTTCTTCCTCGTGTTAATTTTGCACTAACAGTTTTTCTGTAGATATAGGCAGCATTTTCTACCACATTATCTGGTACTCCTAACTTTGTCTTCATTGAATGAAGTAAAGTAAAGGCCTTACTCAAAGTAGCAGTTTTTCTTGATTTACTTCTTTGATCCCATGTTCTGAGTCTATTGAATTCATATTTTGTTTTACTGGATAATGCATTTCCTGAAGAATCTTTATTGTTTCCAATAACAGTTGATAATCCTTTATCAAACATCGTTAGCGATGTTGCAGGACCTGTTCTTGCTTGCTTCATAAAGTCTTCCTGAGTGTAACCATTGTTTTCATATGATGCGTCAGCTAAGTTTTGCACTAGAATAAGACCGCAACCCCCACAAACAATTTCTCCTCGTTCAGAATCTGTTATTGCAGGGTAGGTTTTGCAAGCATCTAGTTCACACTTGACATCATAATCGTTTGAATAATTTTCTACCACTATTAACTATGATTGGTAAACATAAAATAAAAAGAAATTGTTACAGGAAATTTTGTAATCAAAACTATACTTTACAAACAAAAAATTCCTAATCTTTTTAGAAAAATTACTTCTTAAAATGAATACAACGTACATTGTATTAAATGTTAAAAATGAAAAATAATTTTTTGAAATTATTTTTTAATTGATTCTAAAGAGTGACCACGATTTTGAATCATTTGTGTGACTGCCTCAATGGTATAATCAATTCCGTGTTCTTCTTCAAAATGATTTCTTAATTTCTCAATTGTGCTGATAGATTTCTCCTCATCAATTTCGTATTGACATTCAAAACCATAATCTTCACATCTTAGTTTGATAGTCATGTAGTCTGGAAAAAATGTCAAACCTATAAAAACCATGGACCTAATTTCACACAAAAACGAAATTAGGTATTTTGAACCTAAAATGTCCCAAATAGCACTAATAACGTCCTGATACTATCAACAAAATATGAAAGGATTAGAGTTTGTCTTCCTTGCAGCAGGTTCAGTTCTTGGAGCATTTCTGAGGTACAAAGTAACAGAATCTCCTTTGATTTTCAATACATTACCACTAAACGTTTTGATAGTAAATGTAATTGGCGCATTTATTCTTGGAATATTCATTGTTGTTTCAGAACAATGGAATCTTGATGGAAGATATTCACTGTTTGCAGCAATAGGATTTTGTGGCTCTTTAACAACAATGTCTTCATTTGCCCTTGACTCTAGTAATTTGTTAGAAAATAGTCATTATGGAACACTAGCAATCAACATTGTTGCAAACATTGGACTATCTATTGGAGCACTAATTGGAGGAAAATCCTTAATGAGTGCGATAATATCTAATTAATTAGGAAATGGTTTATTCATATCAAGTTATAAAATTTCAAACAATCTCATTTGTTCAAGGTACTCATTGGTCCCAATCTGCAGGTGATAAAGGAATACTGTACAAATCACTAAAGGATCCATTTTCAAAATTAATTGTTCAAACAAATGATTCAAAAAAACTATACCGTGTTCCAAAAGATAGAACTGTAATTGTTACAAATGATACTGTACATTTTCTAGGCGAACTATCCTAATTATTTAAAAAATTGATCAACCTGATCTCTGTATTTTAGTGCAATCTTTCCAAAATCTGAAAAATCTTCTACGGTTGGATTTATCATTCTCATTGCATATTGGTTTACAAATACAGATAGAGCACTACCTATGATTAGATTGTATACACCATCAGCCACATTATTTGAATATGGAAATGCAACTTTGATAAATGGTAAATATGATTCTGTTTGAGAAATCATTAATTTTATGTGCCTCTCAACAAAATCTTCTACATCTGACGGTATTGCCATAATTTCATTTAATTTGATTTCTTATAAGTAGATCTTTGATTCCGGATTTAGAATCAGTATTGATAGTCAATGGATCCTTTATAAAAAAAAACAACATACAAAATTCATGGCAGCCAAAAAACCTGTGAAAAAAAGTCCTGCTATGTCTCCATTTCTAACATCAAGCTGGCTTGATATTGACAAGTCCATTGACAATTTAAGAAAGGAGATGGAAAAAGCATTTTCTTCATTCCCATCAATATCTATGCCAAAAATGCCACAATCATCTTGTGATGTTATTGATGAAGGAAAACAATTCCGTGTTAAAATGGATGTTCCTGGAATAAAGAAAAATGAAATAAAACTCAATGTAACTGAAAATTCACTTGAAATATCAGGTGAACACAAAGAGGAATCTGAAGAAAAGAAGAAAAACTACCTTACAAAAGAGCGCAGTCAAATATCTTACTATAGAACATTACCTCTTTCAGAAAATGTAGTTGCATCAAAAGTAAAAGCAAAACTTAGTGATGGGGTTTTAGATATAACATTGCCAAAATCTAAACCTACAAAGACTCAAAAAAAGAAATCTGTCTCAGTTCAATAATTGTTTTTTAACTATAATTTGGGATAGATACTTTTCTTTTCCTTTTCTACTTCTAGGCAAACATCTTAACTGTCTATTACAACAAGGACAAGTAAGGCCGTCATATTCTACAAATACTTCACAATAATTACATCTCTTTTGACCTGCTGCATATCTTCCAATCTGTGATGGCTTTAGTGCTTTGTACTCTTTACACTTACCTATACAATAAGTCATCAATATTGACTCAAATTATTCAAAAATAAAAGGTTTGATTGCAGTGCCATTCAGATTTTGATTTTTATCCAAATTGAATTTATAACACTAGTCTCCATTTCTGACTGTTGCATTATTTAGACGAAAAAGTATTTGGCAAGATTACAACAAAAGAAATCATTGGAGCAGAACCACCTGAAGATCCTGACACAAAAGATCTTTTAGAAAATGAACTTGCAACTTTAATTTCAGAACTAGACTCACAACCAAAAGAGAATCTAGAAAAACTCTTAGAACAACAAAAAACTGCAGAGGCACATGTAAACAGTAGGCCTGGTGCAATGGCTTTATCACAACCTAAAATTCAATTATTTACCAAATATAGTCAAAAATACATACAAAAAATTAAAGAAAAATTAGAATCCTAAGTTTTCTTCTTTTTGGGACGTTTTTTTGTAGATGTTTTTCTTTTTGCCAATAGTGTTATGATTGCACCTGCTGGAATTCCTATAATTGTCCCAAGACTAACATAGGGTGCAATAAAAAAATCTCCAATCCAAATTCCACCATCGGTTGTCAATTCCATAAATGTTCTGGGTCTTAGAACAACTGAAACAGTTTGTGAATCTTCTTTTTGTTCTCCAATATCATCTGTATATTGTACAATAATTTCAAATGGAAGTTTGTATTCCGTATTTACTTCTTCAGTTGGAGTGATAATTCTTGATGTTATTCCTACAGGAATATTTTTTTCAATTTTTGAAAATGAATGCATTGTTTCTCCTCTAAATTCAATATCTTTAGGTGGAATGATTTTGATTCTAACATCCGTAATGTCAATATCTTCAGATATTACTTCAACTTCAATTGGAAATTCTGCATTAGCAAAGATTGATTCAGGAGTCTTTGTGTAGATTGTTATACTTGGATCTTCTTTTATTGTAATTGGAATCGCAATATCGTGATAAAATGGTTTTTGTGGTATTTCGTTATTTGAAACTAGAACTTGAGAATATTTTATGTTAAGAAAATGAATTCCTGAACTTGCATCATTTGTAATTCGTAAATTAACATTTTCTCCATACGAACCGCCTTGGGCAAGCTTATCAATTCTCACATTTTTTGGCTCTACAATTAATCCTGGAAATTCAGACAATAAGAACTCGAATGAAATATCTCGTTTTTCTTCCCATCCGTTATTTTTTACTAAAATTGAAATAATTCCTTCTCGTCCTTCAACTATTTCATCAGGGTGTGTTATCTCAATGTCCATCCCTCCTTCTAGATTCTGAACTAGTGTCTCTGCATGAATACTGGGAATCAGAAAGAATAACCCTACTAGAAAGGGCGTAATCCAAAATTGATTCATATTTTTTTATTATTACAACTGCATTATGACTATTCTGGGTAATTGTAGGCTCAAAAATTACCAAAAATAACTTGTTGATTCATAAATACCACCAATCCTAGGATTCCAGAATCAACTATGGTAAGTAAAACAAAAGAACTCTGTCCTAGATGTGCACAGGGAAAATTAGTTACTGATAATGAATCCGGCGAGATGTTTTGCTCCAAATGTGGCTTTGTTATCACTGAAAAATTACAAGAAGCAGGTCCTGAATGGCGTTCCTTTACACAAGATGAACACGGTGATAGAGCAAGAGCTGGAGCTCCTACTTCGTTAACTATGCATGACATGGGTCTTGCTACAATAATTAATCCAGTAAACAAAGATGCATCTGGAAGACCACTTACAGCTTCTATGAAAAGTACTATTGAGAGATTAAGAACATGGGATAGTAGAAGTCAAGTTCATGAACCAGTTGATAGAAACTTTAGACAAGCATTTAGTGAATTAAATAGACTTAAAGACAAACTAGCAATTTCTGATGCAGTAATTGAAAAAGCAGCTTACATTTACAGAAAAGCACTAGATAAGGGACTTGTTAGAGGACGTTCTATTTCAGCTTTGATGGCATCTGCACTTTATGCTGCATGTCGTGATACTGAAACCCCAAGAAATCTAAAAGATGTAGAACAAGCAGCAAACATCAAAAGAAAAGATATTGCAAGATGTTACAGATTACTTGTCAAAGAACTTGACTTGAAAATGCCAGTAACAGATTCAATTCAGTGTGTTGCAAGAATTGCAAGCAGAATTGGTATTGCAGAGAAAACAAAAAGATATGCAGTAAAAGTACTCAAAAAAGCACAAGAAAATGAGGTTTCTGCAGGAAAAGATCCAATGGGTCTAGCAGCTGCAGCATTGTACCTATCATGTGTCAAAAACGGTGAGGATAAAACTCAGAGAGACATTGCAGAGGCTGCAAATGTGACTGAAGTTACTATCAGAAATAGGTACAAAGGACTCAAAGAGTCACTAGACCTTTAATTTTTCAAATTAGTTTGAATTTAAAGGACAATATTTCTTATGCTCATTAAACAAAATTGCATAGTTCTACCTAGTTATTCTTGAGAATTTATTTTTTTAACAAATCCGCCTTCATTTGACTCATCAATAATATCTTCTGATTCATTTTTAGATGCATCATCAGAATCTTCAGGTGGTTTTACAAATCCCCCTTTTACTGGATCAGGTGGTGGAATATTTTTTGATCTTCCCATTCCAATTGTTGTAATAATTACTGATGACAAAATGATGAAGAATATTATTTGTGGATAAGCTTCAGCATTTGGTAATCCCATGGTTATTGGATATGTTGCAAGCACTGCTGCAGCTAACCCTCTAGGAATCATAGAGTTTGTAACAGCTTTATCTAATTTGGAGAATCTTTTTGTTAAAGTTACTTTTGCAATAATTCCTCTTCCAAAGAAAACTACAATTGTTATCAAAATTCCAAATACCATGTATTCTATTTGTCCAAAACTTGCCATTAATCCAACAAACACAAAGAAAAATGCTCTTACCAAAAATGTAAGTTGGTTGTGAGTTGGATCGTCCATTTCAATTTTTGGCAGTTTAAATCTAAGAATTCGTGATAGATGATTTTTGTTTCCCAACATTAAACCAAATACCAATGCAGTCAAGGCACCTGACTCTCCAAATGAGTTTGCCAAGAAAAACAGCACAAACAAAATTCCTAATGTGAGCATGTATGCGTGTTGAGCATTTCCAAGCTTTGTTGACACATACATCCAGGGAATTCCTACACCAAATCCAAGAACTAGACCTACAACAACTGCTCTTCCAATAGTTTCTTGTAAGATTTGTAAATCAAATGTTCCTGCAAGCACTGCCTCAAATAGAATGAATGCTACTATTGTAGCCAAAATATCTGTTAATGCAGATTCAAAACTTAGCATTGACTTTGTTTCTTCAGAAATTTTGACATTTCTGACCAGCCCAAATACAATTGCAGAACTACTTCCTCCGACAATTGAACCTAGCAATATGCTTTCTAACCAAAGCCACCCTAATGCATAATGTGCACCTATTGCAATTACTCCAACTGATAAAACAAAACCAAGAATGGCCAGTGTTGATGAAAAGTGTGCTGTTTTGATGACATGCTTGATATCTAAATTCAATCCACCATCAAACATGATAATTATCAATGCAAGAGCTGCAAAATATGGAACCACTTGAATTACAGCTTCTGGTTGAATCAATCCAAGTACTGGACCCAAAATTACTCCTAGAATCATCAAAAACGCTACATCTGGAATTCCAGTTCTTTTGAAAAATGCCTCACCTGCAACTCCCAGAAAGATTACTACTCCTGCTGCAAGTAAAATTACATGAGCAGGTGCAATAAACCCATCCTGAGAGGATGACAATGTTCCAACTGAATTCTGTAACTCCGTAAATTTTTCAAAAATAAAACTTGAATCAAAATTACCTAATGGTATATCGTTAATCTGACCTGTCATTAATTTTAAAATAGATAACACTATTGGATTCATTTCTGATTGCATCTCATTTTCTTCGGATAAAAATTAAACTAGATTTGGTCTACTGTTTTAGGCTCAGTTGTAATTTTAGATACACATTAAATCAACTAGGATATAATTTCCTTAATTGAGTGGCACTGAGACATTACGCGAAGATCATAAACAAATACGAAGATTAGAAAAAGTCATCATAAAATGCTATACAGAACTTTATGCAGGAAAAGATATTCCTTTTTCTGATATTGATAAAATCACATTAATTATTGAAGAATTTTTAGATTCTATTCACTATTCTAGAGAAGAAGATTCCTATTTTCCATGTGTTGCAACATATGATCACCTAAAACAAGAGATTAGAGGCTTGTTAATTGAGCATGAATTTTCTAGACGAATTGCATTACAAATTAAAAAACATCTTAAAAGATGGAAAGAAGGTGAGGATGCAAGAGAACCTGTTGCTCGATATCTCAAGACATATTCTGTGTATCTTATGGATCATATGAATAAGGAAGAAGATTTTTTTGATAAAGCAGAAGCTGAAGTTTTGTCAAAAGAAGAAGAGATTGACATGTATGAGCAATTCAGATCTGTTATGACAATTTCAAAAAAATTGGAAGATATGATTAAAGAGATTGAATATTTAGAAAATCAATCTTGGGTTCAAAATTAACGTAAGCTCTTTATGGGCAAATTAGAAATTTTTAATATGAAACCTTTTGTTCTTTGGATGACTGGTCTTCCATGTTCAGGAAAGACTACCATCGTAAAAGACTTGCAAAAAGATATTCCAAATTTGGCAATGCTTGATGGAGATGAACTCAGAGAATGGTTTTCTCCAAAAGATTTCTCCAAAGCAGGACGTGATGAACATAACAAAAAAGTTGCACACTTGGCAAAACTATTGTTAAAACATGGTGTTCCAAGTGCAGTATCTCTAGTTTCACCATATCTTGAGAATAGAGAAAATGCTAGAGCTATTATTGATGCAGGTGATCAGTTTGCAGAATGCTACGTCAAATGTTCACTAGAAGAATGTGAGAAAAGAGACGTCAAAGGCATGTATGCCAAAGCAAGAAAAGGAGAGATCAAAGGATTTACAGGAATTGATGATCCTTATGAAGCTCCTGAAAAAGCAGACCTCATAGTTGATACAGAAAATGAATCACTTGATGATAGTGCAAACAAAGTAAAGGAATTTCTTAAATCAAGAAACCTACTCTAATTTTTTAAATTCATCAACTATTGTTTGATGAATAATCCCATTTGTAACTAGAATTCCATTTTTGTGGTGAACTTCCTTATTGTTATATGAAATCTCATTTCCTAACATATCTGTCATTTTTCCTCCAGCCTCAGAAATTATACAATGTGATGCAGCTGAATCCCATTCTTTCATTTTGTCTGTAGTTGTAATGTATGCTTCAGCTTCACCTGATGCAATTTTTCCAACTTTTAATGAACTCCCTATACTTGTAAAATCTTCAATTCCCAATTTTTTGATAAAGGCTTTTTCTTTATCTGATAGATGATGTCTTGAACCCACAGTTCTACATTTTGGAATCTCCTTAGTTGTAGTTACTCTAATTTTTCTCCATTCTTCATTTGAATACCTAAATGCACCCTTCCCTTCTTGTGCAACAAATAATGTTTTTTCAGTTGGCCAACCTATTACACCAAGAATTGGCTTTTTGTTTTTTACAAGTGCTATCATAACGGTAAACTCACCCGTTTTATCAATAAAGTCAGAAGTGCCATCTAATGGGTCAACTATCCAGATTGTGTCCTCAGATAACCTAGTTTGATCATCATTATCTTCTTCAGATAGAATTTTGTGTTTTGTTTGAGACAGAATTCCTTTGATTATTTCATTACTTTTTAGATCCGCTTCCGTGATTGGGGAGTCATCTTTTTTTGTAAACTCTTCAAATTCTCCTTTGTAGATCTCTAAAATTGTATTTCCAGCACCTAATGCTGCCTTGATAGCAATATCTAATTCAGGAATCTTATCAGAAATTGGTATGTCTTTCAAAATGTATTCCTAAGTTGTAAGTTCTGGCTTTAATGTCCATACCACTCCAAGTGCAATAAATGGAATGGAAATAATTCCAATAATTCCGAGAATTGTGAAAAATTGGGATTCTGAAACTTGTGGATTGTTTATTATCCAAGGAAGTGGTAATGATACAATTATCCAAATAATTCCTAATAATATAATCAACTTTGCTTTTGCTTTCCTATCTTTCATCATAATTCACTGTGTTTGGGTGCTATTAAATTCATGTGAATTTATTTTGTAGATTCTCCTCCATCTACTGCTAAAATTGCTCCTGTAGTCCACGATGCATCATCTGAGGCAAAATAAAGTGCCGCCTTTGCTACTTCTTCAGGTTTTCCAATTCTGCCTAATGGGTGTTCTGCATCCATAAAATCTCTATCTTTTTGAGTTTTTACAAATGGTTTTGTCATATCTGTATCTACTACTCCAGGACAAATGCAATTAACTCTAATCTTATCTTTGGAATATTCAAGTGCCCAACATTTTGTTAGTACAATTAATGCAGCCTTTGTTGCAGAATATGCATCAGCATTAAATCCTTGATATGCTTTTAGTCCAGCATCTGATGAAATGTTAATTATTGAACCAGATGTTTTCTGTAAATGAGGAATTGCCTCTTTTGTAACTCTGTATGGTCCTGTAAGATTTACGTCTAAAACCTCATTCCATTCTTCTTCTTCAATTTCATGTAATTTTTTGATTCTTGGAAACACTCCTGCATTGTTTACAAGAATATCTAACCTTCCAAATTTCTCTACAGTTTTTTTTATTGCATTTTTTACATCGTCTGTTTTTCTAACATCAGCTACTATTGCAAACGAATTAGAAATTTCACAAGCTGATTTTTCTAATCGCTTTTGATCTTTTCCTGTAATTACTACACTGGCTCCATTATCTGACAAAACTTTTGCAGTGGCAAATCCAATTCCTCTACTTCCACCAGTTACAAGGGCAACTTTACCTGATAAACTCAATAGCTTTTACATGAAAATTCGTAATTTATAGATCGATTTTTAAGAAATAGGAATAAAATATTTTAATAATTAAAGAATTATTTGTAATTTATTATATTAAATCTTAAATACTTGTAGTTCCTATAATAATTAATGCCGATGGATATAATTCCTATCGACTAAAATTGCGTATCCCCGCAGAACAATAAAGGTAATCAGGCGCTAAGGTCGTTTGACAACGAGAGGGAATCTCTCAAAGTTCTGCAATGAAGGGGATTACGCCTCTTAATTTTGTAAAATATCTACAGATACTGAACCCATTACATTTCCATTTGGATTGATAATAATCATGACTTCATCTGATTGATGTATTTTGAAAGAAGATGTACCATCATATTCCCATGTGTAATATTCTGAAATTCCAGTTTGGTGTAATGTATTTCTTAATTGAAAATCTTCATCAAAACCAAAATCTTTTCCTTTTATTGATATGGATAAAATCTCAGGACTACTTCCATTTGGAACAAATCTGAAATAATATTCACCATTCTTAATCTCAAAACTTTCTGTATATTCACCATTTTCATATAATTGTGGATCTGCTAGTGTCACATGAAAAACAACATTATCTTTTTTCTCAGATGAATCCAACGATAATATTGTAAAAAATCCTATAATCACTATAATGGAAATGATGATGATTTTTTTATTCACAAAAACATTTTAGAAATTCCATTATAAAAATAAATTTCTATTTTTCTCTTATTTTTTTTGTTAATACTTCTATTTTTTCAAGCTGCTCTAAAATCCATGGATCATTTATCAAATCCATAATTTCTTCCATTTTGAATAATTTTGGAGTAGTCATTCCTTCTTCAAAATCATACAATTTGATAATTCTATTTTTGACATTTTTATCTTCTATCTTTTTGTTATGTGCAAAATTATGTGCAAAATCATTTCTAATTTCCCTAATTTCATTTAGCTTTTGTTGAATCTTTACTCTAGTTTTTTCATCAATTGCTTTTTGAAAATCTTGATGGTTTTTCATTATTCTTGATATCCAAACAATCTTTGTTCCAAAAGATGCAGTTCTATCCTCATCAAATACTGTTTTTGCCCATAATGCAAAGTCGTTCTTGTCTCGCAAAAATAGATCTGAAATAATTACAGTAAGTGTTGAGTCTAACACTGAAACATAACTAAGAAAATTACCTCGAATTCGGTTTACTAAATTGACATATTCTCTATCTGTTAGCTCTTTGGAATTGTCTGGTAAATCAAAACTAAAATGTTCACTCATGAGTTATGCCTAGGAAAATGGTAAATAGATTTTTGGATTGAATTTTGCCTTTGTTAGTGAAGTTACACACACTGTGAATCATTCTTTACACCTGAAATTAAGTACATTTTCTTAAACCCAAATCATGGCTAATTTGAGTAACAAGTGGACAAAACCACCTACTACTAGCATAGGTGAAAAAATTAGTGATACTGTAAAGCCAAAAGGCGCTCTAAAACCACGAGTTCAAGAAGGAGTCAAAAGATTACGATTACAGATTCAAAAATTAGATAAAATGTTATCTGGATTACAAGAGCGTGACGGACAACTATTTGCAAGAATTGTAGAAGCAACTCAGAAACATGATACTCAAACAAGTAAAGTTTTAGGAAATGAACTAGCAGAAATTAGAAAAGTTATCAAAATTATGAGCAGTGCAAGAATTGCTCTTGAACAAATTGAATTACGATTAACAACATTTAGTGATCTTGGAGATACTGTGGTAGCTATCATGCCGACAATGGGATTAATGAAGAATCTCAAATCATCACTAGGTAAAGTGATGCCTGGAGCAGAAGCTGAAATTGGCCAAATGGCTGAAATGTTAGGCGGATTTATGACTGAGAGTTTCTCAGGTGATGCAGCATTTGGAATGGATGAATCTACAAACGCTGAATCTGATGCAATACTCAAAGAAGCTGCAGCAGTAGCTGAGAGTTCTGCAGGACAAATGTTCCCATCAGTTCCAACACAATCAACTGCATCTACAGAATCTTCCTCCAAATTTTACTAGAAAAAATAAATTATTTTTTTCAAAATCTTTTCTTATAACCATTACTCTGTATTGATACTGAGCTTTTCTGCTTGTTGGTTAAATGCTATTTTGAGATTTTTCAATAATGCAAAAAGTTCCAGGAATATTCTTGTATACTGTACTAATTTCAGGAGGTTTATTCTCTAGTTTTGCGTTTGCTCAAGAATTTCCAATTGCAGAAGATGACTTTTACTCTGTTGATGAGGATTCCCTTCTAACTGTTGAGCCTATTGGAATATTGGGAAACGATACCAACACCACAAATGAACCATTAAATGCAATTCTTCTAACTGATGTTAATTTTGGAACTTTGACATTCCATCATAATGGTAATTTTACTTATCAGCCAAATGAAAATTCTGTTAATACTGATTCATTTACTTATGTAGCAAATAATGGAACTGACAACAGCAATGAAGCTACCGTAATAATTTTTGTTAATCCAATTAATGATGCACCTGTTGCACAAAATGATCATGTTGAAACTCAACAAAACGTCCCTATTCGTATAGATGTTCTTGAAAATGATTTTGATGTAGATAATGATTCATTGAATATCTTTTTACAAAATGATCCATCAGAAATTAGAGGATTTGTTGAAATCCAAGAATCTGAAGTTTTGTTTACCCCTCTAGCAGGATTTGTTGGAAATACGACATTTTCTTATTGGACATCTGATGGAGAAGATATCAGTAATTCTGCAAATGTAACAATATCTGTAATTGAAGTTGATGAGGAATCAAATGACTCTCTATTTGAGGAAATTTTTGAGCAAATCCAATTAATTTTTGATAAAGTTCTAGCATTAGAAAATGAAATAACTCAACTCAAAGAAGAAAATGCCTTACTTGAAGAAAGAATTTCTACACTTGAAGCATTTCATAGAACTGAGACATCAGGAAATAATGAAAAGGTAACCATCTGTCATAAAGGTAAAAACACTATAACAATTTCTACAAATGCATTACTTGCACATCTTAATCATGGTGATACAAAAGGTAACTGTACAAATGATGTTTCCTCTAACTCATTTTCAACCGTAACATCACCTGTTACACCACAAATCACATTCTCAAATGAGAAAGTTGATGTATGTCACAACGGAAAAGCAACTCTATCTCTCCCAGGAAATGCTGCAAGACATCACTTGGAGCATCATGATGATGACTATCTAGGTCAATGTACTCCTAATTCTACATCTCAACTAGAAGCTGAAAAACTAGCAAAACAACAAGCTGACCAAAAACAAAGAGATGCAAAGAAAGCTGCTCAAGAAGCTGAAAAACTAGCAAAACAACAAGCTGACCAAAAACAAAGAGATGCAAAGAAAGCTGCTCAAGAAGCTGAAAAACTAGCAAAACAACAAGCTGACCAAAAACAAAGAGATGCTGAGAAAGCTCAGAAAGAAAAAGAGAAGTTATCTAAATTAGAATCAAAGGAAAATGGACCAAAATCCAAATAATTCCCATTTTGGCTGATAATCTAAATATCACTCTGTTGTGAGGTTCAAAGTTGAAAAATTATCTAATCTTTGGACTAATTCTATCCTTTATTTTGATCCCTGTAGCTTCTTATGCAGAAAATACTGAATTAGAAATTTCTGAACCAAAAATTGTTAATAGTCTTGGCAATATTGTAGATGAAATTCTCGCCCCAATTGATGGCGTACCTTTTTCCTATCAACCATCTGCAGTATTGAAGAATACTGGAACATCCCCTGTAGATTTTACCTTTTATGCTCTAGTTGATGATGGCAATAAATTGATAGAGTTGAATTCTTTTTCAGCATCAATTAATCCTGATCAAGACTTTACACTTGCTTTAACATGGAATCCGCAAAAAGAAGGAAAACATACGCTAATTTTTGGAGCATGGAATAATCTTGGAGACAAGAAAGATCTGATAATGCCAATTGAATTAGAGGTACATGTAATATCTCAAGATTCTTCACCAGAGAAGTCTACAGTAGAACTGGAAAAAGAAAAAGTTCCAACATGGATAAAAAATAATGCAAAATGGTGGTCAGAGGGAAATATTGATGATGATACCTTTGTTGGAGGAATACAACATTTAATGAAAGAAAAAATTGTAAACATCCCAGATTTACCAGAACAAGCTTCGGAAAAAGCAAGACCAAACTTTGTAGATGAAACTAAAGATCCTCAACATTACATTGATAGATACAACAATGAAGAACAATACAAAGAATGGTTTGATAATAACTATCCTGATTATACTATCGAAGAAGCAGTTGGATTACCAACACCAATTCCTGGTTGGATAAAGAATACTGCTAGTTGGTGGTCAGAAGGATTAATTTCTGAAGATGAATTTGTTAAAGGAATTGAATTTTTGGTAGAAAACAGAATTTTAATTGTAAACTAGAACTACTCTGATGATTCTCGAGATTCTTTTATTTTTCTGACTCTACTGCCTTCATCATCAATAATTCTATCAACACCTGATAGTTTCTCCCGTAAATTATTGATTATGGTACCTACTTCATCAGCTTCGGCTTCGACCTGCTTTCTCTTCTCAGCAAGTTCTGAAATTCCCCTGTTTTCTTCCTCAATGTACTCGTTGACCTTTTGGAGTTTCTCTTTGAGATTCTTGATATCTACTGACTCCTCTTCAATGTCTTTTTCAAGTATAGTTCGCTTGTCTTTGAGATTCTTAATCATTAAACCAACATAATCAATTGCCTCTTCAAGCTGAGCGCGTTTTCCCATTAATTCTCCAATTCCAATCTGACTTGGAGTCTCTGAAACTGTAGATTCTGAAGTCCCTTGTACAGTATTTTCATCAGGTCTCTCTTCTACCATTTCTTCGCCCTCTTCTTTCTTGAATTTATCAAACATTTTATGATTTTCTTTCTAAAATGGGAATAAAAAGTTACTATGAATCCCAAAGCTGACAAGGTGAATGATTTTTACTCAAAAAAAGGAAAAATGTGGTGAATTATCTCACCGAAATTGAATTTCTGAACTCTTGGTTAGAATCAACTGATTTTTCAAAACTGGTAGTTCCAATCTGAAGAAATTTGATATTTTGACCCATCTCAGGATTTACTACAGAATTAAAGAAAATTTCAAAAACATTCTCTTTTTCTGAAAACTTGCCAGAAAATACAACTTTGTAACTGAGATCCTCATCTGAGGCTGTTCCATGCATAGTTACATGGGAACCATTGGATTTTCCACTTAATTCTAGGTCAAACTCTTTTTCTCCAAGACTTAGTACTCCACTAGTTGAAATCTTCCACAAGTCTTGCCCGACCTTTATTGCCTTTCCATCAAAGAGAGTAATTCCAGCATTGTAAGCCTTGTTATTCATTATAGCCCACCCTGATACCTTGGTAGACAAAATTCTCTTCATGTCTTCCTTTGTAGTATCTGATGGCAAGGCATAATGTTGGACTTTGAGCTTTCCATCAACCATTTTTTCGGTCACGATTACTCCTAATCCCTCATCTTTGGAACTTCCTTTTGGCTCATACACTCCAGTATCATCTGCAAACGAGTAGGTTACAGTGATTGGAGATGCACCAAGCATCAAAAGGACAGCAATAACACCAATAGTTCTGTTTTGGGGTTTTACCATGAATGGTATACCTCAAAATGATAGATTAGGAACGGATAGGAATTGTTCTGTTCTTTATATACTAAATTTCTGCAAAATCTACAAAATCAAGACATTTTTCTTCAAATTTTCTAAAAGTCAGTTTTTTACATGAAAACGGGTATTTTTTAGACAAAAAACCATGCACAAAATTTCTAGGAATTTTCTCTCCCGCAATGATTTTGCCAAAAATCAGCCAATTTTTTGAGTAAAAATGGTGTTCCGCTATGCGTTCCGCTATAGTGTTTCAAAACATTCCTCAATAACTAATTGATTGTATACTATACCATGTCAAAACAACAATACAGGTCCGAAATGGGCATCATGGGTGATATCCTAAACGTTACTGCTGATGGCGGTCGTGAAGGAATCATTGTATCTGCAATATCTCGCAAAGCCAACCTATCTCACTATGCAGTACTAGACAAATGTGAGAAACTGGTAGAAGCAGGCTTAGTCGAGTCTGTCAAAAACGACAGAAATAGAGTCTTTCAAATCACTGAAAAAGGACTTCAGTTTTTCCAGGAATTCAAGAGATTTCAGGGACTCGTGGAGAGCATGAACCTAAGGTATTAGCCAATGAATCCCCAAATCGTACCAATTCATAGGACAGAGTCTCGAGAAGATGGAATGCTTTTTGTAAGGACTGATAATATCATCGATACAATGGTTAATGCACCTCTTATCGTTGCAGGATTGCTAGTTGTAGCACTAACGATGCCTTTGCAGACCTCATTTGCCACTACTCGAACTCTTGATCTAATCATAAATTCTGATGGTTCTACAAATATCTCATCTCAAATTGATGTAGATTCTTCAAACTTTGAACTAAGTCTTTTTGGTCCATCTATTGATAATTTTGTTGCACTTGGAGAAGATGGTACTGTTCTATCTGGAAATATTATTGAAGACAAGGTAATGATTCAAACAAGTGATTATTCTTCTATTACCGTTAACTATGATATTCATGATCTAATTTCTAAGGAAGGCAGAGTCTGGACATTTTCATTTGATTCTCCTACAAAATACTCTCTATTAATGCCAGAAAATTCTGTAATTGTGGGAATGGATATCTTACCTGAAAATATGGAGCAATTAGATTCCCAAATTAAACTAGAAATCCCTGTTGGTCCTGCAAAAATTGATTATATCTTTAGCACTCCAATCGAAACCCCTACAACCACATCAGAATCTTCATTTGATTCTGTTACTATTGGTCTGATAGTTGGTCCAATTGCAGCAGCTGCAATCGCTTCAGTAATTGTAGCAAAAAAGAGACAATCAAGACCTCAATTGCAAACCGAAGTTATACAAATCACTCCAAAATCAACAACTGATTCAGTAAATCCTGATACAATTTTCAGTCTTAGACCTGACATGAGAGAAGATGATAAAGAGATTGTCAGATTCATTTCTGAGAATGGTGGTGAAGTGTTTGAAAGTGATTTGAGAAAAAAGTTCCTTCAACCAAGAACCACCATGTGGAGAGCAGTCAAAAGACTAGAAAGACTAGGCGTAGTTGAAATCTACAAAAAAGATCTTCTAAATATGGTCAAATTACGAAACGATTTGGAGGAAGAAAATTGAAGAGTTTAGCATTACTGGCATTATTGCTTTTGGCAGTAGGTGTCATTTCTACAAACGAAGTATTTGCTGAGCCATTAGATGATGTTAGAACTTCCGTCTCTAACTATGATGGTGATTCAGCAACTGTAAAGATTACTTGGAACAATGATAATTCAGCTAAAAACTACAAAGTTGGCTGTGTTAGCTGTACTCCAAATGTTGTAGAATTTACAACTGGTAATAATATGACCATCCATGATGTTACACCATTTCCTAATGGCTCATATGCATTACTTTATGTGATTAGCTATGATTCTCAAAATAACATCATCACTGCAAAACAACTCATAGTCAATCTTAACCAATAATTTTCAAATCTCTAAAATTTATCATAAACTTATTATACATTTTCCAAACAGGATTGAGCATGGCATCTAAGGCAATTACAGTTGGAGTAGGAATTCCAATGATTGTAGTTGGTGCATTGATGGCATGGTTATGGGCTCCTATGGAAGGAGATCTTCAAAATCAGGTAGAACTAATTGGAAGCACAATTGGAATCCTAGGCATAGTGTTCTTTATCTGTGGATTATTCTACACAAAAGAACCTGTGATGCATTAGAAACTCACTGAATAAATAATGAAAAAAATTACCATTATTACTTGAAAGTCAGACTATTTGAGATATTTACATCTGTAGAAGGAGAAGGTATTCTTTATGGAACAAAGACACTTTTTGTAAGACTAGCTGGTTGTCCTTTTACTTGTTTTTACTGTGATACAAAGGAATCTCTTCCACTTGACTCTGGAACAGAATATTCTATTGAAGAAGCAAATCAACTAATTGACTCTAATCTGAAAAACCAAACATACAAAGTAAATTTCACAGGTGGTGACCCACTCATTCAACACCAAGCAGTTGCACTACTTGCTAAACACATTCAAGACAAAAAAATTCCAACATATCTAGAATCATCCTGCTTTGATATTGATAGATTCAATCATGTTTTGCCCTTTATTGATATTGTAAAAATTGAATTCAAAACAAAAGATTCAGATTTTGTTGACTCTCAACACTATGAGAAATTAATTGGTCATACTATGAAGTGTTTAGAATCATCTGTGCGTGCAAAGAAAACAACTTACATCAAAGTAGTTGTTAGTTCTAAAACCAAACCTGGTGATTTTCAAGAATTAGTAAATCAAATCTTTGATATTGTATCAAAAGATAATATTGATGGATTCATCATCCAACCAACATATGGTGTTGCAGAGCCTTCGCTAGATTTGTTGTTGAGTTTGTATGATGTTGTTTTTCCACACTATAATGAAGTGAAAGTTGTTCCTCAATTACACAAATTCATTGGTGCACCATAGTTACCACCAGCCTAATAATCAGATTAGGTTCAAATACTAGAAAAATCGTCTCAAATCATCAAAATGGATGAAGAACGTGTAAAGAAACTTGTCCGAGAGTTGATAATTGAAGTTGGCGAAGATCCTACCCGTGAGGGTCTAAGAGAAACTCCCGAAAGAATTGCAAACATGTACAAAGAAATTTTCTCTGGATATGATTCTGATTCGGAATTAGCTGTTCAATTCTCAGAAGATTCTGATGTGGTTGTAGCACGTGATATTCAATTCTATTCCATGTGTGAGCATCATATGCTTCCATTCTTTGGTAAAATTCACATTGCATATTCTCCAAATGGTAGAGTTTTTGGAATCTCCAAACTTGTGAGATTGGTAGAAAAATACTCAAAACGACTACAAATTCAAGAACGATTAACAAAGAACATTGCAGATGAACTATATTCTCAAGGTGTTAAAGGAGTTGTAGTTTTAGCTGATGCAGAACATCTTTGTATGAAGATGCGTGGTGTTAGAAACGATGCAACTCTCTCCTCCTCAGCATTTAGAGGAATTTATGAAAATAAAGACGAAAAAGAAGGCATTATGACCTTAATTAGAAAACGTGCTTCTGATTCCTCCTTTTAACATCTGAAAAATTAAATAGCGATTCTATTTCAAAAAAATCATGGATGATGGAAGAAAAATTGCTCATATTCCAAAAGAATCGTGGCCTAGTTTTACTTGGTACGCAATTGAATTTGCAATAGTACTTGCAATCTGTATGTTAGTTGCAAGAGAAGTTGTTGGAACTCTCACAGAACTTTCTCCTGAAATTCAGAACTACATCTGGTGGGGAATCACTGGATTGATCTTCTTAGCATGGTATATTGGAATAAGAGGATTTGTTCTAAAAAAGAAAATTCTAAAAAACAGATATTAGAATTATTTTAGATATTTTGTTTTATCTGAAATTCCTGCTTTTTCAAATGCAATTTTCCTGTTATTACAAGACTCACAAACACCACAATGAAGTTTTTTGTTTGAATAACAACTCCATGTTCTAAAGATAGAATCACCTAGCACTGTTTTACCCCTCCTTAGCAAATCACTTTTTGATAATCCTTCTCTATAAGGAGACCAAATCTCTATCTTCTTTCTTAATTTTGAATTAATTCCATCAATTTCACCTTGGTTGAATGCAGCTTCTAGTTTCTTTGCAAAAATAGGTCTGCAATCAGGATAATGTTTGTCTCCTGTATGTGCGCCATACACAACTAGAGATGCATTTAGAGTATATGCCCATGCAGATGCAACTGAGAGAAAAACTGCGTTTCTAATTGGTACTACTATTGAATACTCGAATTTACTCGGAATTTTTCTCTTGGAACTCGTCAAAACATTAGAATCGCCATACAATTCTTTCATAAAACCAATATCTATAATCTTGTGTTGTTTTAGTCCTAGTTTCTTTGCAAAAGATTTTGCAGCAGAAATTTCCATATTTGCTTTTTGTCCATATGAAAATGTAATTCCATACAACTCATACTTTGATTTTAGAAATGATACTGCACAAACAGAGTCAACCCCTCCACTAAATACAACTACAGCTTTTTTCATGACTCTTCAAATTATTTTCTTTTATCTGCAGCGCCTTTACTTGGTTTACAGATTACTGTTTGGCATTTTGTGTTTGCTGATGAAAATCCTTTTGACATTGCTAAGCTAATTTTTTTTAAATCTGCAGAACTCTTTGAAAATGCAATTACTGAAGGTCCTGCACCACTAATTGTCACGCCTAATGCACCTGCTTTTAGAGCGTTTTGTTTGACTTTAGCAAATCCTGGAATCATATGTTGTCTTGCAGGTTCTACAATTACATCTTTAATTGAATTTCCAATTAATTCTGGATCTTTTTTCAAAAATCCTGCCACAATAGTTGACGCATTTGATAAATTCAAAATACTGTCTGTTAATTTTATTTTCTTTGGAATAACTCCTCTAGAAACTTTGGTTTTCTTTTTTGGTACATCAAGTTTTGGAACAGCAACGCACATTCTAAGATTTGTTGGTGGTTCGATTCTAGTTACTTGTAATGGATTTGTTTTTACAATTACAAATCCACCCAAAACAGAGGCTGCAACATTGTCGTAATGAACTGATCCTGCACTAGCTTTTTCACCATATCCTGCATACTCTACCAAAGAATTTCCATCCAACTTTAATCCAAATAACTTATCAAATGCTACTGCAGTAGCAGCTGCAGATGCGGCACTACTTCCCATTCCAAACCCTGCAGGAACTCCTTTTTTGATTTTAATTTCTATTCCATTTTTTATCTTGAATTTTTTTTTCATATTTTTTACAACTAATCCTGCAGTATTGTTTTCTGGATTTGTTGGAATGTTGTCTTGGGTTACAATTGTTATCCCGCTTTTAGTTTTAGTCAAGGTTACTTCATCATAAAATGCATCTATTGCCAACCCAAACACATCAAATCCTGGACCTAAATTTGCTGTAGAAGAAGGTGCTTTTACTGTAATTTTTGATACCACTAGTCTTCTACCTCCTCACCCAAATTAAGAATTCTGCTTAGAGCTCCTTCTAGATTTACAAATCCTTCACCTGTTACATTTGAAATTGGAATTAATCCTTGTGCAAATCCACTAAGATTTAACCCTCTCAAAATATTTGTAGTCAAAGCATAGGTATCACCATCAGCGTCTTTTGCAATAGCATTTTCTAACGTATTCAAACTAGTTGACCACTGTAGAATCTTTTTGAGATTTGCTCCAATAAGATCAGTTTTTGTTAGTACGTTAACTGTGGGTAAATTCAATCGTAATCTAATTGATGTTGCAAGAAGTGCAATTGAAACAAAATTTACTGGTGTAGTAATTAAAGCACCATCAAAAAGAAAGATACTTGTTTTTTCTTCAGATGTGATGTTATCTATGAGAAAACGTCCACTAGAACGATATGCAAATAATTCAATTTGTCCTGGAGTATCAACTATAAGGTAATCTGGATTAACTCTGTTTACTTCATTTTGAATCTCATCAATCTTTGATGCAATTAAATCAGCTGCCATAACTAGTGCGCCATTGGGACCAAGATCATATTGTTGCATGATAGAAACAATATCTACAAAATCTCTTACATCAATATCACAACTGTATGGTAAATTCTCTACTCCTGGGTCTAAATTCAAAATGGATGTAAATGCTCCATTCTTTGTATAGTAATCATACAATTTTGATGATAGTAATGATTTTCCTGAACCAGCAGTCCCAGAAACAAAAATGGTCTTCAATCCTGTCTGATTCATTATTTGCTCATATTTCAAACTAGCTTGATTTTTTGATCTATGAAATACCAGTTTGGCACTAAAAAACACAAAAAAATTCCATCTGATCTTTAACTAACAAAATTATACATTCATTATGATTCAAAGTGTTCTTGAAAAAGAAGCCCATCTCAAAGAATTGGTTATAAAATTATTAGAAGAAAAAAATCTGAAAGATTTTGAATTATTGGATTCTTTATTTAATGAAATTAAAGAAGAGCTTCAAAACCGTCAAAAAACCCTCAATTAAGCACAAAATTCATGCCTGTTTTCAGGCATAAAGAATTACTTTAACTAATTTTGTCAACTTTCATATTTGATCCCTCGAAGAAATCATCAAATGAACTGGAGACTAGTAGCCATTCCTGTTACTTTAATTCCTATTTTGATTATAGCTATTCAATTTGATATCAAATTAGAAGATGTTCTAGCAATCGGTTTCTTTCCATTTGTTGGTGCCGTCGTAGCGATGATGATCAAATTAGGTCTTCAAGGAGTCAAATTTGCATACATTACAAGAAAATATCTTGGTAATTTTGATTCTGTTTTGAAATTAACTGGTGTTCGTGTAGGTAGTGAATTCATCAAATTCACAACTCCAATGTTTATTGGTGCTGAATTCATTGTAATCTATTATCTGCATAAAAAAGGAGTAAAGCCTTCTAAATCAACATGGATTGCAATTATGGATATTGTTACTGAAGTATTTGCAGCTGGTTTACTATCTATAATGGCAGGAATAATCGCACTACTAAATGGAGCATATGTTGTTGCCGCAGTAGTTTTGGGAACTAGCATTACTGTAACTGCTTTATGGATGGTACTCTTCTTCTTGTCTTCTAAACGTACATTCCAAGTTCCTAAAGTTTTGGGAAGTCTGGCAAAAAGATTTGGAAAAGAAAAAGGAGTAAAATACATCGAGCAAACAAACTCTTGGATGGAAGAAGTATGTACTATGAGTAGAGAAAATCTAAAAACGTCTGAATCAAAGAAAGTTTTTACTGTGTCATTTTTGTTTTCACTTGCATCTTGGTCATTTTATGGAATTTCATTTATGATAATTGCAATGGGAACAGGATATGTTATCAATGCATTTGATTCTATTATGGCTGTAATGGGTGCAAATGCAATTGGAAATCTTCCAATAACTATTGGTGGTTCTGGTCTTGCCGAATTTGGAATTGTAGCATACCTTAACAATCTAAATCCATTTGACTTTGATGTTTCTCAAGGGGGTCTAGCCTGGGATGCAGTAATAGGCTGGAGAATTGCAACATACTATGTACCAATTGCTATTACTTGGTTACTTTTAGTAAAGTTGGCTTTGAGTAGAATCTCAAAACCTCAAGCCACATAGAAACCACTTTATCTTAAAACATTTTTTTTGATTTGTGGATTTCAAAAATAAAACAATTTTGATTACTGGGGCTTCATCTGGAATTGGAAAACAAAGTGCAATAGAATTTGCAAAACTTGGTGCCAACATAATTTTAGTTGCAAGAAGAAAAGAAAAACTCGAGGAACTTGAGAATGAATTACTAAAATTCAACGTGTCGACACTTGTTTGTAAATGTGATGTATCTGACAAAGAACAAGTAAAAGAAATGTCAAAAATCGTTTTAGAAAAATTTCATTCTATTGATGTACTGGTAAATAATGCAGGTTTTGCAATATATGGTTCTGTTAAAGACTTGTCCATTGATGAAATAGAATCTCAAATGGAGACAAATTATTTTGGAATGATGTATTGCATTAAAAATTTTCTCCCATCAATGTTGGAGAAAAAATCAGGTCATATAGTCAACGTAGCTTCTGTTGCTGCTAGCTTTGGCCTTCCAGGAATTGCATCTTACTGTGCATCAAAGTCTGCTATGCTTGGATTCTCAGAGGGCCTTAAACATGAACTAAATGGCACTGGAGTTGGAATCACAGTTGTTAGTCCTATAATGGTCAGGACAGACTTTTTTGATCACCCTTCTTTTGTAAAAATACCAAAATATTCTCCAACATCGCTTAGTTCCAAAACTGTTGCAAAAGCAATTCTAAAAGCTGCAAATTCTTCTAGACTAGAAATTATTGTTCCTTCTGTAGTTAGAAGTGCTGTTTGGCTAAAACATACATTTCCTTATTTCATAAATCCTATAATTGGAAAGTCTTTCAAAAAACAATTAGATTCTGTACAGAAATCCTGAATTATTCTTCAGCATCATCATCTTCGGCTTCATTGGAGCCTACATCTAACAATTCAAGTGATTTTAATTCAAATTGATAAATTGCATTCATTTCGATCTCTTTTTCTTTTTCTAAATATTCTGAAACTTTTTTGCTTAGTGGTGCTTTGTGTTGGTCAAAAACAAACTCATAGACTTCTCCTTTTAACAAGTCATCCATCTTGACACTTTTTGGAACGTCCATTGTTACAATATGTCTGCCATCTTCTACAGCATCATACAATTGAACATCAATCTTGTTATCTTCATAATAAAATTCGAGGATATATCCTGATTTTTTTAATTCTTCAGGTTTCTTGAATTTTGCATTTTGAATTTCATCAGTAACCCATTCAGGAATTTCATCTTCTTTTTTCTTTTTTACCATAATAACTCACGCTAGTTTTCAGCTTTTTCTTTTTTGCTTTTTGACCACCATTCTAAATAGTCGTCATGTTTATCATCACGTGTTCTTTCTTTTTGGTTGAGTTTGTATCTAATGTCTGAAACTTGTTCTCTAGTGGCATAAAGACCGCATCGCTTACATACAAAATTTCTTCTATTCTTCTCATCCATTTTCATTGGAATGTCAATTTCATCGTATAATTTGAAAAGATCTTCTCTGCTTCTTTCTTCTTCAGGAACTTCAGACTCGTATTTTTCTTGAATCTTTTTTTTCTCTCTATGTGTACATTCTGGACAGTTAGGCACTGATGATTTGGCTTAATTTTTTCCATAAAAGCGTTCCCACATTGTTAATTGATCGATAAACATCTGACACGCGGATTTTTTCATCATCCCTTTCGGTCCGTTCGCCCATCGAAATCCCGCGTGCCAGATGAGCGAAATTCTAAAAATAATGTATTATCTCTTTTCTTCTAAGGTTTGAGCAGCAATTTTTGCTGAATTTTCAGCCCCATTTGGGACAAAATTCTTTGAAAATTCATCTAAATTCTCTTCAAAATTCTCGTAATTCTCTTTAATTTTCACTATTCCTTCAATTACCTGTTTTGTTTTTGTGGCTAGTATTCCCAAATTCTTCTCTTCGGCCCATTTGATGTTGTTTGTGTGCTCATCATAGATGGGAATTCCAATAATTGGTTTTGATTTTCCACCCATAATTTCTCCCATTACGGTATGTGAACCATTTACTACAGCATACTTGCATGAATCCAATACTGTATCTTTTTCTTGTTCTGAAAGAAATCCGATATCAATTTGAATCCAATCTATTTTTTTATCTAATGCATCAGTAATGGAATATCTTTTTCCATCTTTTCCTATGACTGAATCAATTTTTGGATCATTTCTTGCATGAGAAATAATCCTCTTTTCATTTTTCATTTCATCTTGTTGAAAAACTTCTTCATATCTCTGACCAGTTCCATCATTTGTTGATTTATTTCCAGTTCTCATCCAGTAACCAAATTCATTATTTTCAACCAATTTTTCAAGAGCGGAACTTTCTACTTTCTTAATTTTTTTACTATTTGTAAAGTGACCAACATACGTTACTTTATCTTCAGCTTCTTTTATGAAATTTAGATTATATTCACACATTGTATAAGGTGGTGGAGAATCTGCAACAAGAATCTTTGATGCTTTTTGAATTTGTTTTGCAACAAATATCAATGATGGGTATAGATATGATCTAGAATTGTACAATCTTGGTCTAAACTGATTTGTTATAAATAAACTTGGTATGTTTCTATTTTTCGCTAAAATATTTGATCCCATATCCCCATCATTGATTACCAAATCAAATTTTTCCTTGTTGTAGAGCTTTCTTTCTTCTCTGAGATAATTTGCAATTTGTCTAACTAAAGGTGGATTTTTTGAAATTGGCAATAACAAATTCATTAATGACATTGAAACACTTGGACCAAACTTTCCATCAATTGGAGTTGGCATCAAAATTTCATGAATCTTTTCTTTTTCATTTGGAAATTTCTTCAATAATTTTTCATATACATGATCTTTGCTTGAAAAATGAATCTCAAATTCTTCTTTTATATGGTCACCGAGAACTTCGTTTAGCCTCATCATTCTAGAATAATGACCACTTCCCCATGGGTAGATGAATTCACCTATTTTGAGCACAATATTGCAACAAAAATGCTGTTTAAATTCTCAATGATTCTCTTCTAATGAATCTAAAATGTCATGTACATTATTTGGTCCTACTTGAATGGAAATGGCTTTTTTTGTTTTTAGCGCATTTTCTACCTCTTTTCTTGCAAAAACAGGTATTTCTTTTGAACTACCAGTCACAATTTTTTCTAACTTGTTGATGTTTCTCTCTAATCCAATCTCTTTTGCTTCATCAAACAAACTTGTATCTACACCCGATAATGGAGTAAGTGGAATTTTATTTTTGGAAAATACTAGTTTTAGAGAATTATCTATAAAATCTGATGAAAATATCTGTGGTGATATAGCCAATGAGACTCGCTTATTTGGGAATTGCAACATTATCTCCAAAATTGAATTTACATATGTCAAATAATTTTTAATTCCATTTGGGTTTATTTTTAGATGAAAGAATTCTAACTCTATTTTCTCTTGAACTAATCTTGGAATTATCTGATTTAGTATTTTAGCTAGATTCATCAGTTCTGATTTTTGTCTATAACAAACTATTACCTTTGTATCATATCCTTGCTTTATGGTTTCATAACAAGAAACTGCTGATAATTCATCATATACTGCACAAATTGTTTTTTCATTTTGTGATTGATATGGTATTCCTCCTTTTCCTTTATCCGAAAAAATACAGATGTATGCATTATTCTTTGTCAAATACGTATACAATAATTTGTCATATCCTTGCTCTGTTCCTGGATGAGCACCTAACTTTGATTTTTTTTCAATAATACTTGAAGTTGCTGCAATCTCTACATCTTTTACAAGAAATCCTTTTGAGATCCCTTCAACTTTGACTAGAAATTTTTCACCTTTTAATAGTAAATTACCTCCTATCGAGGTAATTTCAGAAACAATATCTTGATAATTATTTTTTATTTGTCTTGCAATTGCAATTTCTTTTATTCCAAATAGCATATTGATTGCAGATGATGCAAAAACTGGATCATTAGCATCTACTAAGATGATATCTCCATCACGTTTTACAGATATGAATTGTTGATTTTTTATCTTGAGTATTTTTTTAACATTTGAAATTAATTGTGGTATCTTATTTTTTGAAAATATAGTTGGAAAAACTATAACATATGATGTCTCATCCATATTTTCTACTTGAAAATCTACTTGTTTATAATTTAGGACAAAACTTCGGGTAATCAATATAAAACAAATACTTCAAGTGAATGTGTGACTAGATTTACCCAAGAACAAGTAGATGATCTTAATTCAAAGATAAAGACAGCTGAAGAGGCTCTTCAATGGGTATCAGATAATCTTCATCCTAAAGTTGCAAAAGCTTCTAGCTTTGGTGCTGAAGACGCAGTTGTAATGGATATGATGTTAAAAATTAATCCAGAGTTTAGATTTTTTACTTTGGACACTGGCAGATTACCTCAAGAGACATATGACATCATGGATGTGTTGAGGAAAAAATACAATATAACAATTGAAGTGTTATTTCCTGATACTAAAGAAGTTGAAGATATGGTAAAAGAAAAAGGACTAAACTTATTCTATGAAAGCGTTGAAAATAGAAAACTATGTTGTGAAATACGTAAAGTACATCCAATGAATAAAATGTTGAATACTCTTGATGGATGGATTACTGGACTAAGACGAGAACAAACCAAAATCAGAGAAGACGTAACAATGTTTCAGATTGATCATGGACATGGTGACATTCTAAAGATTAATCCAATAATTGATTGGACATGGGATCAAATTCAAGAACATATCAAAAAACATGACTTGCCATACAATAGCCTTCTTGACAAAGGCTATCCTAGTATTGGATGTGAACCTTGTACCAGACCAATAAAACCTGGAGAGGATATTCGAGCAGGAAGATGGTGGTGGGAACAAGGAGAACACAAAGAGTGTGGCCTTCATATAGAGCGTAAAAATGAGGATTAGTATGTCAGAAAACGATTCAATCAAACCACATGGTGGAGTACTAGTTAACAGAATTACAAATGTTGATCCTACTGGATTATTCTCAATTACAATTTCAGAAGACTTAGCAAATGATGTAGAGAATATTGCAGATGGAATCTTTAGTCCATTAGAGGGATTCTTAGGCCAACAAGACTTTGAGAGTGTTGTATCAAGAGGAAGACTTGCAAATGATCTGGCATGGACTATTCCTATCGTACTAGATGTCGATGAACAAACAGGTTCTAAAATGAAAGAGTCAGGTAAAGTTCTATTAAAAAATCCACAAGGTGTAGGCGTTGCAGTGTTAAACGTTGAAGAAGTCTATACTTTTGATAAAGAAAAAACATCACAAGGCATCTATGGAACAACTGATTCTTCTCATCCAGGTGTTGCAAAGACAATGTCTATGAAAGATTACCTTGTTTCAGGAAAGATTGACTATATTCAAAGACCTAAAGACACTGAGATTAGAAAATACAGACTAACTCCAAAGCAAACAAGAGAAGCATTTGCACAAGCTGGATGGAAAACCATCTGTGCATTCCAAACAAGAAATCCACCACATGTGGCACATGAGATGTTACAAAAGACATCAATTACTACAAGAGATGGTGTTTTTGTAAATCCAATTATTGGAAAGAAAAAGTCTGGTGACTTTGTTGATGAAGTTATTGTAAAATGTTATGAAACCATGATTGAAAAATACTATCCAGAAAATAGATGTCGTCTTGGAACTTTGCATACTGAGATGAAATACGCTGGACCAAAAGAAGCAATTCATCATGCAATTATGAGACAAAACTATGGTTGTACTCACATAATTATCGGTAGAGATCATGCAGGTGTTGGAAAGTTCTATGAACCATTTGCAGCACAAGAGATATTTTCAGATTATCCTGAATTAGATATTGCTCCAGTATTCTTCCCACCGTTCTTCTATTGTAGAAAATGTCTTACATACACAACTCCAAAAGCATGTCCACATGATAATGATGACAAAGAGCAAATCAGTGGAACTGCATTAAGAGAGATGATTCAAAATGGACAAGCACCATCTGAATTTATTCTAAGACCAGAAGTTGCACAAGTAATCTTGAATCACCCAAAACCTTTTGTTGATTAGATATTTATTCAATCAATCTTGGAATAGCTCAATGAGATACCTATTTACAATAATTTTACTTTCTGGATTTTTCATTACTCCTGCATTTGCTCAGGAAGTAAATCCATCATTAATCATTGATTCAATAGAGATTCCTGCTGAAGAATTTAACAGAGTACTACGTGATGCACCTATTGTTCCACTAGATGATGTTCATGCAGTCAGCTGGCAAGTAACAATTGATAACAATCTTCTTTATGCAAATCCTAATGGAAATGCAGTCTTTAGACTCTATGATGTAAATTCTGAAGATGAATTTATTGAAGTTGGGATGGGTTCAATTCCTGATAATAAGTTCTGGGTTGCAGTACAGACTCCAAAAGAAGGATACATTGTAGTTCATAGTGACTTGGAAAGAGGTTGGTATCCACAAGCAAAATCAATCATATCCTTTACTGATAGAGCCGGACTCACTGTAAATAATGGAGCAAGAATTGTAGTTAGCAATTTGAATATTGGTGAATTTGCAATTGCTTCTTACTCTGTACATGGAATGGAAGGTTCTACTGATCCTCCTGCAGTTAATTCGGGCAGTCTTCTTTTAGAATTTCTTTCAGGTGATCCTTCAAAGAATGCATTTGCATTGTTTCCATTTTATGTTGCAGCAGGAATTGGTGTTATAGTTGGAGTGTTGTTTCTAACTAAGAAACGTTCTTAGATTTGTAAAACTTGCAGCTTCTCTTAATCTTGCATACATCACACATTGGAGATATTGGTTTGCAAATGTTTTGTCCATACATAACAAAAGTATCATTAATGTCAATCCAAAATTTCTTGTCTACTTTTTTCATTAATTCTTGTTCTGTCTCTTCAGGATTCTTTGTTTCAACTAATCCTAATCTATTTGAAATTCTATGAACGTGAATATCAACTGGAATTGCAGGTTTTTCAAATGCATAAACTAAAACACAATTTGCAGTTTTTCTTCCCACTCCTGGCAATTCTACTAAAGTATCCAGATCTTCAGGTACTTTACCCTTGTATTTTGAATCAATTATCTTTGCAACTTCGATAATTCTTTTGGATTTTACATGATAGAATCCAATTGGTTTGATGATTTTTTCAACATCTTTTAGTTTTGCATTTGCAAGTTGTTTTGGGTTTTTGTATTTTGAGAATAACACCTTAACTACCTTCGTTGTACTCTCATCTTTTGTTCTAGCAGAAAGTATGGTTCCAATCAAAATACTAAATGGACCTGTCTCAGCATCATGAAGATCTCGTAGTGCAGTTATTCGTGGTGTCTTTACAGAATTCATTGTATCCATCATTTTGCTTAGAATTTTTTCCATTTTCATATGAAAAACTACGTACAAGTATTATAACTGTAAATCCAAATCAATCACATTGGAACTAACTAGAGAAGAAGAATCTGCACTAAAGGGCGAACAAGGCGAAATCATGCAGATGGCATACAGAATTCTTGTTGCAACCGGTGAGGCAACAGATGCAGAAAAACTAGTTCCAATTGAATGGGCACATCTTTCAGGAGTAAATTATAACACTATAGGTGATGCAGGTGAAGAATTTCTTTCTAGCATTAGCAAAGATGCTCGAGTTAAGGTAAAGACCACTCTTAATCCAATGGGATTTGACATTGATAATGTATCAAACTATGGCTTAGATGAGAATTTTATCTCAAAACAACTCTCTATTAGAAATTCATATGAAACAATGGGTGTTATTCCATCTTTTTCGTGTATTCCTTACGAAATTTTTGATATCCCAAAAGATGGAACCCAAGTTGCATTTGCAGAGAGTAATGCTGCAATTCATGCAAATTCTTATGATAATTTGAAAACAAACAAGGAAAGTGCATTTAGTGCTTTAGCTAGCGCATTAACTGGAAAAAGCCCTTACTCTTCATTACGAAAAGAAGATTCCCCAAATGTAACAATTAGAATGAAAGTCAATAATCCAAATGAACTAACATATGGGATGTTGGGATTTTTTGCAGGAAAAGTTGGAGATATTTCTGTAAATGTTTCTGGTTTAGGCGAAATGGATAATCGTCAATGTAAGGCAATGTGTGGAGGAATGGGAACTTCTGGAACATGTGCCAAATTTATTTTTGGAGAGGGAGATTCAAACTCTGAAAAAATTGATTTTGATGAAAAAGCAATGCAAAATGTTCATGATGAATTAAACACATCTGAAAAAGGTGACATCATTACTCTTGGTAGTCCTCAATTGGGATTGGAAGAAATTTCAGAACTTGCCGGAAAACTAAAGGGAAGAATATTTGAGAAGAGATGTATGATATTTACCCCTAGAACTGTAAAAGAACAAGCAAACAAAATTGGCTATACAAATGAATTAGAACGAGCAGGATGTGAAATTCTTTCAGATTGTTGTACTTGTCTTACTCCATTGATTAACAAAGATAATGTCGATGCAGTAACCACTAATAGCATCAAGGGTGCATTTTATTTAAAAAACTCTAATGGTGTTGGAGTGAATTTAAAATCATTATCACAAATTATAGAAGATGAGACAAGATGAAAATTCTAGTTTCAGGAAAAGTTGAAGGTACAGTTCTAAAATCAAAAGACGCAATTAATTTTTTAGGAACAGTTGATAAAAAAACTGGAATAATTAGTGACAAAAATCATGAACTATATAAAAAATCAATTAAAGACACAATTCTAGTTTTTCCTTCAGGTGTTGGAAGTAGTGTTGGTGCATACACAATTTATTCTATAAAATCAAATGGAACGGCGCCACTTGCAATGATTTGTCAAAAAGCTGATCTTACAGTAGCGACTGGATGTGCACTAGCAAATATTCCTTTGATAATTTTATCTAATGAAGAATTTTCTTCAATAAAAAATGGAATGAAATTATCACTTGATACTGGTTCTAGTCGTCCTCTTCAGTATCAATGAATTTTTGAATATCTGCTTCTCCTCTGTTAACATCTTTTACCTGACTTTTTCCGGCAGGCATCACACGAACAAATTCATCAATACTGATTTTTTTAGTAATTTCTTCATGAATTTTTGAAAATTCTATTCTAATTTTCTTTGCAGCATCTACCATTTCAATTCCCTGAGGCTCAATTATTGCATAACAGATAGAATTTTTCTTGATTGTTTCAGGAGGACCACAAGTTAATGCATAACCATCTTCTTGTGGAATTATTCCAACAGCTAATTTGAGATTCCCACTTTTAATGAAATTCCTCTGTCCTTCAATTGTAAATGATCCTTTTGGAAGAAATTCTCCACTGGGAGCTGATTTTTTAACTTGATCGGGATTTACCCAATACGCACTAACACCGTACATTCCTTCTCTCCATGCACGACTAAAACAAACTGTTGCATGTGCAACTTCGTTCATACTAGTATCTGGTACGTTTTGTGCATCTTTGATGATAAAAAACGGAGAACCAAAAATATCACCATGAAAAATTTTATCATTTTTATCCAAATGCTTTCTTACAACAGCAGAGTTTGATGCAGCATCTCTGCCCCCAATTACTAAAAATCCGTCAGTAGTATAGAACCATCTGTATCTTTCATACCAATTCTTCTTTCTGATCTCAGAAACTAGGATCGAATCTTTTTCAGATTCTGTTTTGTTTTGTAGTTTTTCTAATTTCTTCAAAGTTTTATCTTTGATATTTTCAATCGAACTAATTGCACCTGACTGTTTCTTTGCTTCATTAAATAATGTAGATGCAATTGACTGTAAAGATGCTTTTGTGTCTATCTTTATTTTTTCATCTTGAATAACAATTAATGGAATTCCTTTTTCAGTAATCAATTTTGCATTGTTATTTGCCAAAATTTCTTGCGCAGTTTTATCTTCAATTGATATGATTCCTTTTGAAATCATTTCAAAAAGAGAATTTGCAACATTTGTGATGTTTTTTGACCTATCTTTTACTGTCTGAATTGCCTTTTCTTGCTCAGAAATTTGGGTTTGAAGTTCTTTTATTTTTTTATCTGAACCACTAGTTTGAATTGACTTTCCTCTTTCTACAATGTTTTGTGTAAAAACAGTATCAAGTCCTTCTATGAAGCTTTTTACTTTGATAATTTCTCCTTCGATTTTTCCAAGTTGAATTGGAAGAACTTCTGTTTTTTCATTTCTTACAATTATGGGATCATGATTTTCTGAAACAATATCTGAAACAATTTTCTTTGTAGTCTCAAAAATTTTCATAATTTCTTCATTAGTTAAAAGATTTCCAATTTTTTTTGGATCAACCTTTGCAATTTCAAAAATACCCTCTACATATTTTTTTGGTAACCCCAAAGTACGTCCAAACCATTTTGCAGCAACCAATTCTGTTGTTTTAATACTTTGAAAATCATTTTCAGATAAATTGAAAATATCTAATCCGCTTTGTGGCGGTTGAGTATATTCTAATCCTACACTTAGTTTTCTATGTCTTACATCAATTGAATGCTGTAGTGCAAGAATCTTCATCTCATTATTACAAAGTAAAATATTTCCATCTCCAAAAAATTCACCAACTAAAACAAATTCTTTTCCAAACCCTTCAAAGATAAAATATGCAATTCTTTCAGCACCAATTTGTTCTATTTTTTTTAATTTTAATCTAAGAAGATCACTACGTAATCTTTTGAGTAATTTATTTGGTTCAACTTGATCAATTTTTACTTCAGTTAACCAAACTCCTGAAGTCGAGATCATCATAAAGAGATCACTTTTCTCAGTATGGTGTAATTTGAAGAGTATGCTATCTTTTGTTATTCCATAGATATTGCTGACATAGTAGTCCTCAACTTGTTTTGAAATTTTATCAACTAAATATCGTAATTCAATTCCTGATAATGTCATGCCTATCATATTTTACATCTAAAATTATACCCTTGCTATGACATGCTTAGTTTTTGACCAAAGATATTAAACATGGTTTGCTTGAGACACGCTAGAAATTTAATTGGCCAAATTCAAAAAGAAAAAATCAAAACCTACGCCTGAGCCTGAGGACTCTAAGAAAGAATCTCCTCAAGAAGAGCCAGTTGATATTCCTGAAACAGAAAAAACTGAATCAACTCCTGAGGCATCAAAAGAACCTCCAATAAGTGAGGTTGAAAAAAGTGAGAAAGATAGAAAATTAAATAAATTATTTTGGTTACGTGTTGCCCTTGCAGTAATTGCAGGTACTGCTGCTACTTTTATCTTTGAAGATATTGAAGGTGAAGAAAGACGATGGGCATCTATTGGATTTATGATTATAGTATTCTTTGCGACAATTATTGTAGCAAAAGGAATGAAGATGCAATTACCCTCATCTGATAGAAAGAAAATTGTTACGCAAGCAATTGGTAGCTATATCTTCTTGTATTTGTTTACATGGATTGTAACATATACTCTAGTTCATACTGCAACTGTTTCTACTGGAATTAACATCTAATAGATTCTCAAGGCGATAATCTAATGTGGAATTATAAAACTCCTGGAATACCTGATGAAGAATTTGAAAGAACTGATAAAGTTCCTATCACTAAAGAAGAAGTCAGAGCTGTTCAAATTAGCAAAGCTAGGCTAAATCCTGGACAAATTGTATATGATATTGGTTGTGGTTCTGGTTCTATTTCTGTTGAAGCTGCATTACAAGTTGAGTCTACTGGAAAAATACTTGCAATTGATTATGATCAAAATGCAGTAGATTTGACAAAAAAGAATTTACAAAAATTTGAACTTTCTAATGTTTCAGTTATTTTTGGTAATGCCAAAGAAAAGATTTTAGAACTTGAAGAAGCAGATGCAATATTTGTTGGTGGTACTGGTGGAGATACAAAAGAAATTGTTGAATTATCAGAAAAAAAACTAAAATCTAAAGGTAGAATTGTAATTGGAATTATATTAATTGAAACACTATATTCTGTAATACAAGTCATGGACAAATTGCAGTTCAAAGATGTGGATATTACTCAAGTAACCGTATCTAAAAGTAGAAAAACCACTACTGGCACTATGATGCTTGCACGAAACCCAGTAACAATAATTTCTGCAACTAAGGCCTAATCTAGCTTTTAATTGGGAGAAAACCCAGTCATCTCATGCCTGGTTTGATAGGAATTGGTGTTGGCCCTGGGGATCCTGAACTTCTTACGGTCAAGGCTGTAAAGGCAATTCAAGATGCTGATATTATCATGTGTCCTGCCTCAAAAGAAGACAGACCTAGTATTGCATTATCTGTAGTTGATTCTATTATTGATAAATCAAAGAATCAAGAGATTGTAAAGTTGATTTTTCCTATGACTAAAGACCAAGATGTTCTTAAAGAAACCTGGAAAAAAAATGCAAAGATTATGGCTGAAACTGTACAATCTGGAAAAAACGTTGTCTATCTAACAGTAGGTGATCCATTTTTGTATAGCACTTGGATTTACATGCACAAAGATCTTACAGAAAAATATCCTGAGATGAACATTAGTGTTATTCCTGGAATTGTTTCTATGTTTACTTTTGCTTCAAAGGTTGGTGTAAGTATTGCAGAAGGTGCAGAAAAAGTTGCAATTATTCCTTCATGTTATGATTTAAGTAGTGTTAAAGAGATTGCAAAAAATTCTGAATCTATGATATTTCTAAAAGACGGTAGATATTTTGATCAAGTCATTGATGTTTTAAAGGAATCAGGATTTCCTGATAATTCTATTTTTGCAATAGGACAAGACTTGGGAACTGAAAATGAAATAATTAGAAAGATGACTCTGGGTGAAGTAAATAATGATACATTAACTACAAAATATTTCTCTATATTGGTGGTAAAACGTGTCTGATGTATTTTTTGTTGGTTGTGGACCAGGTGATCCTGAACTAATTACAGTTAAAGCAAAAAAACTAATTCAAAAAGCAGATGTTGTTGTTTATTCTGGGTCATTAATTCCTAAGCCTATTTTGAAATTATGTAAAAAAGGAAAACTCTATGATGCAGCTGGAATGGTTAGAGAAGAAATTTTTGATGTATTGTACAAAAATGCAAAAAAAGACAAACTTGTTGTAAGACTACATGATGGTGATCCCTCAATATATGGTGCAATTAAAGAGCAAATTGATAATCTCACAAAAAAGGGAATAAAATCTACAGTTGTGCCTGGAGTAACTGCATTTTTAGCCTCAGCTGCTGCATTAGGGACACAATTGACTCTCCCTGGAGTTACCCAAACAATAATTGTAACTAGAGCAGAATCTAGAACCAAAGTTCCAAAAAGAGAAAAAATTTCAGAGCTTGCAAAACACAAAGCAACACTAATTTTCTATCTTAGCGTTCATTTGATTTCTAATTTAGTTAAAGAAGCAATTGCAGGCGGATACAAAAAGAAAACACCAGTTGCTGTTGTGTATAGAGCAAGCTGGAAAGATCAAAAAATCATTAAAGGAACACTTGGAGACATTGCAAAAAAACTCAAAGAAGAAAAAATTACTAGAACTGCAATTATAATAATCAGTGATGTAATTGATCCTGAAACATATGAGTATTCTAAACTATATGACAAAAAATTTAGTCATGGTTATAGAAAAGCTAAAAAGACAAAGAACTAACTTTGTTTTTAATTCCAATTTTTAATAATTTTGATTGAAAGTCTTTTGTGTTTCCAGAAGCAAAAATTTTCAAAGAATTTCTTTTTGATTGTTTGTTTTTTATTTTGGAATAGATTTTTTGAGCTACAATTTTTCCTGGATCAATAAATTGTGTATTTGGAAATTCTTTTTGTAAATATTTTTTTAAAAATAGTAAATGTGTACTAGAGAGTGTAACAACATCAATTTGATTTTTATTTAATATCTGTAATTCTTTTTTAATGATTTTTTCACAATATTTTTTTTCTGTTAGAAATTTTCCTGATTCAACTAAATCCACTAATTTTGATCCATTAATTTTAAAAATTTTAAAAAATTCTGGAATATTTTTTTGAATATATTTTGACAATCCTTTACTTTTTGTTGCAGACTCTGTTGCAAGAATTCCAATTTGCTTTGATTTTGAAAGTTTTTTTGCTTCCTTTAGTGGTGGTTTTATATCAAAAATTTTTGATGAAGATATATTCAGCATGAGACTAGGCGTATTTGATGCAACAACTATGAAATCAGGTGAAAACTTTTCCAATAACTTAATAGATTTATGCGTGATTTTTTTCAATTGAGCCTGAGACTTTTTGCCATATGGGTAATTTTCTTGGTCTGCAAAATAGATGATTTCAGATTTGAATACTTTTTTCATCTCTTGGATTACAGATAATGAGCCTAATCCTGAATCAAATACTACAATTCTAACCACAACATTACAAAAATAATCTCAGAATAATAGTTTGTTAGCTAATTTTACCCAAAAACTGATCTAAATTTACACCCGACATTAAGACCAAATTTCTAAATCTAAATCATGCCAAACTTCGATAAGACTTGGGCTCGACAAGAGACCCAAAGCGTAACTGGCAAACTCCGAGAAGCAGTAAAGCCTCAAGGTGCATTAAAACCACGAATTCAAACTGCAGTAAACAAACTACAAGTCCAAATCTCAAAAATGGACTCTATGTTAGGTAAACTGCATGAAAGAGATGCGCAACTCTTTCAGAGAGTGGTGACTGCAATGCAGCAACATGATACTAGCACAAGTAGAGTTTTGTCTAACGAATTAGCTGAAATTCGTAAAGTTACAAAGATGCTCGGCAACGCAAGAATGTCATTAGAACAAGTCCAGCTAAGACTCACGACTATTCATGATCTTGGTGATGCTATGGTAGCAATTGGACCAGCAATGTCTACAATGAAGGGATTGAAGTCATCGCTAGGAAGATTCATGCCAGAAGCAGACTCAGAATTGAATACAATGACTCAAACGCTCAATGGACTAATGATGGATTCACTAGCAGGAGACTCGTTTAACATGGAGTCAGACGTTTCTAGTGAAGAAACTGAGAAAATCTTGCAAGAAGCATCTGCAGTAGCTGAACAACAGATTGGTGATAAATTCCCATCTGTACCTTCATCAACCGGACTTTCGTCAGGAACCTCTACTTCTACCTTTGAGTAGTTGGGAAAAGACGTCAGTCGTTTCTTTTTATTTTAACAAATTACTTACAGTAAGCTTAAATCATATTATTCTCTAAAGAGATCAGTGAAAACAAAAATAATTATTCCAGTAATTGTTGGAATTGTAATTATCTCTCTTGTCTTTGGTTTATCTAATTTTGAAACAGGAGAAATTAAAGTGATGGAACCAGATGAAATTGATTTAGAATCTGAAGGAAAAACATACGTTTTAGAATTATCTGATACAGTTACCGCAGCGGTAACCCCATAACAAAAAATTGCCAAAATGGTTGAACTTGAGGCTATCATTGACCAATATGTTCTAATACTCTTATGAACAACTACTTCTAATGAAACTTCAGCTAGCTATAGTTGTGGCATCAGTAATCATGGGTGGTGCATTAACACTAAATTATGCATTTACTGATTCATCTGATTCAAGTAATGTTCTAAAGAGCACTGCTGGAATGATGGGACATGTTACTCTTACTGCAACTGATGAAGATGGAAATGTCATTGCCTATAGACAACTAGATAATACTGTTGTAAATCAGGCAGATGTTTGTATTATGGAAAACCTGACAGGTCAATCCCTTGGAGGATGTACTTCTCCAACTGCAGCATATTCTGTTGTTCAAATTGGAACGGCTACTGCAACCTTTACTGAGACTTCTACTGGATTAGGTGCATTCCATCGACAAACTGGTGGTTCATGGGGTAGTAACATATCTTCAACCACACAAGCAGGAACATCAGCTACATTAACTGCAAACTTCATAGATGTAAATGCAGCAATTGGTGAAGCAGCATTGATAAACAGTGCAACAAGTGCTTCTGCCGATAGATTAGCATTACAACAGTTTAGTGCTATTAGCCTTGGTGCTAATGATGATCTAACTGTACAATGGACTATTACAGTTGATGGAAGCTAGACCATTCATTTTTTATTAATTTTTTATTTTACTATCTTTTAGAGGTAATATGACGTATCAGAAAGCTACAATTCTAATATCTATTCCATGTTTTGCTGTTGTAGCATTTAGTTTCATACCATTAATTTTTCCTGCTTTGCTAATTGAGAATACAGTTTTACTTCAAGTAAGAGATGTAAACTATTTTGAAATCGGAGCTTGGACAATTCCTTTACTTTTAACAAATTTAATATTTTTTTCACTATATTTTGCAAATAAAGCAAAAAAACTACCTTCAATTATTAATAAAATCACAACATATCTAACAAAAAATGATATTTCATCAAAAACAGCTTTTCTGGTTTTAATAATACTGTTAACATTCTATATTATTTTTAGTATTGATGAATTCAACCATGAAGAATTTGAGTTAGGTGATTATGCTGGAGTTAAAAAATCTGTGGAAGAGTTAGAATTTTCTAATACGTTAATTACCCATCACCTAAGATATGGGCTTCTTTACGTATCTTTATTATTATTTGATAATATTCGAATTCTACCATTTTTTGCGAGTATTGGATTATTATTAATTACATATCTTTTAACATTAGAACTAACAAAAAAACGTCTTTCAGGAATCGTAGCATTTGTAACCCTTTTACAAAGTAATATGTTTCTCCTTTTTGACACTACAGCTACATATGAAAATTTTTGGACCCTTTTTTATTTTCTATCTTTATATCTAATTTTAAAAAACTCATTTCCGTCTTCAATTTCATATTTTTGTTCTATTCTCTCTAAAGCTCTTACAATAACCTATTTTCCGATCAATTTATTTGCAATATTTAGAACAAAACAATTTTCCCTTAAATTATTGATTGGATATGGTATCTTAGTTGTGATCCTGATTTTTGCTTTATTTTCGAATAATTTTGTACATCAAGAAAAAATAAATTTTGATTTAACAAAAATCATTGTTGGATTTGTTTCATTTAGTAATTTTATACGATTTGATAGCCTAATTCTGTTAATCACAATTCCAACTATAACTATTTTAGCTACTAAGAAATGGATGAATTACAAAAATATTGAACTGGTATTGTTTGGCATATTTTTCTTATTCATCTCAAATCCAATTACATATGGAGTAATAGATATGACAAGTATGCCTTATAGAATAGTTCCACTATTAGTAATGATTTCTATTTCATTTGGAATGCTATTTTCAAATCCTAAAATTTTGGGTCAAAAATGATTATCTCATAAATTACTTTATCTCCCTCTGAAACAATAAACCCATTTGCTAAAACTAATTCAAGGATATGAATTCGCCCTTGAGGATAAATTAAATCTAAATTGACAACTCCTAAAAATTGACTTTCATCAAATACTGCTGAATCAATAAATGTAATATATTGTACATTTTTCCCATTATACATCACATCATTAATTGAACCAAATTCTTTAAGATGCCAAAATCCTAAAGGAGCTTGTATAGTAATCTGATTATGAGTTGTGTATCCGATCAGTGCATCATTTTTATCATATATTTTAGCTATAGCATATGCATCTGTTTCAATTGCCCATGGTATATCTTCACCAAGTTTTTTCAGATTTTCAAAAGCAATTTTATTTTCTGGATCGGTATCTATCGCCTTTTTAAAATTTCTGAATGCTTCTATCCAGTCCTCTAGTTCTAAACTTGCTATTGCTTTGTTATTCATTGCTTTTGTATTATTTGGATCAATTTCTAATAATATGTCTGCATATTCAATAGATTCTTCAAATTTATCTAATTCAATAAGCACTCCAGTGATATTATTTAAAGCAAATTTATTATCGGGCTCAATTTCTAAAATTGTTCTTAAATCAACAACAGCTTTATCATAATCTTGATTCTTAATATTATCAACGACTTTTTCTTCTAAAAAATCAATGTTTACAGCAAAACTATCAAAAATCCCAACAATAGAAACGGTTAACAAAAATATAATTATTATTTTAAAATTTTTCAACTGTATTTAATTAATAATACCATTAATTATTATGGATTATGTTTACTATGAAAATCCTTTTTTTGATATTGGTTCTACCAATTTCATTTCCATTTGTTTTTGCAGATAATGAAATTTTCATTACATTTTCAGAAGACATGAATCTTGTTAATTTTGATGGGAAATGGACATTTTTTCATGAATGGAAAGAATCGACTTTAGATACTATTGAAGGTGGAGTTATTCTTAGAATAGCTCATTATGGTGATTATATCTACGCATTAATTGATAATACTGTTGATCGCACAATGGATCTTGGATTAGATAGGGCAACAATTTGTTTTGATTCAAAAAATGATAAAAATTTTATCCTTGATAAAAATGACTATTGTTTTACAGCAACACTTGGAAGAGAATCTGGGCTTTCTTATCAAGGAGGTTATCCATACACTTCATTATCTAATCTACAAAAAATCCCTAATGTGAATGGGTTTATTGCAATAGGGGGAATTTCAGATGAAAACGATCGGTATGATAAAAACCCTCATGTAAGTTATGAATTTAAAATTCCACTAAATTTACTCGAACGTTCAAGTAAATATGGTGTATATATTGAAGTTTTTGATGCAAATTCTTATTCATTTTATACATGGCCTAATGGAATAAAAGAACATGTACGTCAGATTCCTTCACCAGCATTATGGGGTGAAATAATCTCAATTGATAAATCCATGCCTGAATTTCATAATGTAGTTCTAATCTTTAGTGTATTACTTTTCATGACTGTGTTGACAAAGAAATTTTCTGTATTTGTGAATAAATTTAATTAAAAATTAATATCGTCACTGTTTTGAGTCAGAATATGTATTCATTGTCTAAAACCTCAAAAAATAATGATGATACTATATCAATAATATTGCCTACATACAATGAATCAAAAAATATCATACAAATTATCGAATCGATAAGGGAAAATCTTCCAAAATATCTTAAATATGAAACAATAATTGTTGATGATAATTCCCCTGATGGAACTGGAAAAATTGTGGAGGATTATATCAAATCTTTTAAAGATGTTGCAAATCAATCTATAAAACTAATTCATCGTACTACAAAAAATGGATTGTCTTCTGCAATCATTAAAGGTATACAACAATCTTCTGGAGAAACAATTGTGGTTATGGATAGTGATTTCTCACATCCGCCACAAATTATTCCAAAAATGTTAGAAACCTTGAGAAAATATCAGTATGATGTTGTAATTGCATCAAGATATGTCTCTGGTGGAAAGATTAAAGACTGGACATTGAAAAGAAAAGTAATTAGCAAGTTTGCAACAAAGATTGCAAAATTTAGTCTCAAAGTATCTGTAAATGATCCAATGTCTGGATTTTTTATTTTTAAAAAAAATATTATAAATGGTTTACATTTTGATGGTTTAGGATTTAAAATTCTCTTAGAATTGATTGTTAAAACTAAGGATGTTAAGATCAAAGAAGTGCCATATACTTTCACTGATAGAAAATTCGGTTCTAGTAAGTTAGACACAAAAACTATTTTCGATTTTGGAAAATCTGTTTTTAAGCTTTATCGGTATGGCAAACAATTTTCAAAAAATGAAACAAGAAAATCAATAAAATTTATTTCAAAAGCTGGAAGATTTTACACTGTTGGAGCTTCTGGGTTTATTGTAAATTATATCGTATCTCTTTTTCTTTCAAATAATATTCCTGAATTATGGTATGTTCAAGCAAATGTATTTGGAATTTTAGCTTCAATAATTTCTAATTTTATTTTAAATAAAACTTGGACTTTTGAAGATAAAGATTTCAAACCACGAAAAACTATAACACAATTTACAAAATTCTTAACTTTCAGTTCTATTGGTGCAGCAATACAACTTGGAATGGTATTTTCTCTAGTAGATAATTATCAACTAGATTATCCTATTGTTTTGTTGCTTGCAGTGTTGTCTGCTGCTTTTGGAAATTTTATCCTTAACAAAAAATTTACTTTCAAAGAAAAAACCTGGTGCTAATTCCTAAACTCAAAGAATTAATCAAAAATCCACTAAAATAGATGATTTCCACAATGGTATGTGCATAACGATCATTTACCGTTTTGGTCTCTTTTTTTGAAGATTATTTCCTCCTAACAGATAATCTAAACATCTGAAATTACTTTATGAAAGAGAAAGTAGGAATTACTAAAATACTGATGTTATTTTTTGTCATCGGTATTACATTTTCAATTCCGTCTGCAAATGGAACCAGTGAAAAAGAAATTTCTCTTGAATTTCAAAATTCTATGAGCTCTGAACAATTTCTTGAAAATGCAGAGAAAGCATATATTCTAAAATTAAATGAAAACATCAATGTAGCATTAGATGATTCACCAACATCAAAAAATTCTGTTGCCCCCAAAGTACTTAATGTAATACATTTCAATGAAAAAATTAGTGTTTTAACACAACCTTATGAAATTCCACCAGAGGTTTATGTCAATTATGAAACTGACAAGTATGCATCATTAACAAGAATAACAAATTCTGAAAAAATGAAATTTGATGGAAAAAATCTTCAGTTATCTGAAAATGATATTGATTCATACAATTCTATAGAAAACTTCTTGTCAGATTCATCTAAAGTGATTTTTAATGAAAACATTCACAACGAAGAAATCCAACAAGTTCTTTCAAATTATTTTCAAGACAAACCAAATAACATAATATCCCTTGAATTAAATGAAGAAACCTACCAATTCATTCCACCATCTTTTGAAAAAGAGATTTCTATTCTCTCTAATCCTACCATCTCATTGTTGTTGGTTCCTCTTGCAGGAATTGTCTTAATTAAATCAGAACAAATTAAAATTAATCCTAAATTTCCTAAACAAATTCAGTGTTCAAGTTTATTCGTTTTAATATTATTATCTACTATAAGCACACCATTCTTAATTTCAACAAATTATTGGGAACTGCCTGTTGCTTTTGGTGAGGAATTTTCTTTTGATGGTATAATTCAGGATTCTCAAAATAATTTTAATTTAGAAAATTCTACAACAACAAAATCAAACTCCACAGCCATACAATCAAACTCCACAGCCATACAATCAAACTCCACAGCCATACAATCAAACTCCACAGCCATACAATCAAACTCCACAGCCATACAATCAAACTCCACAGCCATACAATCAAACTCCACAGCCATACAATCAAACTCCACAGCCATACAATCAAACTCCACAGCCATACAATCAAACTCCACAGCCATACAATCAAACTCCACAGCCATACAATCAAACTCCACAGCCATACAATCAAACTCCACAGCCATACAATCAAACTCCACAGCCATACAATCAAACTCCACAGCCATACAATCAAACTCCACAGCCATACAATCAAACTCCACAGCCATACAATCAAACTCCACAGCCATACAATCAAACTCCACAGCCATACAATCAAACTCCACAGCCATACAATCAAACTCCACAGCCATACAATCAAACTCCACAGCCATACAATCAAACTCCACAGCCATACAATCAAGCCATACAATCAAACTCCACAGCCATACAATCAAACTCCACAGCCATACAATCAAACTCCACAGCCATACAATCAAACTCCACAGCCATACAATCAAACTCCACAGCCATACAATCAAACTCCACAGCCATACAATCAAACTCCACAGCCATACAATCAAACTCCACAGCCACAGGAATAATTGTCACCAATGCTACCTCTATTGAACCGGAAATTGTTGTTCCAAAAGCATCTTTGTCTTTTGAATTTGAAGAATTAGATACATCTGAAAGTAACTCCACAGCCACAGGAATAATTGTCACCAATGCTACCTCTATTGAACCGGAAATTACATCCCTTGAGTTAAATGGACAAGATGATTTTATTCAAATTGAAAATGCTACTGTAACTGATGATGTAGACGGATTAACCGTAACTGCATGGGTTAAACCAGATTATTCATCAGGTTCTTCAGAATTTACAGTTGTAAGCAAGGACAAATCATTTTCCCTTACAATTAGTAACAATTTCCTATCTGATAATACTGCAAAGTTCTCTGTATTTGATGGAATAAAATGGACTACTGTAGAATCTACTAGTGTAATAACTGAAAACTGGAACTTTTTATCATCAACGTTTGATGGTGATAACATAGGAATTTTTGTAAATGGTACAAGAGAAGCAACTCAAAAAGTTGTAGGTGTGCCAACACTTACCACAAATGGAAAATTAGAAACAACAACTGTTGAAAATCTAACATCTGAAGAAGATATTGTAATTGGTGCAACTGTTACCGTTAAAAAGGAAGTATCAAAAGCAAGCAATCAGTTCTCAGGTGAAATTGATGATGTATCCTTGTATGACTATGTTCTAGAAGATGAACAAATTTTGGCAATGTATGAGCAAACAAAGGCTGCTTATGCTAAAATCGTGCCTGAGCTCAGCCTAGAAGAGATTCTTGCTCAAATTGAAGCAGAACAACTAGCAAATTCTGAAAACTCCACATCCACAGCCATACAATCAAACTCCACATCAGTTGAAATAATTTCTGCAGAACCAACTGGAGAATTGATTCCTGAACCAACACCCATCTCAGAACCAGAAATAATTTCTACTCCAATTCTTGATTCAACTGAACAAACATTCGAACTATCTGAGGATGCAACATTTGAGTTAGAGTTCTTTGATGAATATGATGCATTACTATCTGAGATTGAAGAGATTGAATCAGCTGCACAAATACTCTTAACTGAAACAGAATCTAGTCTTACAGAATTAAATGATCCGGCACTATCTACGCAATCATTTGCTGCAGTTCTTGGAATGATCTTTTCAATTGAATTATTCTTACCAAGTGTTGATGCTGCAAATGGAAATGATGTTGAACAAACTAAAACAGAACTTGAATCCCTAAAACAACAACTAGAATCTCTAAAGATTCAAACAGCATCCCTAAAACAATCAGGTAATCTCGATGAAGAATCAGTCAAAGATCTAAAGAAACAACTAAAATCAATACTAAATGATATCAAGTCAACTGCAAACAAACTAAACGCAAATGACAAAGCACAAGCAGTAAAACTAGACAAATCAAGTCATAATGCAAAAAAAATTGTAGATGTTGATACATTTGACAAGAAACAAAATGGAAAATGGCAAGATGATGAAACCGAAATCAATACAGAAGTTTTTGATTCCAAAGGAAACAAGGTAGACATTAAATCTGAAATTCAGAAAAACAGAGATGGTAAATTCACTATAACATTACTTCCTGATGATATTACCACACCTGGTCTCTACAAACTAAAGACAACATTTACCGTAAATGGTGAAACTCACACAGTTGAAGAAGAATTTGCATGGGGATTGGTATCACTTAACACTGCAAAGAGCACTTACTATCCAGGTGATGATGCAGAGTTTACTATTGTAGTTTTGGATTCAGAAGGTCATCCAATTGGCGGTGCTGATATCCTCATGACTGTAACTAGTCCAAATGGTGAAATAACTGAACTAGAAACAGGTGATGAAATTACAAGTGGTAAAGAAATTGGACTCTATGAGGCAACTTATCCAACAGGAATAGAAGGAACATATCAAATTAGTGTAAACGCAAAAGCATATCAAATTCATACTAATTTTAACACAACATTTGATGTCGCATCATTTGTAGAGTACGACATCATCAGAACTGCTCAAAGTAAAATTGATCCAATTACAGATCCAAACTCCTTTAATGTTAAAATTGACATAGAGTCATTTACAGACAAAGATACAATCACAATAACAGAAACTGTACCTTCAGTCTTTGAAATATCTGATACTGATGCAAATATCATAACAGTTGGAGATAGAAAAGTTCTCACTTGGAATAAAGACTTGATTAATGATAGAACAACTCTAGAGTATACCTATTCTGTTCCACTAGTATTCCCACAATTATACCCATTAGGCCCACTTGAAATTAGTGATGGAGACATTGTATTTGTTGAAGCAAGACCCTGGTATGTTGCAAATGACCCTGTAACTGGATTTCTTGCATCTCAAGTAGGTATTGCTACTGGTACTGTAACTTCTGCAACTACCGCCAATTCTTTTACAATATCTGCAGATACCATCAACCCTGCAGTGATAATTTTTGTTGCCGCTGATCCAAGCACTGTTACAATCTCTAGTGTAGATATTGTTACAGATGGAACAAGCAATTCCTTAGCAACTCCAACACTAGTTACTGGTACACTTACTTCAGATTCTCAATCAAACGCTGTATCAGGATTTTACACTGCCACACTAGAACAAAATAATATCCCTATTGGACAAGCTTTTGATGTTCAAGTCACTACCACTGCTGCATCTGATATTTCTGTAGGTGCAATAGTTTTGAGTGGGGTTCAACAGGATAACACAGCATTATCTGATGCTGCAAATACTGTTGGTGCCATCGTTGCTGATGCTGGTGATGATGGAAGTATGGCTATTCTTGTAGATGCAGGCGATGCGATGATTTCAGGAATGGTTGCAAACAAAAATCCTACGACACCATTAGGAGGCACTTCATGGATGGATCAGGTAGGTACTGATTTCTATGATGCTCAATATTCTGTTAATCAAGGTGACGTTACTGTTACACACAGTTGGACTTTACCAGGAGGTACAAAAACACTTGAAAAAGCAATTGAAGTAAACTATGCATCACAAGTATTCAAATATCTCTCTGACTCTATCACAGTATCTGACACTATTGCCAACACCGCCTCTCAAACCATACAACTCTCTGACTCTATCACAGTATCTGACACTATTGCCAACACCACCTCTCAAACCATACAACTCTCTGACTCTATCACAGTATCTGACACTATTGCCAACACCGCCTCTCAAACCATACAACTCTCTGACTCTATCACAGTATCTGATGATCTAACCAACACCGCCACTCAAACCATACAACTCTCTGACTCTATCACAGTATCTGACACTATTACCAACACCGCCACTCAAACCATACAACTCTCTGACTCTATCACAGTATCTGACACTATTGCCAACACCGCCACTCAAACCATACAACTCTCTGACTCTATTACAATCACTGACACCTTAGTTACAGCAGCAACATTTGTCCAGTCACTTTCAGATTCAATAACAGTATCTGATACTGTAACCGAAACCGTTTCCCAAACACAACCACTCTCTGACTCTGTAGGAGTTACTGACACCTTAGTTACAGCAGCAACATTTGTCCAGTCACTCTCTGACTCTATCACAGTATCTGACACTATTGCCAACACCGCCACTCAAACCATACAACTCTCTGACTCTATTACAATCACTGACACCTTTGCAACTGAAGCATCAATAACCAAGACACTTTCAGATTCAATAACAGTATCTGATACTGTAACCGAAACCGTTTCCCAAACACAACCACTCTCTGACTCTGTAGGAGTTACTGACACCTTAGTTACAGCAGCAACATTTGTCCAGTCACTCTCTGACTCTATCACAGTATCTGACACTATTGCCAACACCGCCACTCAAACCATACAACTCTCTGACTCTATTACAATCACTGACACCTTAGTTACAGCAGCAACATTTGTCCAGTCACTTTCAGATTCAATAACAGTATCTGATACTGTAACCGAAACCGTTTCCCAAACACAACCACTCTCTGACTCTGTAGGAGTTACTGACACCTTAGTTACAGCAGCAACATTTGTCCAGTCACTCTCTGACTCTATCACAGTATCTGACACTATTGCCAACACCGCCTCTCAAACCATACAACTCTCTGACTCTATTACAATCACTGACACCTTTGCAACTGAAGCATCAATAACCAAGACACTTTCAGATTCAATAACAGTATCTGATACTGTAACCGAAACCGTTTCCCAAACACAACCACTCTCTGACTCTGTAGGAGTTACTGACACCTTAGTTACAGCAGCAACATTTGTCCAGTCACTCTCTGACTCTATCACAGTATCTGACACTATTGCCAACACCGCCTCTCAAACCATACAACTCTCTGACTCTGTAGGAGTTACTGACACCTTAGTTACAGCAGCAACATTTGTCCAGTCACTTTCAGATTCAATAACAGTATCTGATACTGTAACCGAAACCGTTTCCCAAACACAACCACTCTCTGACTCTGTAGGAGTTACTGACACCTTAGTTACAGCAGCAACATTTGTCCAGTCACTCTCTGACTCTATCACAGTATCTGACACTATTGCCAACACCGCCTCTCAAACCATACAACTCTCTGACTCTGTAGGAGTTACTGACACCTTAGTTACAGCAGCAACATTTGTCCAGTCACTTTCAGATTCAATAACAGTATCTGATACTGTAACCGAAACCGTTTCCCAAACACAACCACTCTCTGACTCTGTAGGAGTTACTGACACCTTAGTTACAGCAGCAACATTTGTCCAGTCACTCTCTGACTCTATCACAGTATCTGACACTATTGCCAACACCGCCTCTCAAACCATACAACTCTCTGACTCTATTACAATCACTGACACCTTTGCAACTGAAGCATCAATAACCAAGACACTTTCAGATTCAATAACAGTATCTGATACTGTAACCGAAACCGTTTCCCAAACACAACCACTCTCTGACTCTGTAGGAGTTACTGACACCTTAGTTACAGCAGCAACATTTGTCCAGTCACTCTCTGACTCTATCACAGTATCTGACACTATTGCCAACACCGCCTCTCAAACCATACAACTCTCTGACTCTATTACAATCACTGACACCTTTGCAACTGAAGCATCAATAACCAAGACTTTCTCTGACTCTATCACAGTATCTGACACTGTCGCAACCAACTCATTCCAAACCATACAACTCTCTGACTCTATTACAATCACTGACACCTTTGCAACTGAAGCATCAATAACCAAGACTTTCTCTGACTCTATCACAGTATCTGACACTATTGCCAACACCGCCTCTCAAACCATACAACTCTCTGACTCTATTACAATCACTGACACCTTAGTTACAGCAGCAACATTTGTCCAGTCACTTTCAGATTCAATAACAGTATCTGACACTGTCGCAACCAACTCATTCCAAACACAACCACTCTCTGACTCTGTAGGAGTTACTGACACCTTAGTTACAGCAGCAACATTTGTCCAGTCACTCTCTGACTCTATCACAGTATCTGACACTATTGCCAACACCGCCTCTCAAACCATACAACTCTCTGACTCTATTACAATCACTGACACCTTTGCAACTGAAGCATCAATAACCAAGACTTTCTCTGACTCTATCACAGTATCTGACACTGTCGCAACCAACTCATTCCAAACCATACAACTCTCTGACTCTATTACAATCACTGACACCTTTGCAACTGAAGCATCAATAACCAAGACTTTCTCTGACTCTATCACAGTATCTGACACTATTGCCAACACCGCCACTCAAACCATACAACTCTCTGACTCTATTACAATCACTGACACCTTAGTTACAGCAGCAACATTTGTCCAGTCACTTTCAGATTCAATAACAGTATCTGACACTGTCGCAACCAACTCATTCCAAACACAACCACTCTCTGACTCTGTAGGAGTTACTGACACCTTAGTTACAGCAGCAACATTTGTCCAGTCACTCTCTGACTCTATCACAGTATCTGACACTATTGCCAACACCGCCTCTCAAACCATACAACTCTCTGACTCTATTACAATCACTGACACCTTTGCAACTGAAGCATCAATAACCAAGACTTTCTCTGACTCTATCACAGTATCTGACACTGTCGCAACCAACTCATTCCAAACCATACAACTCTCTGACTCTATTACAATCACTGACACCTTTGCAACTGAAGCATCAATAACCAAGACTTTCTCTGACTCTATCACAGTATCTGACACTATTGCCAACACCGCCTCTCAAACCATACAACTCTCTGACTCTATTACAATCACTGACACCTTAGTTACAGCAGCAACATTTGTCCAGTCACTCTCTGACTCTATCACAATATCTGACACTATTGCCAACACCGCCTCTCAAACCATACAACTCTCTGACTCCATTACACTATCTGCTCCATTTACTAAGATATTCTCTCAAACTTTGATGCTTTCTGATTCTATCTCTGTAATTGATGCTGTTAATGCTAAAATAACAATGGCAATAGAATCTGCCGAAGTAATCACACAAAATACCATTAAGGTAACATTCTCACAAGATCTAAGTGCTTCAACAGTATCTACATCTGACTTTACAATAACTAGCCCATCAGGAATAACTGTCACTTCAGTATCTGTAAATGATAATGTTGTAACCCTAACAGTATCTCCTGCTCTTGGTGCAAGTATATCTCCAACCCTCAACCTAGTTGGTACTGTAACTAGTACTGATGGTGTTGATGCAGAAACTCAATCCGGAATTGCAGTATCATCTGATACTACAGTAGTTCCACCAAAAGTCCTTATCATATCCACTAATAATGCACCATATACCGTATCAGGAACATCTGAACCAGGCTCATCAATTACAGTTCGTGAGGGTATTAATTCAATTGGAACAGGAACTGCTGATAGTAGCGGAAATTGGAGTGTAACAATAACTACACTTTCTGATGGTACTTACTCATTTACTGCTACACAAACAGACACATCTAATAACACCTCTGGAAATTCACCTGCAACTTCTGTTACAATTAGCTCCTCTAGTGGAACTACGTTCATTACTACTACAACTGACACTGAGACAGTTAATGTAACAAAAGAAAATACAAAAGTAATTATGCAATCTACCACAAATGTTACATCTATTACTATAGCAAGTGATGTCCAAGAATCAATTACATTTGACTTTTCAGCAGGTTTAACTACTACTGGAAGTAAATCATCAACTACAATAACAACATCTGGATCTGAAAATCTTATAATAAACTTCAATGTCCCTCATGATCAAGTAGAAAATAATAATTCCCAAGCATCTTTAGGTAATATTCGATTATCTAATGGTACTGTTGCTACTGGATCTGCAGGAGTATTCAAAGGTAATTTCGATTGGGGAGACACTGAAATATCAATACCTGATGAAATATCTGGAAGAACAACTACTTCTTACTCTGAGATTGCAGCATTTGAGATAGGCCTTAGTACTGAGTCAATTTCACTTTCTAAACCTGCAAGAATTGAATTTACTAATGACGCTGGATTTATTCCAGTATTTGTAAATTCTGCAGGCACTCTTACATTTATCACTGAAACATGTACTTCGGATTCTGCTGCAGGTTTGGGTTCAAACAATGAATGTAAAATCGATGTTGGCGGTGATCTTGTTGTGTGGACTAATCACTTTACAAAGTTTGGTGCATCAAAGAGCTCATCGTCTACTAGTCCAAGTGAAGGTAAATCTGGAGGTGGAGGTAATGTTGGTGTGGGCCCAAGTGGTAGAGGCTTAGGTGGATTTGGTGGTATTTTAGGCACTCCACTCACAATTAACGAAGTATCATATGACAAATGTGATGAAAATATCGCAAAGATCCTTGTCTCTAGTGATGCTGAAAAACCTCCAGTAGTTACAATTCATACTACAAAGACTGGAACTGTCATAGCAGTACTATCTGATGAACAGCCATATGAAGAACTAAACAAGATTACCAGAGTTGACAAATATCTGTATGAAATTCCAATAACATCTAATGAAACATTCTTGATGGTTACTGTTACTGAAGAAAAAGGCACAGTACAAAATACCGTTAATGCTGCAATAAACACTCCTTCATGTGATGGTGTTGTTGTAATTTCTGATATTCCAGAAGGCGAAACAGGTGAAATTTCATTTGGAGTGCCTAGAATATTTGATGTCAAATTCCAAATTGAGAACGGAACGCAACACATTGCCGATGTTGATTCAGAATACTTCTATGTATCTGAACAAGACTTGAACATTTCAGCAATTATTGATAGCAAGACGCCACTCAAGAGAGTTGAACTAAGAACTATCACACTAGGACAATCTGATGATGAATACATTGCTATGAAAATGAATGTTGAACCACTCATCTATACTGATTCTGCATACCAAGTATCTGCAAGCATACCTTCTTTCCTACTGCAAGATCCAGCAGTAAGTTATTGGATACATGTAATTGATGAGGAACTTAGTGAAGTTGAATCAAAACATTACACCATGGGCGTTAAACCAATCACAGAACCAGATGTATCTCTAGAGTTAGATGTTCCATCTATTCAGGCAAGCAACTCAATAGTGAGACCAAATATCTACATAGAAAATGAACAAGCACCAGCATATGGTATTGTATCTCTGTTAGTTGATGGTGAAGTTGTATCAAAACAAGCTCAGTTCTTTGATAACGGACAAACCAAAGTATCATTTGACTGGAAGACTCCATTTAATGATGGTCTCTCATCATATGATATTCAAGCTAAAGTAGATTTGTATGGAATTTCTAAAGTTACTGATTCAGGAGTGCTTTACAACTATCCAAAGACAGTTTCAATGTCTGCCTATGATATGAAGACCATACAACCAATAAAAATTGATGGAAAAGTATTGTCTGAACCCGTATTGATTTATGCATCTGATTCTCAAGATGAATTCAAATTCAATGTGATTGCACCAAATGGTCAATGTATTATCGGTGCATCTGATGAATGTTCAATTCAAGATAGTACTAGACAGAATAGAGGTGGATTACAAAGTGTGGAATATGATGGACAGATACTTAGAGTAAAGTATAGTGGTGCTGATAGTGCATTAGAAAGATTCTCTATCACTTCAATTGATCCAATTGTTGGAGATTGGACAGTTACTTTAGAAACTGAACAAGGACTAATTCCAGAAGCACAAGCAATCAAGGACCTGACTGTTAAAGTGAAACAAAAGATACTCTCTGAAATGATTACCATCTACTCAGACTAGTCTATGGGAATGCAACTGATTCTAAAAGAATTGGATCAATTTCTGAAATTTTTATTCTTGTCTGTTCCATAGAATCTCTTTTTCTTATAGTAACGGTGTCATCTTCTAATGTTTGATGATCAACTGTAACTGCAAACGGAGCTCCAATTTCATCTAATCTTCTATATCTTCTACCGATTGCACCAGAATGATCTAAAAATGCATCAAATTTTCTTTTTATGGAAAGATAAATCTCATCTGTTTTTTCTTTCAACCCGTCTTTTTTTACTAAGGATAAAATCCCTACATGAATAGGTGAGAGATATGGTTTTAATGATAATACAACTCTTTCATGTTCTTTATCATCTTTTAATGAATGCTCTAAAATTGTGTATAGACTTCTATCAATTCCCATTGAAATCTCAAAAACATGTGGTAAGACTTTATCATCATTATCCATCACTTCAAATTTCTCTTTACTCTTGTTTGCATGACTGGACAAGTCATAGTCTGATCTGTAATTACATGCAACCAGTTCTAACCATCCGATTGTCGTTTCTACTTCAAAATCAAATGCAACTTCTGCATAGAATGCTTTTTCCTTGTCTCCTAACTTTCTAAATCTGCTCTTTGAGATATCTATTCCTGTTTTCTCATAAAACTCAGTCAGTATTCCTAAATAATATGCAACAAACTTGTTCGGGACTGTTCCTGATTCTATTGCTTCCTTACATGTCATTGAAATTGGCTCAGCGTCTGTTTGTACTCTGATTACCGTATCTTGAATCTCTACAAATTTTTCCATCTCATCTAGTTTTGATGGGTTACAAAATACTTCAATTTCTGCCTGATAAAATTCTCTTAAACGTAAGAGACTTTGTCTTGGCGCAATTTCGTTTCTAAAACTTTTTCCAACCTGAGCAATCCCTAAAGGAAGTTTCCCCCTCATAGTTTTGTATAATCTAGGAAAATCAACAAAGATTGATTGACATGTCTCTGGTCTAAGATATGCCTCTTCTTCTTCAGGACCAATTCCTACTTTAAACATCATATTGAAATTCTTTGTTTTATCAAATTCTCCTTTACACTTTGGACACTTTATGTTATTTTGATTAATTGCATTATCAAATTCCTCCAAATCTGCACTTTCGGGAATTTCAATTTGTGTTAACTCTGCAATTGTTCTATCAGCTCTAAATGTTGAGTTACATTTTGTACATTTTATAATTGGATCTGCAAAATTTCCTAAATGCCCTGATGCTTCAAACACTGATTTTGACATTATTTGAGAACCATCAATCTCTAGCATTCCATCTCTTCTGATTAATTCTCTTCTCCATAATTCTAAAAATTTATTTTTTAAACCCACCCCTGTTGGACCATATTCCCAAAAACCAGCTTGAGCATCTGCATAAACCTCACAACTTGGAAAGTAAAATCCACGCTCAAGTGCTAATTTCATTACTGTTTCATAGTCCATATCTATTCACAAAAACCATTGAATAAATTTCTACGCAAATTCTTTTGCTTTTCTAATGTTCTCAAAGTCATCTCTGTCATCATCAATAGGTGTCTCTAAAACTATTGGTATTTTCTTTTTATTTGCATACTTTACAATAGCAGAAATTCCTTCTTCTCCAATCCCTCCCATTCCTAAATGATAATGTCTATCAAGATTACATCCAATTTCACCTTTGGCATCATTTAGATGAAGAATTTTCAAGTTATCTATTCCTACATATTTATCAAATTCAGCAAAAGTTTCTTTCACTGTTTTTTCAGTCCTCAAATCGTATCCTGAAACAAATGCATGGCATGAATCTAAACAAACACCAAATTTTTTTGTAGGTTTTAACTGCTTGAATATTTCTCCTAGTTGTTTAAAATCTGAACCCACAGAATTTTTTTGTCCTGCTGTATTTTCTAATAGAATCATTACATCATTTTTTGTTTTACCTGCTTGGGTTAACCCTTTGACTAATCTCTTAATTCCAGATTCTTCACCAGTTCCTAAATGGCTTCCCAAATGGGTTACAAGATATGGAATTCCTAACTGTGCACATCTCTCAACTTCATCAACCAAAGTTTTTACTGATTTTTCAAATCCGTCTTCTTTGGGAGTAGCTAAATTTGGAAGATATGGCATGTGTGCACAGGTTGCAAATCTATCAATTTTACTTTCTTTTAATTTTGATTTAAAATTAGTAATGTCTTCTTTTGTAAGTGGCTTTGCATGCCATCCTCTTGGATTTCTAGTAAAAATTTGAAATGCTGAACATTCTCTCTCAACTGCATTATCTACTGCCTTGTCAATGGAACCTGAAATTGATACATGACAACCAATCTGCATATTTCAAATTTCATCCAAACATAATTTAAATTAGCATCAAATATACTGAAACCAGATTTTTAAGTAAACTAGGTAATTTACTAATATGCTAGCACTTGGACAAGATGAAATTGCAAAATATCCCTTTTTAGCAGATGCTGGTCAATATCTAAAAGACAAGGGATTCACTTTAGAACAATTTGGAACTGATCCTGATCTAAAAGAACTGATAACTAAAGCATATGAAAGAATTCAGGTTGCAGCAGATGGAAAGATCTACAAATCTGACCTGATTGAGGATCAGGTATCAAAAGAAGCAGCACTTCCCAGAGAGGTTTTCTCATTTCTGCTTGCCATAGTCTTGTTAAAATTAAGCGGTATGCATACTTTAATCAAGAGATTTGCACTTGCTGAGGCAAGACGTGCTGAAAAATATCTAGAAAAAGACTTGGCAAATATTTCAGATGAATCAAAAAAACAATTAGCGATTCGTGTAATTGATGATTTGTTTTCAGTTCAAATAGAAAAACTAGATGATTACTTTGTAATTCCAGTGTCTGATTATCTAAAACATTCTATTAATTTTCATGAAAGAGAATGGAAGTTAGTTAACAGACATGTAGAAAATGGCCAAGTCTTTCTTACTCCTCACGAAACTGTAAGATTAATCAGAAAAGAACTTGGCACTTATATCAATTCAAAAATAGTAAATGCAAAAACACCAACAATGATTCCTGGTTTTGAAGATTCTGTAAACAAACTTGTAATGTTATCAAAAAAATTCTCAACTTTTACCGTCACAACTGGAGAATATCCTCCATGCATTAAACATGCAATTGAAATACTTGAAAAAGGCGAAAACCTTCCACATTCAGGTAGATTCATGTTGGCAACCTTTCTTCTCTCAAAAGGACAATCTGTGCAACAAATTGCACCATTATTCAAAAATGCTCCAGACTATAATGAACGTGTAACCCTTTACCAACTTAATCATCTAGCTGGAACATCGGGTAGTGGCACTCAATACTCTTGTCCTTCGTGTGAAAAACTAAAAACACAAAGTCTTTGTTTTGCAACATCTGAGTGTGATGGCATAATTACTCCCTTACAATTTGGAAAGAAGAAAAAATAATGAAAGAAACTGACATAAAATTTCTAGAAAGTGCGTTCAAAAAATATTATTTTGAACAATTTGATTTAATTCGAGTACCTGAACGTACATCTGAAAGGGAATTCGGATATCAAAAATTTAATTCTGGAATGACCCGTCATATTTCAGTCAAAGACGACAAAGAATTGCATTTATTATTAATGCAAAATGTCCCATCTGATGTATATTGTTCAAATGCATATTACTCATTTCCAAATTTACCTATGAATGAGAAAGATTGGAAGGAAGCTGATCTGATTTTTGATATTGATGCAAAGGATCTTAATTTAGCTTGTAGAGCAAATCATACATTATCTGTTTGCAATGAATGTAATGAAATTTCAAAGAATTCTGAAAAATGTTTGAAATGCAATTCAACAAAATTAGAAAAAAAATCTCTACCATGTAAAAATTGTATTGACTCATCAAAAACTGAAGTTTTAAAACTATCAGAAATTTTAACTGATGATTTTTCAATAGATAAAAAAAATATTCAAGTGTATTTTTCTGGCAATGAAGGGTTTCACATCTATGTGTATAATTCTCAATTCCAACAAAATGGATCTCGAGAAAGATCCGAACTTGTTGATTACATCATGTTTAATGGTGCAATTCCTGAAAAATTTGGGATGAAAAAATTCAAACCAAATAGAAATCAATTCCCTGACTTTGGTGAATCTGGATGGAGAGGAAGATTCTCAAAATATGTATATGGTTCAAAATCAAAGAGATCAAAAATCATATCAGAATTACTTTCAAATGGTTATTCATCATTTCAAAAAACTTTGGATGATGTTTCTGAAAATATTGGAACAAAAATTGATCCTAATGTTACAATGGATATACATAGAATCTTTCGTTTACCTGGTTCTATCAACAGTAAAAGTGGTCTTACAAAAATTCATTGTAAAGACCTGGAAAAATTTGATGCATATGCAGATTCCTCTTTTCTAAGTGATGATACTGTCGAAATATTAGCAAATTGTCCAATTGAGTTTAAACTAAAAAATAAAAAATTTGGTCCATACAATAACGAAAAAGTAAGTATTCCAACATTTGCTGCAGTCTATATGATATGTAAAAAATTAGCAACAATTGCCTAATTTTGCTGGTAAGACATTAATTTACCAAATCCTAACTCAACTTGATTTTGTATAGCGCCTCTACTGATAAGCAGACTCCTCCTACTGATGCTGGAAAATACATCAGATTAGGCATTATTGCAATCATTGGTATTGTTATTTTTGCAATTGTAGGAAATCAAGCAGTCATTTTATCGATGAATTTCACAGAATTTGGCGATCAATTTACCAAGCCTCTCTATTACACGCTTGTTTCTACCATTATTCTATCTGCCATTGCATTAGTTCGTGTAAATATTTCAGGACGTTCTTCTATTTTCTGGTATGCAATTAATACTGCAATTGGATTTTTAGGCAAAAGTGGACAACAACCAATATCCAATGTAGTACCAAGTTTTAGAGATTACAAATTAAGTTCAGCTCAATTTGTCATCTGGCAAATTACCAAAATCTTCCTCTTTGGTGCATTCTTTGCAAATATTATGTTTGGATTTGCTGCAATGTCCTTTATTGATGGTAATTATCTTGGAATAGAAAATCTGCCAAAATTATTTTCATTACCATTTGTCACTCCTGAAACTGATCCAAACTATGCTGCAGAAAATGTAGTTCCAATGGTGCCTGCATTAGTAATTCTGATTCCTCCAATTCTTGCAGCAATTGGATTACGTTTGGTTTTGTATGTTGGGTTACACAGAATAATCCATGTAATCACTTCATTCCTTCAAGACTCTAATGACGGCAAACCACGATACCTAAACTATGTTTCAACTATTGAAGGAATAATTGGAATTGGAATACTTTGGGCAGGATTTAACTTATTTTTTACTGATCAAATTGATTATAACACAAGATATGTAATTGGTGGCACACTTGTAATTGGTTCTGCATTAATTGCATTTTCAGTAGTTGATCGAATTAGGGCACGTGTTCTAACTCATATGTTTAAGAGAGATGTATACATTAGAATACTTACAATAATTACAATTGCAATAATTATAGCAGGAGTTGTTTCTGTCAATAACAGCATTGCAGATGCAAAAAAGATTGAATTTTTGGGACCATATACTGCTCAACAAATTGGAGTAAATAGATACCTAGGTGAACTAAATAATGTCCAAGAAAATACTCATGATGTTCAATTAACCTCTGTTTCTCCAAACAATATCAAAAACTATGTTTCTCAAAATAGTGATGTTTTAGATGTAATTCGTGTTTGGGACTGGGAAGCAGCTTTTGCTAAATTAAAGCCTGAAATTGGTTTGATTCCTTATGTGGATTTTGAAGATAATGATATTTTGAGATTTAACAACACTTTGTATTGGACTGCCTCAATGAAACCAATTCTTCCAACATCTGTTAGTCTTGAAAATAGATGGTATAACGAACACCTTGTATACACACATGTTCCAGAAGGATTCCTTACTTTGGAAGCTACAGATGGACAAATTGTTGAAAGTGACCAATTTTTCAAACAAAGAGAAATTTACTATGGTGAAGGCGGTTTATTTGAGCAAACATGGTCTGCTTATCCAAATTCCAGAGGTTCTGAAAGTGCAGAACTTGGCGGTGTATCCTATTCTGGATTGGGAGGATTAGACGTTTCGCCTCCTTTGAGTTGGATATTTGAGCCAAACTTTTTGCTCTCATTTCCAGGAGAATCTGTTCACATAATGAGATACAAAGATGTACATGATAGAATGCAAACCTTGTATCCTTATTTCCTATATGACCTATTTGGAAAAGAATTAGATTCACTTCCGGTTACCGATGGTGAAAACTCCTATTGGTTAATTCCACTAATCATTGGATTTGATACAAGAGATGTTCCTTGGTCTGTTGGAAATCCATACTTGCGTCTAGTTGGATACGCCCTTGTTGATTCATACGATGGTGATATTCAATTACTAAAGACTGGAGATGATTTCTTTACAGAAATGTTTGCTAGTCAGTATGAGGAACAATTCCAACCAATGCCTGCATGGCTAGAAGAACAAATTAGGTATCCTGTTGAATTATTTAATTGGAAAACTGAAATGTACAATGTTTATCATGTGACAAATGTTGAAACATTCATTCAAGCAAATGAATTCTATGAAATTCCTCGTGGTCTTGATACCTATTATGTTGAAGCAAAACCTCCAGGATTTGATCAAACTGAATTCCTAGGATTACTATCATTAGAACTGAGAGGTTCTCAAGGAAGAAATCTTGCAGGATATATGGTAGTTGAAAATGATCTTACTAATTTAGGTAATTTACAATTTTATGAAGTTCCTCTCAATTCTACAACCAAATTAATTGGTCCAACTGCTGTTAGAGAAGCACTTGATAGAGATCCTGAATTTGCTCAATTAAAGACATTATTGAGAAATCCAAGAATTGGTGATAATATTTTATATCGTGTAGGTGTGCATGATGTTTACTTTATTCCTGTTTATACTGCTGGTGCTGGAGGTGTAGTTGCACAATTAGGAACAATTGCAGCTGTAGGTGCAGCATTCAATGGAGAATATTTTGTAGGACTAGGTGATACTCAAGAAAAAGCATTTGAAGCCTATTTGAAGAAAGTGTCAGGTGTTGCGGGTTCAATTACTGTTGCTGATGAAGATTATGTTGAATTAGACAGAGATGATAGAATAGAAATTATCAAAAAAGTCTTTGAAGAAAATGACATTACCGTATCAGAACCCACATCAATACAAATTCCATTATCATTTAATGAAGGAGAATTATTCTTCTTTACTGAAAATGATCGTGAGGACACTGTAGAGTTCCTATCACAATTCATTGATGACTTTGTACAGCCAAGAAGTGATAGGGTATTCATGTGGCAAGAAGAGAATAACCTCAACATTGGAACAATATTTGTCAAAGATGGTATATCTGAGATTCACTATGTCTCAATTGAGGTAGGCAACTAATTGCTCTTAGTTGTAGATAATGGATCTGTTTACACAAAAAACCTAACTAATTTTCTTACTGAAAAAAATATTTCATTTGAAATTCAAACTCCAAACAATTTAGATATTGATTCATTATCTGATTATGATTCTTTTATTTTATCTGGTAGAAGAAAGAATGAAAAAAAAATTAATGAAATAAATTCAAAAATTGTAAAATATTCTATTAAAAATAATTCTAAATTACTTGGTATTTGTTATGGTGCTGAAATTTTAGCCCTTACTTTGGGAGGCACAATCAAAAAAAGTTTTTCCCTTCAAAAAGGGAATGAAACTGTAAAGGTTTTTGAAAATAATCTAATTAAAAATAATTTTTTATTGGTTTTTGAAAGTCATAATTTTGAGATATCTAAATTGCCCTCTGATTTGATCTCTATTGGTGAATCTGTTAATTGCAAATATGAAATTGTTAAGCATGTGAACAAGCCCATTTTTGGAACCCAATTTCATCCAGAAATGAGTTTGGATGGAAACAATATGATTGAAAAATTCTGTATGCTCTGAATCATTTTAATTACTCTGGAAAAATTACTTAAATCATGGAACAAGAGGATCATGAATTACTTTTACCATTAGTTGAGGAAGAAAATATTTGTCTTCCATTACCCGTTAATGTGGTTTCAAAATATTGGAATATTGATTTACCTATGGCTGAAGCTGTGGAAACTGCAAAAAAATATGCAGGATTTAACGGAAGTATACTCATTGAAGGTATCGAATCTGCAGAAAGACATGGATTAGTGTGCAAAATCGTACATTCCTCTTTGAATGAATTAAAAAAAATTATTGATTCAGGAATTCCTCCAATAGTAATTCTTCCAGGAATCCCTGAAGTTACTCAACATGCCTCAATTATTACAGGTTACAATGATGAAGAAAAAACAATTCTGCATTATATTCAAACAGGAAATAAAGAAGGTGAAATGCAAGAAGGTGCAATTCCTGAAGAAATATTTGAAAAAGAGTGGTCTGAAGAAGGCAAATTACTGATAATACTTGCACCTGAAGATGTTGCATCTTCTATCACACTTGAAAATGATTCTTTTAACAAATCAAATCGACTATGCTTTGAATCTGAAAGACAAAGTATTCTTAAAAATCACTCTGAAGCAGTTAATTTATTGAAGCAAGCAATAGAATTGAATCCAAAAAATTCAACTGCACTTCATCTTTTAGGTACTGTGATGAATGAACAAAAATCTTCTGAATGCATTAATTTTTATGAACAATGTTTAGAACTCAATAATCGTTCTTATTTGACCTATAATGGCCTTGGGAATTTTTATCTTAAAACAAATGATTTTGAAAAGGCAGAAGATTGTTACACAAAAGCAATTGAAATTAATCCCAAACGTTCTGCAAAAATTTACAAAAATCGTGCTTATCTTAGAGAACAACAAAACAAGAACAATGATGCAAAAGATGATCTCAAAAATTATCTGAAATATTTTCCAAAGGCTCCTGATAGAGGAATTATCGAACAAGCAATTCGTGAATTATGATGCGGAGTGCGGGATTTGAACCCGCGGCCTTCAGCTTGGGAAGCTGACGTCATACCGGACTAAACTAACTCCGCTTGAACCATCTTCATTAATTATAATTAAATATCTTGATTCACAAGTTGGTATATGGATGCAAGATGTCCTGAATGTGAAAAAGTTGCAGTTTTGGATGATAATGTAACAAATGTAAAATGCCCTCATTGTAATTTTGAAGCAGATTATGATACATATCTTGAAATCATGAAAGATCAAGCAATTAACATGTCTTCTGAATATATTCCTGATAGACCTGGACTGTAATCTACCAAAAATTTCCTTTATCTGAGCAATCTAGATGTGATCCACAATTTGGGCAAAACATGTGACAGGCTTGCATGTCCACCATCTTATTATCGCATTTAGGACATCGTATATCTTCAGCCATGCACATCTTTGTTATTATTAATTTAAAAATAATGTCCAAAGGTTAATTAGTCGTTTTAGATTTTTTTCGAATACTTGGCAAACTTCAAGATAACCATTTCCGACATTAAAGGAAAATCAATGTCAAAAGAACTCAAAGATAGCGATGCCAATCCACTTTTGGGTCTTGAATTAGGACATGAAACTGATGCTTCTGTTGTTGGTCTAAATGGAAAACTAAAACTTACTGGAGGCAGTGACAAATCTGGTGTTCCAATGAGAAACGACATTCATGGGGCTGCAAGAAAATATGTTCTACTTTCTAAAGGTGTAGGTTTGCAAGATGCAGAGAAAGGACAAAGAGTAAGAAAATTAATGCGCGGAAATACTATCTCTGAAGAAATTTATCAAATTAATTGTAAATTTGATGGTGAATTACCTGTTGAAACTCCTGCAGAAGATGCAGCAGAGTCTACAGAAGAAAAATCTGAAGATAAAAAAGAATAACTTAACATATACCGATTCTACATTTTGACTCATGCATTGGAGAGATACACTTCCTGATTGGTATATTGAAAAATATGGATATCAACCATGTGTTAACATTGGAACCGCAGGTCATGTAGATCATGGAAAAACTACTCTCATCCAAGCATTAACTGGTTCGTGGACAAGTGTTCATAGTCAAGAACTAAAACGTGGAATTACAATTAGAGTTGGTTATTCTGATGCAGCATTTTACAAATGTAAAAACTGTGAAGAACCATTAGGATATTCTACAACACCAAAATGTAACAATTGTGGAGGAGAAAGTGAATTATCTCGAGTTGTTAGCTTTGTTGATAGTCCAGGACACGAAAGTTTGATGGCAAACATGTTATCTGGTTCTGCATTAATGGATGGTGCATTATTATTGGTTGCAGCAAACGAAAAAGTTCCAAAACCCCAAACAAAAGAACATCTTCTAGCATTACAAACACTTGGAATTCAACAAATTGTAGTTGTTCAAAATAAAGTTGATCTGTTGTCTTACAAAGAAGCACTTACAAATTATCAAGATATTACAAAATTTGTCAAAGGAACTCATGCTGCAAAAGCACCAATCATTCCAATCTCCGCTCAATCTGGCTTAAACATTGATGCATTAATTGGTTCAATAGAATCTAATATCAAAACTCCTGAAAGAGATGAGAAACAAGATACAGTCATGCATGTTTTACGTTCATTTGATGTTAACAAACCAGGAACTAAATTAAAAAATATCAAAGGAGGTGTTATTGGCGGCAGCTTAACTCAAGGTGTTTTTAACATAGGTGATGAAATTGAAATCAAGCCTGGAATCTTAAATGAAAAGAAAAAAATCTATGAACCATTAATTACAGAAATTACTTCTTTGGGAACTGCTGCAGGAATTGTTGAATCAGTAAAACCTGGTGGATTGGTTGCTATTGGTACTAAACTAGATCCTTCAATGACTCGTAGTGAT